>JABDBX010000109.1 GCA_013288445.1 Bacteroidota bacterium
TTATAAGAAAATGGGTGCGCCGCTGCCCACAATAAAGGCAGTATCATACATAGATTCGGGTTCTAAAAGGATCAGCGATACCGGGAAAAAAGCCCCGGAAGAAACGCAACGTGCTAAAAGAAGGAAAAAACATGAAGAAGCGCAGGTAAGGTCATCGTCGCCGAAGTATTTAACTACCGGAGACTTTTCGAATAATGCCAATTTCTTCGTGATGATGTTCAACCCTACGTGTTCACATTGCGAAGAAGAGACTAGGAGGATTGAAGGCAAAGCTGATTTGTTTAAGAAGTCAAAGCTTTTATTAATCGCCAACCCTGTCATGAGGCCGTTTCTGCCGGATTTCGTTAGCAATTACCATATTGCCGACTACCCTTTTATGTCTATTGGAATGGATAGCACCGATTTTATAAACAAGGTGTTTTTATACCAGGCGCTCCCGCAGATCAACATTTATGACCATCAGCGCAAACTGATAAAGACTTTCACCGGCGAAGTGGTGATGGATAGCCTCGAGCAGTATATTGAATAAATAACTTTGAATAAAGGAGCTTAGCATGTTGCGGAATTATTTGGTTTTGGCTTGCCTTATAGGCAGTCTTTGCGCTAAAGCTCAAACCAGTGCACAGACGCCTGTTACAACCGCAGAAGCAAATGCGGCGCCCGAGGTTGACTATAAAATTCTGGGAGCGCCAATGCCATTGCTGAAGATCGTGTCTTACCGTGACTCCGGCACAAAGAAAGTTGCAAAGGAAGCTGGGGAAGTGCCAAAACCTAAGAAAAAAAAGAAGCATGGCGAACCTGCTTCATCGCCCGCTTCCGGGCATTTTGTCACGTCGGCAGACTTGGATAATAACGCTAATCTTTTTGTAATGATCTTCAACCCTAATTGCTCCCATTGCGAAGAAGAGACGAAGATGATAGAAAAGAATTCCGCACTTTTCAAAAATACGAAATTGGTAATGGTAGCTAACCCCAGGCTGGCCAATATGATACCTAATTTCGTAAGTAACAACAGTATCCCCGATTATCCTTTTATATCTATCGGCCCGGATAGCTCAGACTATATTAACAAAGTAATTTTATACAAAATGCTGCCCCAGATCAATATTTACGACCATGACCGCAAACTGATAAAATGTTTTAACGGGGACATGCCTATTGACAGCCTTCAACAGTATATCCAGTAGTGGTGCCCAATGGATAATTGACTTATTAACCAGGCAAAAATTTATAGCCCTGAATTTAAAAATTAGGCTATTAACCAATTATTTTTATTTTTACAGCCAAACGAGCTCCCTGATGAAGAAGAAATTAATAACAATTCTATCCCTGTTAATGGTAACGATTGCGTTAACTAGTTGCGCGCACCATCAATATCCCGGTGCATGGCACCAGCATGGCGGCAACAATGCTAAGTTTTATTAGTTCGCTTTAGCAATCCGCTTAAGGGGAGCTTGTGGTGGCGACTCGCGTTATAGGCAGGGATCACATTTGAACCTTAACGCCCAGCAGCCAGTTTATACCAGGCATAGGCCGGAACGCTACGACCTGGTATTGTTCATTCCATATATTATTGCACTGCCCGGTAAACTGCAGCAGATATTTGCCCGCTGAAACATGGTACATGAGCTGCACATTGCCCGTCTGGTAAGGGAGTATATATTCAGACTCGTCTGATGTGGTAAACCTGTAGCCGGTATAAGTGTGGTTGTAATTAACCCCGAAACGCTTATAGTTAAATCCCGCATTCGCCTGCCCGTTATACCTCGGCGTATATGGGATCTGTTTCCCAATACTGCCATCATTGTATATGTAGCTGGCCACAGTCGTAGCCAATACATAGGCGGTATTCAGCCCCAAATGAAACTGCCATTTGCCCGTGGAGTAGGTAACATAGTTCTCTGTTTCCACCCCACGGCTATGCACTTCTGCTATGTTATGAGGCGTCCATATGGCGCCGCCTATCCACAATATCCAGTCGTGAATATCCCTTGTAAACACCGATGCATCGTGATATAACATCCAATTCCCCACCTTCGCTTTTACAGTATATCCGGCATCCTCATTCCATCCCTGCTCTGGTTTCAGGCTGGTATTGCCGCCGGGAAAATAATACAATTCATTGAGCGTAGGCGTGCGGTAGGTGCGTTGCACATTTGCCCGCAATGCCAGCCAGTTGGTGAGCCTGAAAGATGCATCTGCCCCCGGCAGCAAAATGTTATTCCTCTTGGTAGAATCATTGTGGTCGGTGATATTTTCGCCCCGTGCATTTACAGCAACATTAAGCCGGCCTTTAAACAGCTTCACCTCATAGGCCCCGGCAATCGCGGCCTTTTGCTGGTTTTCGACCGTCGCTCCCGCCGGGGTACTGATCCATGCCAGCTGCACCGGTATAAAAACGATAAGCCGACCATAGGCCGAAAATTTCTGTTCCCATCCTACCTCCTGGTAATACTGGTTCACTATATCATGCGTATGCAGTAGTATGGCATCATCGTCATACTTTACCTCATCGCGGATGAGTGACGATTTTACATACCACTTATGCTCACCCGCTTGCTTGTCCCACTCTGCGAGCAAACGCAGGGAGCCATCGACTTCGTTGGCCACAGAGCCCGCTTCCGAAAGATCTGGCGGTATCTGCCGGGCATATTGCTGGTACCAGGCCGTGAGGCTTATTGTATTCTGGACTCCCAGCCTGTATGCGCCGCGAAGCAATACCGCGTCACTCTGCAATTTGCTGTTGGGCATATTCGCTTTCCCGCCGGTTTCGGTAGTATAAGGGAAATTATTTTGTGCAGTCTGTGCAAACACACTGGCGGAAAGATACCACCGCTTGCTGCTGATACTACCATTTAGTCCACCGCTGTACTGCCCAAAACTACCCGTGCCGCCGCTAACAGATAAAGCCCTTTTGCCCGAGTCGAAAGCCGGGGCATCATTTTCCAGCATCAGTGCGCCACCCACATTGCCGCTGCCCCATAAAGCAGATGAGCCCCCATAAACGAGGTTCACCTTGTTCATCAGGAATACGGGCAGCGTGGATACGTCTGCAATACCCAGGGCCGCATTTTGTATCGGTATGCCATTCCAGTACACCGCAGACTGTGCGGATGAAGACCCCCGGAAATTAAGTGTCGCTAATCCGTTAAAACCGTAAGACTTTACAAAAACGGATGTTTGCTGCGCAAGCAGGCTGGCCATGCTCTGCGCCTGGTATTGCTGCAAGGTGGCGCTGTCTATACTTCTTATTTTTTGCCCCGGCGAAAACTCATTTATCCGCGCATCGTTGGATGCGTTGCGTTTTGCTTTTACTTTTATTTCGTGCAGTGTAGAATCACTCGTTTGGGCATATGCAATTGGCGTAAACACAAGCCACCCCACTAAGAACAATAGTGTCCTTTGTGCTGTATGTGCAATTTTGTGTTGACCTGGCAAAACCATAGACTAATAATCAAAATAAAAATGCCCCGGCGCTGGCCCTACGTTAAAATTGCCTTTGGCTGTGCCATCCGGCCTATAGACATACACAGTTCCCTTCTGGATAAAATCTTTTGCATCACCAACATAAATATCCCCGTTTACCGGGTCAATCCCCAATGCCCAGAAATACTGGTACTGGGCCTCCGCCACAAAGGCCGCCGAAGGCAGCGAGGCAGCATGAATATCCATGCGGTATATACCATTCTTCAATGTGCCTGTATTATAAGCCTCCATAAAATAAAGTGTATCCTTAGTGGGATTGAATACAGGCTTTATCGGGTCAGCATCGGCAGGGAACTGGTAAGAGATAAGCTGCACTCCGGTAGATGGGTCTATCCTGGTAAGCGCCCCCGGCCGGCCATCAGGCTGGTCGCCAGATAGTACCCACAACATTTGCTCTTTATCTAACAGCACTTCCTGTGTCGCAAATCCCGCCGCCTGTATCGTTTGCGCAATTTGGTCTGTACCCTCGTCTATCTTGTATACTTTGTTGGACGCCGTATCAAAAGTGCAGATGAAGGCGTCGCCATAATAGGCCGCCATTCCTTCTGTGTTCAGGTACGGCAGTGTTATTGATCCTGTTATGGCCATCGCCTGTGGGTTTATGATGTACACCTTGTCATCATATTCTGTAGAAACGTACGCCTTCGTGGCATTGATAGGCAAAATGTATCTCGGCTTCTTTATGCTTATCGTACCCGCCAAAGTCCAGTCTGCTGCATTTAATACCACCACCTTATCAGAGTTATTAATGCACAGGAATAACTTATCGCCTATGTGCTGCATACTTTGGAACGTCGCCAAGCGCTTGGTTGTTCACGCTTTTATAGAGGTCGCCATACACGCTGTCCTTTGCAGGTGCATAAGCATACAACGAGGCATTAACCGCTTTGTACGCCCCTTCGCAAATTATATACACATTCCCCGTTGCGCCCGGCAGTGTTGTAGCCGTTGCATCAGGCTTATCCTTCTTACATGCCCCCAGCAGGCAGCAAACCATGAACAGTAAATAGCATCTGGCATTATTCATTTTTGGAGCATTGGAAAAAGTATTTCATAACCTATGTTCTCGTGTTTAGTTGCCCAAATCTGGATGGTTCACCCGCGCATACGTAGCTTCACCTCTCCTTTGGAGAGGCCGGGAGAGGTTATCGTTTCATCACCTTCTCAGTCCACCTATTCCCGTTGGCATCGCTCAACAGGAGATAGTACATTCCGGCGGGGTATTCTGCAATAGCGATCTTATTTACGACATTGTTCAATGACGTTTGCTGCAACACACTTCCCAGCACATTTGTCAGCACAGCGTTTATAACGCCGGTATTTCCTTTTACAGATACCACGATCTCGTCTGTAGCCGGGTTAGGATATACACTTACCGAGACATCCTTGCTGAGCTGCTTCACACTTTCATGCGCCTCGTGTAAAATTCCCACCGCATCCAGGTCGAAGCCACCTGATGCAAAGGCAGTAGGGTAGGGGTCATTGATGATCCTGCCGCTGCTGTCGTAAGACGAATGCCCGCTGATGGAACCGACCACATCTATCACCCGTACATGGGTTATATTATTTACGTCCAGCCCAGGCAGCCCTGCAAGTTCGTCCAGGTCAAACGGAGTGCCGTACATGGCCACATACTTACCAGCCAGGTTGTTAATGTTGCTGGCGTCGATGTACCTGCCGTTCCATATTTGCACATTGTCCTGCGTCAGCGATGTTGCCGGGAACCTGAAATAATTAATTCCATCGGAACTTACTTCAACAAACGCTAGTTCCAGGAACGCCAGCGAGGGCGTATCCGAATTAGTGAACCCATTTTCAAACACTGCAAAGTCAGGCCCTGGACCGTTAATAATGGGGTTGGCAAAAGTAAGCACTGCAATTCCGCTATCGCCCAGGCTCACCACAGAACGGTCAGCCATGCCCAACGCATCGCTGCTGTCGCCCACGCTCGCATATCCCCCTGCCGGGTTGGCAATATCCATAAAGCCACGCTGCACAGTGCATCCGGTAGCCCACCCCACAAACAGGCTGCTGGTAGCGTCTATGGCTGTGCTGCCCGGTAGCCCGGCCTGCGGTGCATACTGCGCTATTGCCGCCACATGCAGTCCAAAAAATAAAAAAATAAAAAAACAAATCCCTTTCATAAAACGTACTTATCGGATTGTTTAGTTGTGCCACAAAATGGAAGTGTGGCACAACTATGAAGCTTAGTGACGTTGACAAAATAAATGCCACTATATGGCGAAGTTATTTTTCTTTTTTTCGAGGCGTAAAATCTGCGAATAGTATGCTATTTAAAGACTTTTACAACGAAGAAAAAATGGAAAAGAACAAGTCAAATGGTGGTATTTATTTTGTCATCGTCACTTAATAGCATTCCTGTCATGGTGAGTAAATCCTGCAATTGCCGGGCTTCGCACAAGCTCTTTGAAAATGACACAGTTTCTCGCGCCTACGTAGCTTCACCCTCTCCCTTGGAGAGGGCCGGGGAGAGGTTTTTACTTCACAAACTTCACCACCGCACTACCACGTTCCCCAGTCATCTGTAACAAATATTGTCCCGGCGCCAAAGCCGATGTATTTATCTCTACGTGGCTGCTCGTTGGAACGTAAGTACTCATCACCTGTCCTGCCATATTTACTACCTTAATTTCCGTCACCGATTTATCAGTAAGGTCAGCATACAATACATCTTTTGCAGGGTTAGGGTAAACCTTTGCCAGGTAGGCCGGTTGCACATTTTTCACTGCTACGTCCGTTTCATTGGTCGTAAAATTATCCATACAGAAGTAGGCGGGGGTATTCATTCCGAACATCCCGTTATCAGATGAACTTAGGTTAAAATAAAGGCTATCCACATGGCCTAGTGGCAGCAGGTTTACCCAGTCCCAGGTCTTTACTATGTAGTTCATTGTGGTATCTGTAAAGCGGAGGTCGGCCAGGTAAAAGTTAACACTGTCGGCAGTTAAAGCACCGGACGTATAGCCCTTTATTGTCAATAAAAACCAGTCGCCGTTTCCGAACTTCTTGGCAGGGGTCTGGGCCGGGTAGCCGGGGGCCATACTGTTGTAGGCATAGGTACTGTTGGTAATGTAGAAGCCCATTACAGGCTGCCCTACGGCAGCGCTACGCAGGGTCATGCGCATATTGGTGGCAAACGTGATGGGGTCTGAGCAATAGGCCACCGCATAGTTTGCCGAATTATTATAGCCGATCGCTGTTTTTGCCGAGTACTGGTTCAGGAAGCCATTGGTCACGCTGTCCGTCATATTGGAATAAAGGAAGCCGCCATCCCAGTAAGAGTAGCCCGCAGACGTATCGAATATAGTGTGGAAATGACCGAGGCCATCGTTAAAGCCAACATCAGCACCTGGTGCCGAATAATTCACATAAAAGGTGTCGGGCTTGGTAAGGGTAAGGTCATCGAAAGTGGCCACGGTCTGACCCTTCACGGCAGTAGCGCCCAGCAGGAGGGCGGAAAACAAAATGGTAAACGTGCGCATATATAATTGGTTTTTTATAAACAAATCAATACGCAGCAATTGGGAAAATCAGATACAGAAAAATGCAGGGAATGCCCCGCCTTCATCTCACCTGTGCTTTTGGTCCCGAAAGCAGCGATAAGTTAGTGACATTGTTACCGTCACTCAATACAAAGGCAGGTCTTCTGACTTACTCCACCTTTTCGCGGCCTTCCCATCCGCCGGGGGCGGACAGTGGCAATACAGGAAGCAAAAAAGGCTCAAATCGGAGCTAACAGCATCGGGTAATGTCCAGGATTCACACCTGGTTCCCTTTTCATCCCGGCCGAAGCCGGAAACCATTGTACCACAAAAGTATTATGTAAAATCGAGAAAAAACAAAAAATCTTTATCCTGGGCGTATGACAGACCGGACCAGGCGAATTTAGACGTTAGTAGCCCCGGCCTTCAGACCGCGGACTAATTCAAAAATACATCAGGCTTTAGCCGAGCCTGCGTAACACTGTACGAGTGGTTTCGGCTAAAGCCCAATGTTGTCTATTCTGTCACAGTTCGGCGTAGTCTCCGACTACGTCACGGTGGCTGTCAATCTCTGATTGGCGAAATCACGTCACCCGCTCCACTGTCATCCTAAGCAAAGTCCATGGACTGGGGAGATCGGCTCGCGCCTACGTAGCTTAACCCTCTCTTTCGGAGCCAGCAGGGGAGCGGTTTTACAGCAACTCCACTACTATAGCGCTTGCGCCGCCGCCGCCATTGCATATACCCGCCGCGCCATACTTGCCGCCATTCTGCTGCAGCACGCTGATAAGCGTGGTGATAATGCGCGCACCACTTGCACCCAACGGATGCCCCAGCGCTACTGCGCCGCCATTCACATTCACCTGCTCCGGCTTTATGTTCATTTTCTGTGTATTCACTATACCCACCACGCTGAAAGCCTCGTTCAGTTCAAAGAACGAAATATCATCCATTGTCAGCCCGGCCTTGGCCACAGCCTTCGGCACCGCTATAGATGGCGATGTGGTGAACCACTCTGGCGCTTGCTCTGCATCGGCATAGCCCTTTATTTTTGCTATCGGTTTTATGCCCAGTTCGTCTGCTTTTTCTTTGCTCATCAGCACCAGCGCTGCGGCGCCATCGTTCATGGTGCTGGCGTTCGCAGCTGTTACCGTACCTTCTTTAGAGAAGGCAGGGCGTAGCCCGGCTATCTTGTCAAACTTCACATTCCACGGGTCTTCGTCCTTGCTTATCTTCACCGGTTCGCCTTTCTTCTGTGGCACCTCTACCGGCACCACTTCGCTATCAAACTTACCGGCATCCCATGCAGCCTGGCTGCGCTTGTAGCTGGTTATAGCAAACTCGTCCTGCGCCTCGCGGCTTATATTGCATTCACGTGCACAAAGGTCGGCAGCGTTGCCCATAGCGTAGTTGTGATATACATCGGTAAGGCCGTCTTTTGCCAGGCCGTCTATCAGGGTCACATTGCCGTATTTATTGCCCCAGCGCAGGTTCTCGTTGTAGAAGGGCACATTGCTCATGCTCTCCATGCCACCAGCCACTACTATATCATTATCGCCCAGCATTATGCTCTGCGCGCCCAGCATTACCGACTTCATACCGCTGGCGCACACTTTGTTCACCGTGGTGCAAGGCACATTGTCCGGCACACCTGCAAACCGTGCTGCCTGCCGTGCAGGGGCCTGGCCCAGGTTGGCCTGCAGCACACAGCCCATAAGCACTTCATTTACCAGTTCAGCGCCTACACCGGCCCTTTCCAGCGCCGACTTGATGGCAATGGCCCCAAGCTTTGTAGCCGAAAAATCTTTCAATGCCCCGCCCCATGCACCAATAGGTGTACGTACAGCCGATACTATATATACTTCTTTCATAATCGTTTTTTTGAGTGCCGCAAAGGTACGCTTTTTGATAATGTGGGAATGCGGTAATGTGGAATTAATGTGGGCAATGCGAAATCAAGGCCGTCATTTCGCAACGAAGTGAAGTCCCGGTCCTTCACCGGTGACTGAACGAAGTGGAGAAATCTCCCCACAGTTAGCACTTAACCCGATCAAGGTATTGCCTCCCTATTGCGGCAGCAAAAAACTATGTTGGGTTACATGGCTACACCACCTCGCTATTATTAAACAACACTTCGGGATCAAAGTCTGCTTCGTTTTCCCATTCTACTGTATCGAAACTTACGTGAACGGTATTGAATTTCGTAATGTCTCTCAACTCCCTGAACACACCTTTATCAAGATACGGTTTCATATCAAAGCGCTTCTTATCTCCGTTATCAAAGGTTAATAAAAGTGTGTAGTCTGTTCCTGGCCTTACTTCTTTTACTGCGGGGTACATAATGGGGAGAATATGGGTTACAGAAATTTTATTCATTTTTACGATCGAGGCTAATTTTCGCTATCTCAATAGCTTTATGTAGTTTTTCTTGCAGGAGCTTGCGGGAGGGCAGTAGTGTAAGGTATTCTGCAACCCTTATATTGCTTTTATCCAATTGCATCAGTTCTACATGTTCTTCATTTTTACCGGTACAGAGAATTAAGCCTATAGGTGTATTTTCGCCTTCTACCTGTTCATATTTCTCTAAATAACGCAAATACAATTCCATGTTTCCTTTATGAGCCGCTTCAAATTCACCTATTTTAAGGTCAATTGCAACGAGACATTTAAGCCTGCGATGATAAAATAGGAGGTCTATGCGATAATCTCTGTTATCAATGGTAATGCGCTTTTGCCTTGCCAGGAACGCAAAATCGGTTCCCATTTCGGTAATAAACTGCTGCATTTCAGCTAATATAGCCGATTCGAGGTCCTTTTCAGGATAGCTGTCGGTCAAACCAAGAAAGTTGAGTAAATAAGGGTCGCGAAAAACGAGGTCGGGGGAAAGCTGTTTTTCGGCCCTTAGTTTTTCTAAATCGTGTTTTATTGTTTCTTCAGGTTTTTTCGAAATAGCAGTCCGCTCATAAAGCAAAGAGTTAATGCGCTCTTGTAATTGGCGCACACTCCAATGTTCCATCGTGCATATTTCGGTATAAAATGCCCTTTTCAGAGCGTCATCCATAAAGATTAGTTGCCGGATATGGGAGTAACTCAATTGTATACACAGTGTGTATACAATTTGCTCGTCAGGGAAAACATCAGCAAAACGCACAAAATGTCTCAACTGCTTTTCACTCCACCCAGTGCCATATTGCTCTGTTAGTGTTTGCGCTAAGACCTTAATAATTTCTTTGCCATATTCAGCCCGCTTTCCCTGCAATACCTCAGCATTTATTCTCTTAGTGACG
>JABDBX010000110.1 GCA_013288445.1 Bacteroidota bacterium
AACATTGAAGACCCCGCCGCTGGTCATTTTCACTACCGCCTATTCGGAATATGCAGTGGAAAGCTATGAGCTCAATGCAGTAGATTATTTGGTAAAGCCGATTTCCTTTGAGCGCTTTTTAAAGGCAGTTGATAAGGCAAATACCATTCTCCAATCTGCACTATTAAAAAATGCCAATGTAATGGCAAGTACCTCTTATACCGGTGACACCATCCTTTTCGTGAAGTCGGAAGGAAAGCTGGTAAAGATAGACCTGGAGCACCTTTGGCTGGTGGAAGGAATGAAGGACTACGTAAGGCTATGGACAGATACCGGCAAGATAGTGGTGCACACCACAATGAAAAGTATAGAGGATCAGTTGTCGGGTATTCCGTTGTTTTTAAGAGTGAATAAATCGTACATCATCAACAAGAAATACATCATCGAGGTGGACGGGAATACCATAAGAATAAAAGACCAGGCGATAACCATAGGAAATACCTACCGGGACGAAATACAGGCGCACTTTGATAAGCTGAAGTTATTGTGACCAACCATACTGCAAATGGTATTCCAGCATTCGGTGTACTGTGTTGAGTCCTACGCGAGTTCGATGGGCGATGCCCATCGCTATTAGATTACACCCTTTCAGGGCTTGACCATGTAGCGAGGCCTTATGCCCGAAGTTGCGGAACAATTAGGAACGAAAACCCTTTCGCAAATGCGCAAAGCTACGCTGTGTAGCGTATAACTAATTAAAAGAACTTCCCGGTTTCTAAGAAATTAGTGACGTACTCCCTAACCCCCTCTTCCAGGGAATAAAATGGCGCAGAGTAGCCTGCGCTACGCAGTTTGGTCATGTCGGCCTCGGTGAAGTACTGGTATTTGTCCCTGATGTCTATCGGTGTATCTATAAAGTCAATGTGCGATGGAACTGCTAACGTATCGAAGATAGCATTGACCAGGTCTTTAAACGTGCGCGCCTCGCCGGTACCGGCGTTGTAGAGGCCATTGGCAGGCCTGTTTTGCATCAGCCATACACAGATAGACACCACGTCTTTTACATAAATAAAGTCGCGAATCTGCTCACCATCCTTATACTCTGGGTTATGTGAGCGGAACAACTTTACTGAGCCTTTCTCCTTGATCTGGTTATACGCATGAAAAATCACAGAAGCCATTCGGGCTTTATGATATTCGTTAGGCCCAAACACATTGAAGAATTTAAGCCCTGCCCAGAACGGTGGGGCCGTTTCCTGCGCTAAAGCCCATTTATCAAATTCGTTTTTCGAAACGCCGTATGGGTTTAGCGGAACCAGTTTGTTTACAATATCATGGTCATCCTTATAGCCATACTCGCCATTGCCATAGGTAGCGGCAGAAGATGCATAAACCAGGGGAATATTGCTCTGTGTACACAGCTCCCACACGCGCTTTGAATAATCCAGGTTCCACTTTTTATGCACGGCATAGTCCATTTCCGTGGTATCGGTACGGGCGCCAAGGTGGAATACGGAATTAATAAGGCCGGGATTATTTCGTTCCCAGTCAAAAAATTGTTCCCTGTCTATTTTATGGAGGTACTTCTTGTCAGCGAGGTTTGCTGATTTCTGATCGTTGGAGAAATCATCGACCAACACCAGCCTCGTGAAACCGAGATGGTTTAAATAACCTGCAAGGTAGCTGCCAATGAAACCGGCGGCTCCCGTTACTACTATCACATCATTTTCCTGCATTTCCGCTTTGGGGATTAGATTACTTTGCCGCTTTGGCCGTGTCCGTACCCGCAGTTTCTGCTGGCTTTGGCGCTTCTGATTTTTCTTTGACAGCCGGTTCTGCAGTAGCCTTCATTTCGGTACCTTCCTTAGCTTCGCCCTTGCCTTCTTCACCACCGCTTTCGGCCTTTACAAAGTTAAGAGCAGCTATGAACAGCCCTACAATGATAATCACCAGCCAGAAAGAATTCTTGAAAGATATTATGGTCTTATTTTCTTTGGTATGTCCGTGTTGTGTATCGTGAGCCATGTAATAACTTGTTTATTAGTCGTGCAAAGGTAAACTTTTGCACTAATTTTTTAAATGTTATCGCAAAAAATGTCAAACCGCTCAAATCCTGACCGGAGCAGCAGCTATTTCGTGTTTTTGATTTTTAACTACATTTGTTGCTATGCAGCCATTATTATTGCTTCATGGCGCCATTGGAGCGTCTGTTCAGCTATCTCGATTGGCCGGGCAGTTGCGCAACAAGCACAATGTATATACGCTGGATTTTTCGGGGCATGGCGGCAGTACCATGCCAGATCAACCATTTTCGATAGAATTGTTTGCCGGTAATGTGCTAAATTTTATGGCACGCGAAGGATTAGATAAAGTCTCCATCTTTGGATATAGCATGGGCGGCTATGTGGGTATGTACCTAGCCAGGCATTATCCCGAGAAAATAAATAAAGTTGCCACGCTGGCCACAAAATACCACTGGGATGAAACAATTGCAGCCCGGGAGATTAAAATGTTGGACGCAAGTAAGATCGAACAGAAACTGCCTGCATTTGCAGATGAACTTAGTAAAATGCACCACCCCGAAGATTGGAAAGTGGTGCTACGGGGAACCGCAAGCATGATGGAGGCATTGGGAAAAAATAATACGGTGAAGCCAGCAGACTATGTGGAGATAACTACGCCTGTATTGATGCTGCTGGGGGACCGCGACAAAATGGTGAGCCTCGACGAGACGTTTGCAGTTTACCAATCGCTCCCTAATGCACAAATGGGCATACTGCCAAATACACCGCATCCAATAAATCAGGTGGATACTACCCTCCTGGCGGCAATGATCGACAGATTTATGAAATAATTATTAACTATTTTATATAGAACACCTTATGATGAAAAAAAAATACGTTCTTTTAGCGGCTACGGCTGTTTTAATTTCCGTTGGTTGCCACAAGAAAATGTACTCCGGGGGCAATAAAAGCGCAAGTTCAAGTGCAACCGAAAAGAAAACCTATACCGATGTGCAACTAACCCATGGCAAAACCATAGTGTCGGACCACTGCGATAAGTGCCACGAGCTTCATGCGCCTTCTGAGTTTACGGTAAAAGAATGGGGCGACATACTGCCCTCGATGGTAAAAAAAGCCGAACTCACCGAGGAGCAAGCTACGTTGGTAACCGCGTGGATCAATGCAAATGCCAAGGCTGGATAAACACCATTGGGTTATTTATTGTTTAAACCAATATGCCTATTGAGGTTAGTTGGCGGGATAAGCTGATATTTGCGGCCTGATATATGAAAATGAAAATCGGTATAGTTTGTTATCCTACTTTTGGTGGCAGCGGCGTGCTGGCCACCGAGCTCGGCATTGCACTTTCAGACAAGGGTTATGAGGTACATTTCATAACCTATGAGCAGCCGGTGCGCCTTAACCAGGCGTTTCATCCCAATATTTATTTTCATGAGGTGAAGGTGCCCACTTACCCTCTGTTCGACTTTCCTCCATACGAAACAGCCCTTGCCAGTGCTATGGTGAATGTGATCGTGAACCAGAACCTAGATATACTGCACCTTCATTATGCCATTCCTCACGCGTCGGCTGCCTACTTTGCCCGGCAGATACTGAAAAAGACCGGTAGAGATATTCCGTTTATTACCACGCTGCATGGCACAGATATTACCCTGGTAGGCCGAGACCCTACTTATGCGCCTGTTGTAACTTTCTCTATCAATGAGTCGGATGCTATTACGGCCGTATCTGAAAACCTGAAACAGGAAACTTTAAGGTCTTTCAAAATAGAAAAGGACATTCATGTTATCCCCAACTTTGTGGATATAAAGCGTTTTCACCAGACCGATAAGGAACATTTTAAACAGATGCTGGCGCCCGATGGCGAGCGGATATTGGTACATGTGTCCAATTTCAGGGCCGTGAAGCGTGTGAAGGACGTAATAAAAATATTTGAAAAAATAAGGCAGGAAGTGCCCTCCAAGTTGCTGATGATTGGCGATGGCCCAGACCGCCAGGCCTCAGAGGACCTGGCCCGCTCCTTAGGGGTTTATGACGATGTGCGTTTCCTGGGGAAACAGGAACAGATCAGCGAGATACTGAGCATTGCCGACCTATTTATTCTCCCATCGGAAACCGAAAGCTTTGGACTGTCGGCACTGGAGGCTATGGCATGTAGCGTCCCGCTGATCTCTACAAATGCCGGAGGGCTGCCGGAAATAAACATTGAGGGGGAAACTGGCTATCTAAGCGATGTTGGCGATATAGCTTCTATGTCGCAGCACGCCATTCATATTTTAAGTAATGACGACCGGTTGCAGCACTTTAAAAAAGCGGCCATTGCCCAGGCACGCCATTTCGAGAAGCAGCGCATAATCCCCATGTATGAAAAGCTGTATTGCGAGGTGATAGCAGCGTATAAGCTGGAGAAGGAAGCTGTATGAGTTTATAGGCGGTGGGCTATTGCGCTTCCGATCTTTTTTATAATTTTGAGTATTCTTTACTTTTAAAACACGCACGCCATGCCTTCCTTCGATATAACCAGTAAAGTAGATCTGCAAACCTTAGACAATGCAGTGAATGTAGCCAAAAAAGAAATTGACAACCGTTTCGATTTCAAAGGCACACATGTATCCTTCGAGCTCAATAAAAAGGACATGACCATATCTATTGAGGTGGAAAGCGACATGAAGCTAAAACAATTGGAAGATGTGCTGCTCACAAAGTCTATGCGACAAGGACTTGAGGCCAACAGCTTCGACATGAGTAAGGAACCATCTGCAAACGGCAAGTATGTGCGCAAAACGATACCCATAAAAAACGGCATAGATAAAGACTACGCCAAGAAAATAGTGAAGGTGATAAAAGACAGCGGACTAAAAGTGCAGGCTGCAATACTTGATGATATTATCCGGGTTACAGCTAAAAAAATAGACGACCTCCAGGATGTAATTCAACTCTGCCGCACCTCTGATATTGACCTGCCGCTACAGTTTGTGAATATGAAAAGTTAGATAAGAATTACCACCAATCGAAGTTATCAGAGATGATTAGTTCATTTTTTTCTAAATGATGTGTCGTTTTCATAGGAATAGGACGATACAACAGTTTGTATTTATCCGCAAGTTGCCTGATTTCTAAAGTGTCGTCATATGTAAGCATATAATGGCCTTGTATTAATGAGGTTAGCTCGAATAGTTTTTCATGGTCGATGTCGAAATGCGTGTAAAGACGTTTACCTGCAACTGTATAAGGAGGGTCAATAAAAAAATATGCGTCAGTATTGTCTATGTTTTGTTCAATAATTTCAAAAGCATTGCCATTAATAAAATGAATTGTGTCTCTTACATATTGTATTGCCAGAATCCTATCGCGTAATGTTTTTGGATACCATCGGGAACCAATGCCTTTTCCATTCTCTCCGTTTTTTAGCATCCCAGAACCTTTAGCAATTATTCCCCCATGGAATACCCTATTTTTTAAAATTGTGCAAAAAGCTAAATCGTGCTGCAATTTCTGTGGGTTATTTAATTCTGACTTTACATTGTCGAGTGTTAAATCAAAGGAGAAAATTTTATCCGCTAACCATTCGTTTTTCCCATTTAAAATCACTTCCCAAACGGCAGCAACTTCTTCATCCTTTTCCACCATAGTGATTTTCTCAGCCAATTTTTCAAAAGCAGCCGTCAGGCTTACAATTCCACCACCGGCAAACGGCTCAATCAAATGACCAACCTTCGCATGATTGTGAGTGAGCCATTTTCTGACTGAGGGAATAAGCCATGTCTTGCCTCCTGGATAGCGGAAGGGGCTTCGTTGAGGTACTGAGGAAACATTTATGACGCCTTTCTTTTTACTTACATTCTCGTCGATTCCAAACATGGTTAGTTGCTGAGTCATTCTGCTACATAGTTTTCCTCGTTATTCATATCGGAATTTCCGGTTCTTTTTGCATCAAGTTTTTTCTGTAGTATTTCTGTAAACTCATTTATTGGACCAGCCTCAAACTTCGCGATCTGCTCCAAAGCTGATGCAAAATTCGTATATACAATTCTTTGAAGTTTGAGCGTTAAATTTTTCGTTTGAGCATTCGGTACAAGGTCGTACAAAAAGAATGCGAAATCAGATAACGCTTTGTCCACTTCCGGCAAAGCGGGAAGTGTGTTATAAAAAGTAGTTTGAAGGGCAACTGCCTGCTTTTTATTCCATTGCCTTAGTATTGAACCCTTTGCTATTATTTGGGGAATAAGCCTTTTTCTTGAAGATGAAAGATAGTCCGGCTTAGGGTACTTAAAGGCATTAGTCCAGCTAAATTCAGAACTAGGGTCCTCAAGATATGCGGTGAACGGGCCGGTCAAATTGCCGGATATATATACCGATTGAACTTCCAATGAGCCAAAGTCCAATACCCTGCCCTTATCGTCGTATGAAACCAAAACATAATCAATATTTCCGGCTGATTTTCCTAGTTTATCATTCAATCTTACTTCACCGACATGTGTCCATGTAGCTCGCTCATCAAAAATAAAATTTGCAGCATCACTGATAATTGTCCAATCTTCTCTAAACCTTATAGGGCAAATGACAACTGGCTTTTCTTTATGGTACAAGCTACAAACGCCCAAAGGAAATTCAATACTGTTTTTTGTGCAGTTGGAAACAATATTATTGAATGGACATAATTTATTGTCCCTGTATCGCTTGGCTCGTTCACTTTCATTATGAATTGGAAAACCGAAAACTTCAGCTAGTGGTTGATTAATATGTTTCTCAGTGTCCATTTAGCAAATTTAGCAAATATTATTGTGCCGCATCACTTGTATCTACCCAGTTTACTTTCTCGTATCCAAAGGCACCAACAACCCCTCCGGGTAGGTGATTCTTTCCAGGTACAAGCCGTGGCCGGCTACATCAAAAAATGCTTTGGTACAGTCGCCACATTGAATTATCATACGAAAGTCGTCCAACGTGCCCTTTTCCCGGGCGATATGCAGCTGCGTACCTACCAGGCCGCGTACCATGCCCCGCAGAAAACGATTGGCTTCAACCACATAATGCAGTTCGCCGCCATTCTGCTCCCAGTAAGACCGGAATATTTTACACGTAAAGGTTTTAGACTGGGCGTTGCGCTTAGAGAAGGTTTCAAAATGCTCATACTCCATTATCATTGCGGCGGTTTCGTCTAACAAACCCCTGTTGAGAGTAAAAGGATAAAATAACGCTCGTTGGAACAAGAACGGATCTTTTGCCATATAAATGCGATACCGGTATTGTCTCCGTATAGCATCAAACCGCACGTTCATGGCAGGGTCTGTAGCCTTGTAAACTCTTTTCACGGCCATGCTATGTGGTAGTATGGCGTTAATCTTATAAAAAAGGTCGAAATCCAATTCCTCCCCTAAATCGAAATGGTAGAAGTTGGAAAGCGCGTGTACACCCTCATCTGTTCTGCTAGCCCCATAGGTTGATACAGGCATACGGAACAAGGTGCTTAAGGCGCTATTGAGGGCGAGTTGCACAGTTACTTGCGAGCCCTGCACCTGCGAGCCGTGAAACTTTGTTCCGTCATACATTACCTCTAATACGTAGCGCATACCATTTCAAACATTAAAACTGTCGAGCCGCAAATGTAACATTGTTATTAAATCAACGGCTATACGCTACCAGCATAAGCCTGCCACTATTGTATATATAGTGCACCAATCCATCCGGTCCGGTTATCACAAAGTCTGAGGAAAGGGGCATGGGCATTCTAAACCTGGTGGGCTTCGGTATCCAGTAAAACTCTTTTTCATAGGCCCAGTCCGCCCCTGAATACAGCCGGTTATACGTAACGAGCCGCCACCCATCCGCACTGCTTTTTACATTACGCGTTGAATAATCCATCTGCCTGGCCAGTATGGCTCCCTTCCTCGGCTCCAGGTATTGCTGTCTAAAATCGCCACCGGCTTCGCCCAGTTCACGGACCACCCGCTTTTCGTTGGGGTTGTAAGTAAAAGTATCCGGTTCCGGCATGTAAGCCAGCGTATAAGACCCTCGAAACGTTCCTGCACTGTCATGCCCATACTGGTAAAGCACTATGGGATATGCACTATTATTCATTGTAAGCAGCATCGTCTTGTTGCCATCCCATACTATTCGTTCTGATTCTTCATCGATCTTCGGCGTATCTTTTATTACAAATTTTCTGGCGGAGTAGTCATACAGTTCATAGTGCGTTGCTTTGGTTTGTTGCACCGATATATTCAGACCTTGCTTTTCCCGTAGCCATTTGGCCACTAATGGCAACTGTAGCACTTTATAGTTCGCGTTGCTCCAGGGCGGCGTTAACGAAGAAGTTAATGGAGTATCGTTATAGGTGTATGTGGTGAAGTGAGCAACTTTTGGCGGACTATCGTTTGCTAATAGATCGGTAAGTAAAACCGGCCGACCTGCCTGGTCATAAACCAAACGCTTTATATGGTGAGATGGCACATAGTCTTTGCACTTGTTCGCAAAAATTTTATAGTTATTCTCCGACCTGATCATCAGGTTGTTCCTATCGAAATCATAGATCAAACAGCTATTGCTCCTTTGATCCAGTGGGCCTTTGTTAATAGTGCCACAGTAGATGCTGGAATAGCCGGCCACGTCCTCATGTTGCAGCCTTCCGGTTCGCCACGTTATCCTTTTGCCACCTTTAGCCAATAGTTCGTAGGTGAAAGAAGAAGTGTCCCTTATGTAATATTTTTTATCCGGGTGATCTTCCGACTTTACCACCTGGAGGAGGTAACCATCGTTATCATAAATAAGCGAAATAGTGTCGGCGATCTTTGCTTTTGCAAGTATTGAATCCAGGTACCCTGCCATATGCCCGGGATCTCCTTTTTCCAGGATGGCTTGCCCGTCAGCGCCAATCGCTGTTATACGCACCTTGGTATAGCCCTTGCCTGCCATCGCCTTATATTGCAGCAAATCAGGAATAATACTTACATAACGGCCCTTCACGGAATCCCATTTTCTTACTGTAAGGTTCCCAACATTTGAGATCATGTTGGTGGCGTGTATCCTAATATTCATGCTATCCTGCCAGTAGCTTACAATATTTGGCTCTTCCCCCTGCCCCATTGCTGCCAGCGGAAAAGCCATAAACCACATTATAAGCGAGCGTAGCATCATTTGCATTCACCATTATTTGATAACCGCTTCCCGGAATAAACGCCTCAAAGCTCATTAATATTTTGTCAACGTCACTTACATTTTCAATACTTTTATTAATTTGGCTGCGTTCCATTGGAACATGCCCTTTTCCAATTTTAAAATAATATACCGGTATGACGATCAAGACTATAAAAACAGCGGCATTGTTGCTGCTCACTGCGGCTTCGGGCAACTCAATCGCACAAACGTGCCATAACCTGTATCCGTATGCCGATGGCGTTGTTTACGACAATAACGGGCACGATCTTAATGCCTTTATCAAGAGCAACAAAGACGATGCCAAACACAAGGGCGAAATGGTAAAGGAATATTCCAACGGCACATGGGGCTACCTGCAAATAAAGAACACCAAAGTGCCATCGCTGAATACCAGCCCCGACCCGGACCTGAATAAAAAAGTGAACCTCAACTACTCCGAATATATCGACGCTACACTTGCGTTATGCAACACAATAGATGGTCTGAAAGCTACCTGGTGGTCGCGACAGTGCAATAATCCGCTGGGGCCGCTGGTTTATACCAAGACAGACGATAAAGGAAAACTGGATATTGAAAACATAAAATACACCTACATAATAAAGGAACTGGAAACAAAACACTTCACGATAGTAGAGTACAGCGGCGATGGCTACAACGAACGCGACTACGAACAACTGCTAAAAAACTATTTGCTTGTAGAAAACGGCACCTTAAAAAATGGCGTTGACTATAAAACAATGATCGAATTCTACGACAACTTCCTAACAAAGTTCACCTACGTAGAAGACCCATTGCTGGAGAACAAGTCGTTCATTACGTTTTTCTCTGGCAATAAGACTAAGTATGTCGGCTATTTCAACATAGTGAATCACAAACTGGCTGGGCACGTAGAAGCAGTGGACCTACAGTTTGAAAAGGACAAGGACGCTCTCGTAAATAACACCTTCAAAAAACTAACCGGTAATGTGGTGTATGTGTATGGAGATGACATCTATGGACTGGAAAAAACCATGCTTAAATACGGGCATACCCACAACCTGAAACTGAACCGCCGGAACACAACAACCACGGAGAAATTCAACGAGAAGTAGTGGTTCCA
>JABDBX010000111.1 GCA_013288445.1 Bacteroidota bacterium
AACGCAGTCATTTTATGCGGCAGCATATTCTTCTACGCATGGGGCGCCCCTAAGTTCATATTTGTTATACTGGCCACAACAGCGATCGATTTCTATGTTGTTAGGCTTATGGCCACATCGGGGGGCGTTACCATCGACCTTAATTTTGTGAAGCTCGTAGCAGGGTCTTTGCATCATTATATGCGTGTTACATTACTTTGCCTTTCCTTGTGTATAAACCTTGGTTTGCTGCTGTTTTTCAAGTACAGCAACTTTTTTGTGGAAAACATAAACACGGTAGCCCAAAAACTGGGGATGCACCCTTTGAGCTGGACAAAGCTTGCGTTGCCCATAGGCATATCCTTCTATACATTTGAGACGGTGACTTACGCGGTGGACGTATTTAAAGGGACACACAAGCCTCTTCGCCGTTTCCGGGACTACCTGCTATACATCATCCTTTTTCCCAAGCTGATAGCCGGTCCCATTGTAAGGTACAGCGAGTTTGCCGGACAGATATATGATCATACCGGCTTCGACAAATACGAAAACAGGCTCAGGGGACTCTATCGTTTTTTTATTGGCCTCGGCAAAAAAGTGCTTATTGCAAATGTGCTGGGAGCCACCGCAGATCATGTTTTCGCCTTGCCGCATAATGAACTGGGTAATGCAACTGCCTGGCTTGGTGCACTAAGCTTCACTTTCCAGATTTATTTCGACTTTTCAGGCTATTCCGATATGGCTATTGGCCTGGGATTGATGATGGGTTTCCGTTTTCCCGAGAACTTCAACAACCCTTATACCGCAGTTTCCATTACAGATTTCTGGCGCCGGTGGCACATCACGCTCGGCAACTGGATGCGCAACTATTTGTACATCCCCCTGGGCGGCAACCGCGTAAACAGTAAATGGAGGTTGTATTTCAATCTATGGCTGGTATTCCTGCTGTCCGGGCTATGGCATGGCGCGGCATGGGGGTTCGTAGTTTGGGGCGCATATCATGGCTTTTTCCTCGTTTTGGAGCGTCTGTTCCTCGGCAGGTGGCTGGCTAAACTGGGTAAGGCTGCACTTGTTTATACATTTGTCATAGTACTCACCGGGTGGGTATTCTTCAGGTTAGAACACCTCGACCGGTCATTGGCATACCTGCAAAGGATGTTTGTGTCGCACCCCTCCACGGGCTCTTGGCTGCCCGACAGTGAATATTTCACTACATTGGCATTGGCGGCCTTTTTTTCATTTTTTACGTTGTCACAATTGGGACAACGCATACAGCAGCAAGTGTTCTATCATGAATATCCGTTAAGACGACATTTTTTAATGACCTTAGTCGTAATTGCTTTGGGTATCCTCTCAGCTTGCCGCATAACCTCTTCCACTTTTAACCCTTTCATTTACTTCAGGTTCTAAGCATATGGAAAATAAAATTAAACCCCTGCTATTTTGGCTGGTATTCGTTCTAATGATATCGCCCGTCATACAGAAACATTTTGTTGTTTTTGCCCCGGCTAAACTTAACGGAGAATATAAGGAAGCTGAAAATCCACCCTTCCTGCCTGGAAAGTGGTGGGATGGTTCTTTCCAGATCAAAAAGGATAATTATTTCAACGACCAATGCGGGTTCAGGGCAAATATGGTAAAGCTCAACAACCAGCTCGACTTCTGGCTATTTAAAAAATTACATGCTACCGATGTTGTACTGGGGCAGCACCAAAACCTGTACCTAAAGGCATATATCGACGCCTATTTCGGCAAGGATTTTGTTGGCAATGCAAAAGCGGTTAGCATCCTTACAAAACTAAAGGCAATACAAGATACCCTTGCTCATCTGGGAAAAACGTTGATACTGGCTTATGCGCCCGGTAAAGCTTACTTTTATCCTTCCGATTTCCCTGAAAACTTGCAAGGGCCTGCCGTTGCGCCCTCCAATTATGAAACGTACCTGCGTATCGCTGACTCTTTAAAAATAAACCAGGTAGATTTTAATGCATGGTTTGTTTCTATGAGCGGTAATAGCAAAGATCTGCTTTATGCCAGGCAGGGAAATCACTGGACAACTTATGGTTCATTACTTGCAGCCGACAGCCTCACAAAATATATCGAAAAGAAGAGAAACATACAGTTACCGCATATTGCACTGAGCAACGTAAATACCTCGTCCGGGGCCAGGGATAAAGATGATGACCTATACAAATTGCTCAATTTAAGTTACCCGATAGTGTCCGAAAATTTCACTTACCCCGATGTCAATTATGTCAGCGACACTACAAAGTCAAAGCCTGCAGCAATATATATCGGCGACAGTTTTGTCTTTACGCTCCTCCATGATGATTATATGCACCAAACAAATTCCAACTGGGAAGTTTGGTACTATTTCGCAACAGTAATAAACCAGGATGAATGGAGATCTATCGAAGGGTATGACTGGGCGGGCAATATGAAAAAGGCAGATTACCTTGTGTTACTATACTCGCCCCATAACCTGTCAAAGCTCGGAAATGGCTTTATTGAAAACGCGTATGATTATTTTTATCCCGCAACAAAGTAAGTGACGATGGCAAAATAAATACCACCATCTGACTTGTTCTTTTCCATTTCTGCTTCGTCCCAAAAGTCCTTAAATAGCTCGCTATTCGCGGATTTTGCGCCTCGCATAAAAGAAAAACAACTTCGTTATATGGTGGCATTTATTTCGCCAACGTCACTTAGTGACGATGGCAAAATAAATACCACCATCTGACTTGTTCTTTTCCATTTCTGCTTCGTCCCAAAAGTCCTTAAATAGCTCACTATTCGCGGATTTTGCGCCTTGCATAACATGCCTTCGCTAAAGCTATGGCAGTTAATAAACGAAAAATAACTTCGCCATATAGTGGTATTTATTTTTTCAACGTCACTAACCCGCAAAAATGATTTTCGTCATGTCTTTTTTTGACAAGCCGATTTAATTTGCGCACTGATAGGCATGGGTATTTTCCTTGCCATCCCAGTGAGTCGCTTATGAACAAAAAACGAATTTACATTGAAAAAAATGATCGCCGATACAGAAGTCATCGAGTTGAGATATAAATTGCTGCTGGATTCTGAGGACTATATTGTTATTACAACGCCGGAAAAGGTACTTAAGATTGTAAACCCGGCATACTGTGAATTGGTTGGTGTGTCGGCAGCATCGCTAATTGGCGCAAAGTTTACTGACAGCTTTTCAGAAGAGGCCAGGAAGTTCTATTCCGGATTTATTACGGATCTGACGCCAATTAATCCTTCAATCTCTACAATACAATTGGTGGATGTTCCGGGCGATGAAAAATGGATATCGTGGAAAGAAAGCGGGATATTTGATGAACACGGGGCGCTGGCAGAGATAGTGTATGTAGGCAGGAACGTGAATAATGATTTTGAACGTAAGAAAGGAAAAATTCTTTCCACGCTTACCGCGTTCAAGAAAGCCATTGACACTAATGTGATCTGCACGATTACAGACGCCAGGGGAATAATAACCTATGCAAATGAACGATTTTGCGCCATTTCCATGTATTCGCAGGACGAGTTACTAGGTAAGACCCACAGGATAGTAAATTCCCAATATCATTCCCGCGAATTTTTTGCCGATATGTGGAAGACCATCAGCGCGGGAGAAATGTGGACCGGGGACATTAGGAACAAGGCCAAGGATGGATCATACTACTGGGTACAATCGGTTATTGTGCCAATAAAGGACGAAGCGCTTAGGGTAAACGGATACCTGTCGCTGCGGATACTGATAAATGAGCGGAAAAAGATGGAAGAAGAAAAGGCCGAGCATTTAAGGTCTATAGAAAACATGCTGTACATGGTGTCGCATGAAATAAGGAAACCGATAACATCCTGCCAGGGATTAATTTATCTTCTAAGCGGCGAGACGCTAACAGAAGACGAGTACGCCGAAACAATAAAATACCTTCTTTCCTCAGTTTCGGAACTTGATGATTATTCAAGAAAGCTCAGCGACTATATGTATAGAAATATAAGGAACGCAAAGGCATGAACATGAGGCCAGGCATACGGCTATATTGGATAAACCCGAAGAGATATTATTTGCTCAACAATGCAAAATAATATCACTTCGTGTTTGATTTAATATGCATTGGCAGTTCGACTTCAATAGCGTTCCACTATATGGCTGGCAGTAAGTGGCAATGGGACCTTGATTTCGCTTAGTGCATATGTTCAACATGTCATGGTTCGACGGGGCTCACCATGACATTATTGCTATTGAGCTTAAGTGTAGCTTTTGAAATCTAAAGTGGAACTGGTCAATTATTGGCGAATTCATTTTTTGTGGCAACAACATGCTTTTATTTCATGGCTCGTCACGGTTACTTTAGGGCTTAAGTAGGGGATACCCAGGTTCATGCCACGCAGCATAAAAAGACAACCAAAGGAAAACATAACAACCGGCACCAGCTTCCTGATGTGATTAGTGCGGATGAAGGCCAGCCTTGTTTTCAACAGAGTAATGGATACCAGCATGGGCAAGGTACCCAACCCAAAAACATACATCATACCTGCTGCCTGTATTGCTGTGGTGCCTGCCAGGGATGCCGAAAGCGCCATATACACAAGGCCGCAGGGTAGGAGTCCGTTCAGTACACCGGAAAAAGCCAGCATACCCAGGCCGGGCCTGCCGATAATGCGGCCCAATTGCTTCTTCACAAATGCTGCCCAGGGTAGTTGTAGCCGGATGGCATGATTAGGGAAAAACGAGATGATACCTGCGACCAGCAAAAAGCCACCAAGCAGCATAGAGATGTATTGCTGTATCCGGGGTTCAAATAAGCTGCGGAAGGAATGCAGTATCATGGCCAGTGCTGCATAGACCGAGATACGGCCAATATGATACAAAGCAATTGCCGCAAATTTTCTAAATCCGCTAAATGCCTGGAATGGCATAACATACACAATAGGCCCGCACATGCCCGCGCAGTGCAGGCTGCCGGTAAAGCCCATCAGTAGAGCCATGGTATAGGTTAGCGTATTCATTTTATGAGTGCAGCATTATTTCTGATTCCTGGTAATAATTTTTGCCATCGGCTGTCCAACTGATCTTCATGGTGTATCTCGTATTGTGCAGGTTGCTGCGCGATATGTTCATGCTATTGCCTTCGGCATTGATCTTGAAGGTCTCGTCCCATCGTGCATCCACAGGTGAGTAGAACATCACATTGCCGGATAATACCTTGCCTCTAAATTCATCCGGAAAGTCTAAAGTAACGGCCTGGCCGCTGGCATGGATCGCTAACGGCCGGGATAATGCAGCCTGGTTTTTTCCGGCATCAATTACCTTCTGGTAGGCAATCTCCTCGCCGTAATAGTCCTTCGATACCAGATCGAAATGCTGGTGGGTACTGGCCATTACCAACGTACCCATAAATAGCACAAAGCCGCCGTATAAAATCCCAATCCGCCATCCCCAACCTATTTTCATACCCTGATATTTATTGATGATCAATTAAATTTCTTTAAACGGCCCAAGGAAAGAGGTGGTAATGGTATTTATTTTCTCGTTCCCCTCGTAAACGCCTATTTTCAAAATTGTTTTCCTGTTTTTTATAGCATCGTTGCTGATGTATATGAACATGGTGCCCGTGGTATAGCCATCCTTCGGGATAACCAGGTTTGTTTCACCAACAAGTTTAATGATACCGTTGAAATTTTCCGGCCTCAGCGTTACCGTTTTGTCTTTAAAGGTTTTGTTGAGCAGCTTGTAGTTGTACAGGTTGCTCATCAGGTTGCCCGGCTGTTCCTGGTATAGTTGACCCGGAGTGCGCAAAAGGGTAACGCCTACATCAGTTCTCGTGGACAGAAGCCATACCAATACGCCCAGCAACAGGCACATCACAATGCTATATGACTTCATTCGCCAGGTAAACCGCCAGGGTCTTTTCTCGGCAATGTTGTTCTCAGATGCATAACGGATAAGCCCGTTGGGAAGGCCAACTGCATCCATCATTTTATTACATGCGTCAATACACGCCGTGCAGTTGATGCATTCCAGTTGGGTGCCATTGCGAATGTCAATACCAGTGGGGCACACTTTTACGCATTGTTCGCAGTCAATACAATCGCCTATGGCGCGAACTTCATTTTTATGAAACTTACCCCTATGCTCACCTCTTTTATAGTCATAGGCCACTATTACCGAATCGCGGTCGAGTAGCACGCCCTGCATACGGCCATAAGGACATATCACTGTACATATTTGCTCACGCATCAGTAAGTAAACAAAGAAGAATACGGTTGTAAAAACGGTAAGTGAACTGAATAGCCCTATGTTTTCGGAAAATGGTTCGGTAACCAATTTTTTTATTTCATCTACTCCTATTATGTAGGCAAGGAACGTAGTGGCGATGATGAAACTCACCGACCAGAAGGCGGCCCACTTACTTGCTTTCTTTATTATCTTGGCAGAATTCCAGGGCGAGTGGGCCAGTAACTTCTGCTGCGGGCCATCACCTTCTATCCAGTATTCTATTTTACGGAAAACCATCTCCATAAAAATAGTCTGGGGGCACGCCCAGCCGCAAAATACACGGCCAAAAACTACGGTGAATAACGCAACAAATACAATAAACACCACCATCCCCAGTGCGAAAATGAAGAAATCCTGCGGCCAGAATATTTGCCCGAATAGTATAAATCTCCGTTCGAGGATGTTGATAAGGAAAACCGGGTGATCATTTACCTTCACAAACGGCAACCCAAAGAAAATGACGAGGTATAACAGGCTCACCCAGGTACGGGCGCTGTACAGTTTACCCTTTGGCATGTGCGGGAATACCCATATACGCTTCCCCTTTTGGTCCACTGTCGCCACCTTATCCCGGAACGACATTCCGGATGTTGTACTTTCAATCATTGTTTATTCGCTTTAGCCACTACCCGTATCTTGTCTTTACTGTCTGTACTCGCTTTTGCACTATCTGCACCACTCTTACCGTCCGAGGCTTCTATGTACAGGTCGCCTTGTGGGGCTTTTGGTACGGCTGGATGAGTACCTTTTAATGATTTCACGAAACTGGCCAATGCCTGTATCTGCTTTGGCGAATAGTCATCTTTCCAGCTCTTCATACCTTTGTCCTGCCAGCCATATTTTATACTCTTGAAGATGTCCTTTATCCCTCCGCCGTGTAGCCAGTATTCGTCCGTCAGGTTTGGCCCTACATTTCCACCGCCGTCGGCCACGTGACATGCAGCGCAGGTTTTTACAAACAGTTCATGGCCTTCAGATAAAGTTGTAGCGTCGGTTAGTTGCGTCACCGAAGTCTCATCCACATTATTTGCAGATTGGGCCAGGTAGGCAGCCTTTTCTTCTTCACCCTGTTGCATTTCTACAGCATATTCTTCTTGCTGGCTCAGCCCATCGTGTGAAACATGAAAGCGATACATGTAAACGATGGAAACAACTATGGTAACGTAAAACCCATACTTCCACCAGGGCGGCAGGCTGTTGTCAAGTTCCTGTATTCCGTCATAATTATGATCCAGCAACAAATCCTTTTCTCGTTCTATAGGCACTGCCTTATTGAAGTTGTCCCAAAACCAATTGTGCTTTACAATGGCTCTTGCCACGCGCGCTGTTTCCGGTTTGTCTATTATGCGGTTAAACAGCACCTTAATAAAAATCACCAGGGCAAAGATCACCATGAACTCCAGCACAATAATACCGGTGAGCAAGTAAAAGTCACTTGCAGGAATGCCGCTGATATAACTCATGGCAGGGGCTGCTGCGGCCACCGCTTCAGTGGCACATGCATGTATTGTCATACCACATAGTGCCAATATCAAAAGCACGGTGGTTTTGTGAGACTCCCTCTCTTTGCGTACTTTATCACTAATTGCAAGCGCTAGCTGCCGCAGGGTATTTGACAGCATACCAATTACGAAGAGCAGGATGAGGATTACCGTCACGAGACCGATCAGGGTGAAGTTATAGTTGCCGGCTTTGTCTTCCGGGTTTGATTGGGCAGAGAATACAAGTGTTGGCAGGAGCATTAAAGCAGATGCAGCAACGACGGATATTTTTTTGTTTAAACGCATGTTCTATGCTTGTTTGTTTGTGTATAGATTAGTTGTTTTCGTTGGACGGGAATGGAATGCTTTTCATCAGCAGTATATACTTCTTGTCCGCTTTGAGCGCCCAGATCGACGTAACGGTAAATATCAGGAAGAATATAAGCAGCGATGTAAGCGGGTAGATGCCCACCCCTGTGATGCTCTCTAAATAGTTAATGAATTTCATGACCGGTGTTGTTTTATGGATTAACTGATTTTGTTTTTTGTTCCAGTTTAATGTCTGTACCCATGCGCTGTAGATAAGCAATCAGGGCCACTATCTCTTTGTTGCTCTTGATGGTGATCTTGTCTTTAGCGAGATTGTCTCTTATCCCATCAGCCTGTTTCATCAGGTCGCTGTTTGCGATCCTGTCGTAACCCGGAGGATATGGCACGCCGAGCGTTTGCATGGCCCTTATCTTAGCCGGTGTTATAGCTGTATCCAGGTCATTGGCAAACAGCCAGGGATAGTTTGGCATTACCGTGCCCGGAGATATACTTGACGGTTCGTACATGTGGTTGAAGTGCCAGCTATCTGGATATTTGCCGCCTATCCTTGCCAGGTCGGGGCCTATCCGCTTGCTGCCCCACTGGAAGGGATGGTCATATACAAACTCACCTGCCTTTGAATATTCGCCGTAACGAACCACTTCACTTCTGAACGGCCTGATCATCTGGCTGTGGCAGAGATAACAACCTTCCCGCACATATATATCCCGTCCCTGCAATTCAAGCGGTGTATATGGTTTCACACTTGCGATGGTAGGAATGTTCGACTTTACGAGGAAGGTGGGTATCATTTCTATTGCCCCGCCAATGGCTACAACTATAAGGCTTAACACAAGCAATTGTAAAGGGCGGCGTTCTATCCACCTGTGCCAGTGCTGTGTAGCATGAGGCACATATATCTTAGATAATGGCGCTGCTTCGGCTGCTTCGTCATTCAATGCGCTGCCTGCCTGCACGGTTTTATATAAATTCCAGCACATTATTAGTGCGCCTATCAGGTATAAAACGCCACCTACACCACGCATTGCGTAAAAGGGTTGCATTTGCTTCACCGTATCCAGGAACTGGTATTTCAAAGTTCCTTCCGGGGTAAACTCTTTCCAGGCAAGGCTTTGCATAAAGCCCGCCCAATACATGGGTACTACATAGAAGATGATACCCAGCGTGCCTATCCAGAAATGCCTGTTGGCCAATTTTATTGAATAGAGTTTAGTACGGAATATCTTGGGGATCAAATAGTAAAGGATACCGAAGGTTAAAAAGCCATTCCAACCCAACGCGCCAACATGCACGTGGGCTATGGTCCAGTCGGTAAAGTGACTGATGGCGTTTACACTTTTCAGCGCCAGCATAGGCCCTTCAAAGGTTGCCATACCATAGGCGGTAACAGCCACCACCATGAATTTTAGAACCGGATCTTCACGAACCTTGTCCCATGCCCCGCGTAAGGTGAGCAAGCCGTTCAGCATACCACCCCATGATGGTGCAATAAGCATTATGGAGAATACTGTACCCAGCGACTGCGCCCAGTCGGGTAGGGCAGTGTAAAGCAAGTGGTGTGGCCCGGCCCATATATACAGGAATATAAGCGCCCAGAAATGTATAATGGAAAGCCGGTAAGAATATATAGGACGGTTGGCAGCCTTAGGCAGGAAGTAATACATGAGACCCAGGTAGGGCGTGGTAAGGAAAAACGCAACTGCATTGTGCCCGTACCACCACTCTACCAGCGCATCCTGCACCCCGGCATACCAGGAATAGGACTTCATGAGGCTGAACGGCAACTCTACAGAATTGACAATATGGAGCATGGCTACCGTAACAAATGTGGCTATGTAAAACCAAATGGCCACATACAGGTGCCGCTCTCTACGTTTCAGGATGGTACCAAACATATTCCATCCAAACGCTACCCATACAATGGCAATCAGTATGTCTATAGGCCATTCCAGCTCGGCATACTCCTTGCCCGATGTGTAACCGGCCAGCAAACTGATGGCGCCTAAAACAATGATAGACTGCCACGCCCAGAAATGGAACTTGCTAAGCTTATCGCTGAACATACGGGCTTTGCACAGGCGCTGCAATGAATAATAAACGCCCA
>JABDBX010000112.1 GCA_013288445.1 Bacteroidota bacterium
GCTCCTGTTGGCCGACTGGAACGCAACAATAAGCGCTTTGAACACATCTGCAGGAGGAAGTATCCGCACCACATAATTCTGGTAACGCATGGTAAATGTGCTGTCGTCAATTTTCAGCCCGTAGTGCAGTTTTTCCACAACTTCCCGGTTATAGGCCACCGCACAGCTTTCAGAATTACTGCCTTCTGCAATAGTAAATATCTTTTCGAGGAGCTTTTCAGTCAATGTCTCGTCACGTTTATTTTGCGCGTCCTCCAGCAGGTGGTTATAGTTTGTATCAAGGTTCTTTAAGTTGTCGCAGGGTATCCCTGTGAACATGGTTTCTATATAGCTTACATTTTCCTTTTGCGCCCTTCTTTTGAGTTCCATCAGGCCGGTATCAAGCCTGCCAGGGCCACTGTTAGCGATATTGAATGCCGGAAATGTTTCAAAAAACTGTTTATCACTTGGGTAGCTCACGCCGTTATAATCTTTCACCGACCATTTCTGTATCAGCTTTTGCTTATAACCCGCCAGCGTATTATCATTCATTGCCGAGAAATGAACCCATCCTTTGCCGCCGGAGGGAATAGCCGCTTTTACTTCAAGGGTGTTTTCGTTGATCACGTAATCCTGCTGCACCACATAATTAATGTAGGTTTCGGCATATACCGAGCCGCTGTAGTGGTTGTGGAGGTCGCCACCCTTGGGCATTTGCGAGAAGAATGCCGTAAGCTCTGCGGCATTGTTCCTGATGCGTTCAAAGTATTTGTCAATGGTTTGCGCGTGTGCAGAGCCGCTAATGAGCAATATTGTTATCAGCAGCAGGTGAAGCCTTGGTTTTTTATTCATAGCGTGAGGTTGCTTCGTTCCTCGCAATGACGCGAGTTGGGTGTGGTAGTATATAGATGTGCCACACTTCAAAAGTGTGGCACATCTTAGTGAGATTAGTTAATACCCAGTAATTCTACCTCGAATATCAGGGTGCTGTTCGGACCTATCGTGGCACCCACCTGCCTGTCGCCGTAGCCCAGGTGCGGCGGTATGAAGAAACGCCATTTGCTGCCTGTCGCCATAAGTGGCACACCTTCCGTCCATCCCTTTATCACCTGGTTAAGCGGGAACGAAGCTGGCTGGCCTCTTTTCACAGAGCTATCGAACACTGTGCCGTCAATAAGCGTACCATGATAATGGCAGGTAACACTGTTATATGGGGTTGGTTTCGGCCCTTCACCTTGTGTTATTACTTCGTATTGCAAGCCGCTGGGCGTTTCAGTTACCCCTGGCTTTTGCTTATTAGCCGTCAAAAAATCCTGCCCTGCTTTGAGGTTTGCCTCTGCTTTGTCTGTTTTCATTTTAAAAAGTTTGTCTATTAAGCTCATTAATTCATTTTAAGGGCAAAAGTATAGGGTAAAATCAAGATTCTACTGTCGTTTTTAACAAAAATTTTGAATTTTGAAAAGTTTGGCACAGTATTTTCTGTAGATAAACTGACGTTGACAAAATATTAACCCATTCATATGCCTGATAACCACTACTTAGTACCCGAGCAACAGCAAGGCCTGCACAAACACATGGAGTACACGATAATAACCGGCAATTCCGAGGATGCTGAAGACTGTTTTGTGGATGCAAAAGAACGCCTGCTTGACGTAAACAACTGGAATAAATTCACAGCTATCAATGGTGGGGCATTCCGGCTTAAGGACACTCATGGTAGGGAAATAAGCAGGCACGCAAGGAAAGGCGACCATATAAGAATAGATATACCCGGCAACAATTCGCAGGGTGATGGGTATGATTGGGTGGCAATAGAGGCGATAGAGTATGACGACTATCCTGATGTGGACATAGAAACCTTCGCGATGCGGATGCGGCCATGTATCAGCCCTGTGAACCGGGGAGATGAGGAGATAGCCGATTCGAGGTCGAACGGCGCTACAAGCACATTTGTAATAGAACGGAGGGGAAAGCGACTGGTAACCGCGTATTATGGCCGCAATGAAGGCGGAGACATGGAGACCAGCGTGATATACAATACACTGAACAGCGCCTGGCTGGGCCTTTCTGATGCCCAATGGGCCAGCCTCATAGCCGGCATACTGGAACCAGGGCAAAGTATGGCTGTAAAAAGATAAAGGATACACATAGTGTATCCTTTATCAAAAATATATTGGTATGTAATATTATGCTTTAACCCTTGCAGTAGCATGGATTTGTTTCTTTTCCTTGATACGTGCTGACTTGCCGGAGCGCTCACGGAGATAGAACAACTTGGCACGGCGAACACGGCCAGATTTGTTTAATACGATAGAGTCGATGTTTGGGGAGAAGAGTGGGAACAAACGCTCAACACCCACGCCGTCAGACATTTTACGAACGGTAAAAGTTTGCGTAAACCCGCGTCCCTGGCGTTTCAACACATCGCCCTTGAACGACTGGATACGCTCTTTATTACCTTCAATAATTTTATAATTCACGGTGACGTTATCACCGGCTTTAAACTTGGGATGTTCCTTCTTCCCGGTGAGTTGCTCGTGTATAAATGCTACAGCTTCCATTGTTATGATTTTTTCGGACTGCAAAGGTAACAATAAATTTATGTTTTACACAAAAAATTATCTTTTATTATCGGGAAATCTGACTTTGGGACGAAAGATTTCACGCAAAGATCGCAAAGAAAGGGCGCAGATCGGCGCAAAGGTCGGTTTCCTGTGTTAATAAATGCCGCATTCTTTTCGCTGTTGGCCAGGTCCGATCTGGTTCTTCGCTATTGTTAGTTGTCCCACACCTGAAGAAGGTGTGGGACAACTGGCGCAATTCAATCGTCCAGCATCCCCGCCTTCGCTCTCCTCGTTTACTCAATGACTGCAAGACATTATGCTACAAAATTTAGAAAGGTATAACAAGTCCGAAAGTCTGTTTGTTATGACTTTATGAAGTTTTTGAAAAAAACAATACTGTGGCACATCTTGTCTTATTTAATATTATCTTTGCAAGATAGCAGAGTTATAACATAATATATCTACAAGGTTAAGCAATAATTGCAGCCTGCGGAAACATTTAGAAAAATACGCATGAAGAACAATAATACAAGCCCCCGGTCTATAAAAACCTACTTTTTAAGTTATCACCGGTACTCCACAAGTAAAATAAACCAGGTTCCAAAGGGGCGGGTAATGCATCTTTTCATTGTTTTGCTGCTGTGCATCCTGCCGGGTATTGCAAAGGCCCAGTTGACAGCATCGTTTACAGTCGATGATACATCTGGTTGCCCGCCAATGCTTGTGCACTTTACGAATACTTCCACCGGGACAACTGGCTCAACTACCTATACCTGGACCATCGGCACCGCTTCCTATGGTACAACGGATTTGTCCACCAGCTTCACTTCTCCGGGCACTTATACCGCTACGCTAACAGCCAACAATGGCACCAGCAGCAGTACATACTCCATGTTGGTACACGTTTATTCGCCGCCAACAGTGAGTTTTTCTGCAAGCGATACAGCCATTTGCCCCGGAACAGCGACGACATTCACCGGCACCATTACCCCCGGATCATGGGGCGGTATAACTTATGCCTGGAATTTTGGCGATGGCGCGTCAAGCACATTAAGTTCTCCCAGCCATTCATACCCCACTCCCGGCCATTATGGTATAACCCTGGAGGCTACTAATGCCGTGAGTTGCAGCACCACTGTCGCTACAAGCTCTTATATCCATGTTTATACGCCTGCCACTATTGCTTTTTCACCTTCTGCCACGTCATTTTGTAAGCACCCTGCTACGGTTTCTTTTTCCAGCACGGGTACAACCGGTACGCCCGCGTTATCTTATACCTGGCGGTTTGGCGATGGTGCCAGCGCGGGTGGGGCAACTTCTTCACACACCTATACCGGGCCAGGCAGCTTCGCGGTGACACTAAAGGTCACGGACGGGAAGGGCTGCGCCGACAGCGTTACATCGCCGACCCCGGTTGTGGTGGGCAACCTCGCAGCTTCGTTTTATTCAGTAGCGTCTGCTTGTGCAGGCATCCCGGTGACCTTCTACAATACGAGTACCACGCATCTCTCCAGTTCATGGAATTTCGGCGATAGTTATACTTCCGGTTCCGATGTCGGCGTTCATGCATTCACCGCTGCGGGAACTTATAATGTGCGCCTTATTATTTTTGATGGTACCTGCTACGATACGGTAACCCATTCCGTAACCATCCTGCCCAGCCCTTCCGGCAGCTTCACAGTTTCTAACCCTACACCCTGTGCACTGCCTACTACGTTAACGTTTACCAGTTCGGTCCCCGGTGGGAGTACTGTTGGATGGATATTTGGCGATGGGGCAACCGGAACCGGTGCAACGATAAGCCATGCTTATGCATCTTCTGCTGTTTTAGCACTTGGTATGGTAATCACAAATAGCAGTGGCTGTGTGGACACGGTACAGAAATTAGATACCTTGTACAATCTCTATTTGAATCCGTCCGGCTCGGCAACCTCCGGCTGCACGCCACTTGCCGTTGATTTTTCGGCTTACACTTATTCTGTTGTATGGGACCCGCTCCCGCCGGTTACCAGCAGCTTGTTTTTGTCGTACCCATACCCGGTCACAAGTTATAGCTGGAATTATGGCGATGGAGCCCCCACATCATCGAGCCCAACACCATCGCACACCTACACTGCCGCAGGGATATATACGGCTACTTGCACCATAGTTACCGGCAATGGTTGTACCGCTGTAAATTCCGTGGTGATAAAGGTGGGTACCATGCAAACGGCTTCATTTACCGCCAGCCCCACCCATATGTGTGCCGGCAGGTCTATACATACCAATAGCACCTCGACAAGTGCGAGCCTCATCGACGCCTATGACTGGGGATTCGGTGATGGCTTCGATACTTCGGGGGGGAGCTTAACCATACCCACGCATAAGTACACCCTGCCTGGCGTGCATACGGTGAGCTTAGTGGTAGAGTATAACGGTTGCTCCAGCCTGCCGTTTACTGTAATAGATAGTGTTGATTCGCCGAACGCGGTAATAAATTATAACTACACTTGTATCCCGGATAACGGCATAGCATTTTTCGATAACTCTTTAGGCGATAATACGCACGAGTGGTTTTTTGGCGACGGCGTTACGTCGGCGGTTTCTAACCCCACTCATTTTTATCCGGGACTATCTTCTTATTCGGTCACACTTACTACTTTCAATACTGCAAGCGGGTGCCGGGATACCACATCATCAATAATAAACCTGGCCAAACCCGTTATTATCCTCACTGCCACCGATAGCACCATTTGCCGCGACCAGTTGGATACAATCAACCAGGTGGTAACTGGCAGCAGGAGCGCTGTGGGCTACCACTGGTATGTGGATGGCGTTGTGACTGATACGGTAAACTCAGCGCTGATGAGTTACTATCATACCAGGGGGCTTCATTCCATAACCCTTGTTATACTGGACAATTATGGTTGCTTAGATACGGTAACGAAGAACAATTATATATTGGTTGCTAAACCTATAGACAGTTTTAGTTTTACTCCGGTCTCGGGCTGTTCACCGTTAGCGGTGCATTTTTCAGACCATAGCAGCGATGTCACCGGCGCCAGTTTTTCACATTACTACTGGTCTTTCGGCGATGGCGCTTCTACTTCAGCCACTGCCACCTTTACGTTTCATACCTATACGTCAAACGGTAGCTATAATGTGCAGGAAATAGTTGTGGACAATTTTGGCTGTTCAGATACGCTTATGAGTTCGTCCCACCCCTCTGTGAACAAGCCGACGGCATCCTTTACAGTAGCTAGTACCACTGTGTGCCAGGGTATCAATGTGCATTTTAACAATACCTCGGTTGGTATCTCCAGCTCATTATGGATATTCGGGGATGGCACTACTTCTTCGGCTGTTTCCCCAGACCATCTTTATGCGTCAACGGGAGTTTATACACTCAAACTTATTGTTTTCGATACGCCTGGCTGTGCATCGGATACGCTGATCCTTCCCAACTACATTACGGTCAATCCAACACCGAATGCGTCCTTCCAAATGAACGATTCATTTGCGGTATGTCCTCCGCTGAATGTTAACTATACAAATACCAGTACTGGCTCGGGCGTATCGTATTCATGGATATTCGGTGATGGACATACTTCAGCTACGTTTTCACCCAGCAATATCTTTACAGTGCCTGGCTATTACACAACGGAATTGCTGGCCAGTAATTCGTTCGGATGCACCGACACTGCTTTCGCACATGCGAATTTATTTGGGTATGCGGGGGCGTTCGCCTATACCCCGGAATCAGGCTGTTCACCATTAACGGTTCATTTCAGCGCTACGTTAAGCGGCGTTACCAGTATTGTGTGGGATTTCAATGATGGGACTACTTCGCCCTCTTCTTTATCGAGTACGGCAACCCATACCTACACGATACCCGGCTCCTACGTGCCGAAACTATTACTTAGGGACAGTTCGGGTTGCACCAGTTTCAGCGTCGGGATCGACACTATAAAAGCAGATACCGTGATCTCCTCTTTCGGCATATCGCCAAATCCGGTATGCCAGGGCACCCCGGTTACTTTCCATGATTCGTCTGTAAGTTATTCATCTGGTATCACCTCGTGGTTATGGACGTTCGGACCTGGCTTTACGAGTTCCTCAGCTGCTCCTTCCTACGTCTTTACCGTATCTGGCACCCACCCCGTAACTTTATTGGTTACCGATGGTAAGGGTTGCACGGGAACAATAACAAGAAGTGTAACGATCAACTCTTTCCCGTCCATTATTTCGGGACCAACAAACCTATGTCAAGGCACAACTATCACCCTCAGCGACAGCCTCACTGGTGGCGTATGGACCAGTGCGGGAACTGGAACGGCCATAATAGGGTCAACTTCCGGGATGGTGACTGGCTTATCACCAGGCAGCGCAAGCATTACATATTCGCTGGGTACGGGTTGTACAATTTCCAGGGGTGTAACAGTTAACCCACTACCTTCCGTTATTACCGGCCCTACATCCGTCTGCGTCGGATCAACCATTCATTTATCTGATTCTGTAGCAGGTGGCACATGGAGTATAAGCGCGGCATCTGCGAGTTATGCAAGTGTGGGCTCCACCTCCGGCGTTTTAACGGGTATTGCAACGGGTACTGTGACGGTAACTTATACCTTGCCATCCGGGTGCAACAAAACAATGATCGTAGCTGTAAGCCCAACACCATCAACCATTTCAGGTACCACAAATGTTTGCGTAGGCGCAACCATAACGTTAGGCAATACAGCGACCGGCGGAACATGGACCAGTGGAAGTACCTCTGTAGCTACCATAGGCTCTACTTCCGGTATTGTAACCGGTATGGGAGCAGGCCCGGCAATAATAACCTACCTGGTAGGCTCTGCAGGCTCCGGTTGCGTGGCCTATAAGACTATTACCGTTAACCCTATACCTGCTGGCATTAATGGCGCGGCAAGCATTTGCATTGGCACCACATTGCATCTTACAGACAGCACGAGTGGCGGCACATGGAGCAACCCCGGCACAACGGGAATTGCAACTGTTGTAGCTGGCGCAGGCATTGTAACGCCTGTATCGGCCGGGGTGGCCAATGTTACTTATACGGTAGCAGGCTGCCAGGTTTCAACTGCGGTCACTGTAAACCAAACACCTTCGGCGATAGCTGGCGCGGCAACACTTTGTGCCAACGCAGCAATAACGCTTGTGGACACAGTAGCAGGTGGTATATGGAGTGCACCGGGAACAGTAATCACTTTAGGATCTGGCAGCGGCCTGGTTACGGGTGTTACGTCCGGTACGGTTACCGTTACCTATTCCATTGGCACGTGTACAGCGTCAAAAACAGTGACTGTAAACCCCATAGCTGCAATATCAGGCCCATCCGGGCTATGTTCCGGCACAACCATCTCATTGTCAGACGTTGGTGGCGGAACATGGTTAAGCGGCTCGCCAACGGTAGCTACAATTGACGCTACGGGACTTGTCAGCGGCCTCACTCATGGCACTTCAACCATTACTTATACAATGCCAACGGGTTGCAAGACCACTAAAGCGGTTACGGTAAATGGAGCCCCAAGCGCTATAGGTGGAACCAAGCATGTGTGCATACTGGCCACAACTACCCTTACGGATACATCGGGAGGTGGGACATGGACAATTTCCCCGGCAACCACGGCTCTTATCGGATCCCTTTCGGGAGTAGTAACAGGGATGGCAGCGGGGGTAGCTAACATTACTTATTCCTTGGGCTCAGGATGTACGGTTACCGGTACCGTTACCGTCAATTCCATCCCATCGGCAATTACGGGAACGCTAAATGTCTGTATCGGACTTACTGTACCTGTTGGCGATACTACATCGGGCGGCACGTGGGGCAGTAGTTCTGCTCATGCCACAATTACACCTTCGGGCATAGTGTCGGGTATATCTGCCGGCATTGCTACAATTTCATATTCCGTTGCCGGTTGTGCGGCGACTGCTATTGTAACTGTAAATCCGTTGCCACCGCCGATTGCCGGGATAGTAAACATTTGTGCGGGGCCGGTGAGTACCTTGACTGATACCGCCTCTGGGGGAACCTGGAGCAGCAGCAATACTACAGTAGCGACCGTAGGCAGCACATCTGGCGGAGTAACCGGATTGGCTGCCGGCACCACGAATATCATTTATACGCTGCCTACCGGCTGTAATATAAGCAGGGTCGTTACCGTTAACTATACGCCAAGCACCATATCTGGTGCAAGCCATGTGTGCATAGGTACCTCCACTACTCTACTTGATTCTACTGTTGGAGGCATATGGAGTACCAGTAGCGCTTCGGTGGCTACCGTCGGGTCATTAACAGGGTTAGTCTCCGGTTTAATCCCGGGAGTAGCTACCATTACTTATTCGCTGGGCGGAGCTTGTAATATTTCTACTATCGTAACGGTAAACTCATTACCCACAGCCATATTAGGGCCATCTACAGTATGTGCAGGTTCTTCTGCCTCCTTATCAGACAGCCCGCCGGGTGGTACCTGGACGAGCAGCAATGCCGCAATTCTTACGGTAGGGTCGGCATCTGGTATTATTACCGGCGTTGTGCCAGGTACAGCGCTTATCACTTATTCGCTGGGGGCGTCGTGTACAACCTATACATCGGTATTAGTACACCCGTTACCCCCAGGCATAACCGGTGTGCCAACGATCTGTGCCGGCAACACCACTTTACTGCATGAGCTTGGCTCCGGTGGTGCCTGGAGCAGCAGCGTAACTTCGGTTGCTACTGTAGGTTCCACGGGTTTCGTCACCAGCGGTTTAACCGGCGGGGTTACTGTTATAAGTTATACAATACCGTCAGGCTGTGCAGCTACCTATACGCTTAACGTGGTCGCTGTGCCGCCTATCACGGGCATTTCGAATATCTGTGCTTACGGGAGTACATTACATATTTCAGATTCCCTGCCGGGAGGTATATGGACGGCAACTTCTGTTACCGTATCCGATTCCGGGTTGGTGACCAGCTATGCAGCAGGCCCGGCAACAATATTTTATACTGTTGGGTCTGGTTGTTATACTTCAAGCATCATAACAGTAAACCCATTACCGAATCCTATCTCTGGTTCACCGCATTTGTGTGTGGGACTAACATCGTTGTTAAGCGACACCACAACGGGCGGGGCGTGGAGCAGTGCATCATCGTCGATTGCTCCCGTTGGCAGTTCAACAGGGTTAGTATCTGGCCTTCTACCCGGCACTTCTGCTGTATATTACACATTACCTACCGGCTGCCGGGAATTGCTTACCGTAACGGTAAGCCCGTTGCCTGGCGCCCTGAGCGGCCTGGCGCAGGTATGTGTAGGAGCCTCTGTGACCCTAAGCGATTCTATTGGCGGCGGAACATGGACTACTGGCTCCGGGGGCATTGCCACTGTTGGCTCGTCAACCGGTATAGTAACAGGAGCCTCGGCAGGTGTAGTGAATATTATCTATTCGCTCGGGCCATCCTGCACAGCAGATAAAATAATAACGGTAAATGCCCTGCCTGCGCTTTATACCGTAACGGGGGGTGGAACCTACTGTGCCGGTGATACAGGCGTTCATGTTGCCCTATCGGCTTCTAATGCAGGTATTAGTTACCAGTTGTACCACTTTGGCACTGCCGCCGGCAGCCCGGTTGCAGGTACGGGATCAGCCATCAACTTTGGC
>JABDBX010000113.1:0-70 GCA_013288445.1 Bacteroidota bacterium
CGATTACCTGATCAATGTTCCGAGCAGCGATACCCCCAGGATACAGGAGTCACACATCATGGTAGGACAC
>JABDBX010000113.1:80-10127 GCA_013288445.1 Bacteroidota bacterium
CAGTGCCTGCAATGCCATACCTGCATTAGGTTTGCGGTTACGGTCATCGTCATTTACAGCCGTTGCGGCATATATTTTATCCAGGCGCCTTCTGAATACTAAACCCGATATTAACAGCGACTGGACATTATTCTTAGACAGGGATGGTGTAATAAACATAGAATCAGTAGGTTCTTACATTACATCATGGGACGAATTTAAGTTTCATGATGGTGTATTAGACTCGCTTCGTTCGCTAAGCCATTTATTTGGCAACATTATTGTTGTATCTAACCAGCGTGGCGTAGGGCGTGGCATAATGTCTATGGAATCGCTGCGGGAAATAAATACCAATATGCGGGCCGCCATAGAAGAAAACGGCGGGCGCCTGGATAAAATATATGCCGCAACGGCTGTAAATGACGATGACCGTAACCGCAAACCTAATGCAGGTATGGCATTGCAGGCACTGGAAGATTTCCCGGTGATAGATTTTAAGCGCAGCGTGATGGTAGGCAATAGCCTCAGTGATATGGAATTTGGCAAACGCCTGTCTATGCACACCATATTCCTTACGTCAAAGCACGAGCCGTTTACACTGCCAAACGATTTGATTGATGAACAATTTTCATCTTTGCACGAATGGGCTACCCGGCTGATACCAGCGGAGATGGTTGGATAGAGGCTAACCTTTAGTAATCACGTTATTCTGCTTATGGGAATGCAATTGTCGTTCGCGCAGTTGTGCCACATCTTTGAGGTATGGCACAACCATCCGCACACAATCCGGCGTCCAAGCCGTTAACTGTCAATCATTTCACAAATCAGAAAAGATACTTTATATTTGCTGGCATGGACAGTGAAATTATAAATAGAATTAATACCTTACTTGTTGACGAGTTTGAAGTTGAGGCCGGGCAGATAGCTCCCGATGCTGACTTGAAAACCACCCTTGACCTAGATAGCCTCGACTACATAGACCTTATTGCCATCACCGAAGCCAACTTCGGCGTGAAGGTAAAACCCGAAGATTTTAACGACATCCACACTTTCGGGGACTTTTATAAATATATTAGTGACCATGCCCGGAAAGAGTTGATATGACACAATCCTGGCAGGGAAAATCGGCAGGGAACAAGCTAGGCTACCGGATATTCATTGCCATATTGCGTTTTGCAGGCACAAGGCCGGCTTATTTTCTGCTCCGATTCGTTGCACTGTATTACTTCCTGTTTTCGCCTACCCGCAAATACATGCGCTATTTTTTCCGTGAGCGGCAAGGCTACGGCTGGTGGCATTCACTACGGGGCATGTACCGGAATTATTATATTTTCGGGCAAACACTTATTGACAAGATTGTGGTAATGTCTGGCATGAAAGCCCCTTACACCTTTGAATTTGACGGGGAACACCACATAGAGGAAATAATGGCAGGGGGCAATGGTGGCATACTCATCAGCGCACATGCAGGCAACTACGAGCTGGCAGGCTATTATTTTAAGCGGCTGCCGGTAAAGGTGAACATAATAATGGTGGACAATGAGCGGGAGCAGATAAAGCAGTATTTGGAATCTGTAATGAACGACCGCAAGCTCAACATTATAACCATAAAAGACGACCTCTCACATGTGTATGAAATAAGCAATGCTCTCAAAAATAATGAGCTCATAGCTATTCATGCCGATAGATTTGTAGTGGGCAGCAAAACGATTGAAGGAACCCTGCTGGGCGAAAAGGCACTCTTCCCGATGGGGCCGTTTGTGTTGGCGGCCACCTTCAAAGTACCGGTATCGTATGTGTTTTGCTTCAAAGAAACAGCCACCCACTACCATATGTCGTCATCGCCGCCACAGGAATATAAACAACAAAAGCAAGTGGCAATAACACAAGCCCTTGCGGACTATATTAAAGAGTTGGAAACAAAACTGAAACTATACCCCGAACAATGGTTTAATTATTACGATTTTTGGATGAAGGGCTAACGAATGAAATTCAGGATACTCAATATAACCAACATACTGGCGCTGGCAATGTTATTGTTGGTAAATCATTTTAGTACAGTACCGGTCATGTATTTTGCCTTATTGGAGCTTACTTATTTATCCCTCATATTCTTTGGCTGCATCAATATATCCTGGGGCTTTTTCATGCCTGTACTTTGCGCCGGAAAAACAAACGAACATTGCATAGCTTTGTCTTTCGATGATGGCCCGAATAGCTATACGGGGCAGATACTAGACACATTGAACGTGCGTGGTGTACCTGCTACATTCTTTTGTATTGGTAAAAACATCAGTGGCAGCGAACCGCTGTTGCAGCGCATGATGGCAGAGGGTCACGTCGTAGGTAATCATAGCTATTCGCACCACTTTTGGTTCGATATGTTTAGCGCTGAAAGGATGCTTGCAGATATGCGGCAGATGGATGAGGAAGTAACGCGTGTAACCGGCCTGAAACCATTACTATTCCGCCCGCCCTATGGTGTTATGAATCCAACCCTGAAGAAGGCAATTGTGAAGAGCGGCTACACCCCTATAGGGTGGAGCATACGGTCTTTTGATACGACCATAAAAGACGAACAAAAATTATTGACGCGTATCATGCGCCAGGTGAAACCCGGAGCCATTATATTGCTTCATGATTCTATGCCCATAACGGCAACCATATTACCAGCACTGATAACCCAAATAAAAAACAGAGGCTACAAAATTGTTAGGCTAGATAAAATGCTAAATATACCAGCGTATGCGTAAACTAATGATGATACTTTTTTGCTTTCTGGCAATTCATAGTATAGCCCAGCATCCGGGCTATAAGCTGCTTGCTAATACCGATGATTTCCGAAAGCAGTTTACCAGGGCAGCACAAAGCACTAATTCCATTCAATGCGATTTTGTGCAGGACAAAAACCTGGCCATGCTGTCAGACAAGATTGTTTCCACGGGCAAGTTTTGGTTTAAGCGGGAGAATAAGGTGCGCATGGAATACGAAAAACCATCGTACTACCTGCTTGTGATAAACGGGAGTAACATAAAGACCAAAGACAGCCAGAAAGAAAATAAGGTATCGGCCAAATCGAACAAAATGTTTGAGCAGGTAAACAAAATGATGATAGACTGTGTGCAGGGTACCGCGCTAGATAATAAGAGTTTTACCACACAGGTATTTGAAAACACACAGACGTACCTTGTTGAACTGACGCCAGTTGTAAAGAGCCTGCAAAGCGTCTTCAAAAGCATAACGCTAACGGTGGACAAAAAGGACTATTCGGTAAACAAAATGCAGATGGATGAACTTTCGGGCGACAACACCATTATCAGTTTCCTCCACAAACAAATGAACGTAAATATTCCTGATGAGCTATTTTCTGTTAAGTAACCCCGGCCCTAAAGGGAGCCATTATCTGAGTCGAAAATGGAGCAATACCCCCCGCCTTACCCCCCGCCCTAAAGGGAGCTACTTTTTTTTGGTGCTCCTTTGTGTGTGTTTCCTTTGCAGTTGCAAATCCTATTATCGGGGCCTGCAGCCGGGCAAGGGTGATATAAACTGCATCCAAGCTTTTACGCCTCAATTTACCAACACGCTATACAGCGCAATTATAGACGTAACGAAGCACCATTTCAGCGGCATACTGCTTTTTAAGTTGATGCCCGACAGCAGCACACGGATAGTATTTACTAACGAAATGGGCGTAAAGTTTTTCGACTTCGCGTTCACTAAAGATGGGCAATTCATAAAATACTATGTGCTGCATAAGATGGATAAAAAAGTAGTGGTCAATGCCCTGCGCAAAGACCTGGAACTGGCGCTGCTACACCCAGACCTTACCGGGGCTACCCTACTCACAAATGACACCAATAACTACATAACCCTCCCCGACAAAAGCGGACACGACTACTACATAACCGACACCCACTGCGAAAATCTGCTGCGCATAGAAAAATCATCGAAACGAAAACCGGTAGTGGTAGTGCAGCTACTGGACTGCGTAAATGGCATACCCGACAGCATAGATGTGGCGCACAAAAACTTTAAGTTTCATATTGCGCTGAAGCGGGTGGAGCGGTGAGAGCGAGGTAGCAGTGTGCAATACATCTTGCGTGAGGCTGCTTCGTTCCTCGCAGTGACGGGAGTTATGTTTACCCTCGCTCCGGCATCGTCTCTGGCTACATCACAACGAGTCAAATCTCTGATTTGCTATCCACCCTACCCCATTCCGCATTTTTATCGTTTATTTGCCACAAAGAACTATTTTAATTGCAGGATACCCTGATTCAATACCGGCAGGCTTTTGAAGCGCATAATATTTGCGTGGTGATACCTACGTACAATAATGCCGGTACGCTGGAAACGGTATTACAGGATGTGCTGCAATATACTAACCGGGTGATTGTGGTAAATGATGGCTCTACCGATGATACGGCACAAATACTGACAGCGTTCCCCCAAGTGCAGCAGGTATATTATGATAAAAACAGGGGCAAGGGTATAGCTCTACGAAAAGGGTTTGCGCGGGCCACAGAACTGAAATATGATTATGCAATTACCATTGATTCAGATGGCCAGCACTTTGCGGCTGACCTGCCCCGGTTTTTAGGCGCGCTGGAAACAGAAAAGGCCGCAATCATCATCGGGTCCCGCAACCTGCAATCGGAAAATATGCCGGGCAAAAACTCCTTCGCCAACAGGTTCTCTAATTTCTGGTTTTATGTGGAGACCGGCCAGAAGGCACCTGATACACAATCGGGCTACAGGCTATACCCGCTATACTTGATAAAAGACATTGTATTCTGGGGCAGCAAGTATGAGTTTGAGGTAGAAGTATTGGTGCGTAGCGCATGGAAAGGCATTAAAATAACGTGGATACCGGTAAATGTGTACTACCCTCCCCCTGAAAAAAGAATATCCCACTTCCGGCCGCTACCCGACTTTTCGCGGATAAGTGTGCTGAATACTATTCTTGTCCTCATTGCATTTTTATACATTAAGCCCCGCGACTTTATTCTGCAAATGTCGCGGATAGAAAATGTGAAAGAGTTGCTGCGGAAGAACCTGTTCAATAAAGATGAGTCGGCACACAAAAAGGCTGCATCCATAGGCTTTGGTATATTCATGGGCATAGTGCCATTGTGGGGCTTCCAGATGGCGGTGGCGCTTGTGTTTGCGGCCCTCTTCCGGCTCAATAAAGCGCTTACCATTATTGCCTCCAACATCAGCATTCCACCTATGATACCGCTTATTGTGTTCATGAGCTTTCTGCTGGGGCGGGTGTGGATGGGCAAGAATGCAGTGTATATGATGTTCAGCAGTCATATCACCATACAGGCAGTGAAGCTGAACCTGGAGCAGTATGTTTATGGCAGTGTCACCCTGGCTGTAGTTGCGGGTATCGCTGCTTATGGAATTACTTATCTTGTGTTGCGGCTCTCTACCAGGCAGAAAACCAACACGGAGTTGGCAAAATAATTTGGAATAAACAATGAACTTTAATAATAACGCGGTTATACTAATTGCCCAGACCTTCATTTCAATGCTGTTAAGTTAAAAAAAAGCTCAAAACGTAAGTTCGATACCTTCGGCATCGGCCCTACTTCTGTAATGATTTTTCTATAAACGTTTGATGCCGTCAGCATCATCCTTCAATTTTTGCCGCAAATTAATGATTGTAATAACGAGGTAAATTATTTCCCAAACCATTATATCAAGTCAAGCTAAGATCGCACTGGATGATGCTGAAGGCATCAAACGTTTATAGAAAATAAATACAAAATGAATGACGATGCCGAAGGTATCGAACCCACGTTGCTCTGAACCAACCGATCCGCGATATAGGTTAGCCCTATACAGGGCAAAATCGTATTTTGCGCCATCGTTGCTATAAAGAGATAGCTCCTAACGGAGCATTCCGGCAGGTTACTTAAACAGATATGGATAGTTTTTTCATTGCCATTTATAATTATTTCTCAAAACACAGGGGCGCTATGTGGTGCGCCGCCATATCCTCTTTTCTGCTTGTTGCTTTTTTCGCATCCCGCATAAAACTGGAAGAAGACATTACCAAAATACTACCCCACGAAAAGAAATTAGACAAACAGCAGCAGGTACTTCAGGATTCCCGCTTTTTTGATAAACTGGTACTTACCCTGGCCCAAAAGGACACAACCAAGGAAGCTGCGCCCGATGACCTTGCGGCTTTTGCAGATGCAGTTACTTCTTTAGCCACCTCACGGCTATCACCATACATTAGCCGCATACAGGGGGGAGCAGATGATAGCATGGCCGCGAACCTGATGCAAGCCATACAAACCAACATACCGATATTCCTATCGCAAAGAGATTACGCCGCTATTGATTCGCTGTTAGCGCCAGATAGGCTAAAACAGCAATTGGTTTGGGACTACAACACGCTTGTTTCGCCCGCGGGGCTTGTGATGAAGCAAACTATACAGGCCGACCCTTCCGGCATATCGTGGATAGGCATAAAGAAACTGCAACGCCTGCGTATAGACGACCAGTTCGAGCTTTACGACGGCTACGTAATGACCAAAGACCATCGTAACCTGATGATCTTCATAACGCCTGCAAACCCGCCCAATGCCACCGGTAAAAACGCAAAATTCTTTAATGCGCTTGATGTTGTACTTGACAGCTTGCAACGCCAGTTTCCGGGTGTAGCGGCAACCTACTTTGGGGCTTCGGCTGTATCGGTTGGCAATGCTACGCAGCTACGAACGGACACCTTGCTCACACAGGGTATCACCGTGCTGCTACTTATCCTGTTCATTGGGTTTTATTTCCGCAAGAAAAGGGCACCATTGCTTATTATGCTGCCGGTTTTATTTGGCGGGCTGTTCTCGCTGGCTATTGTTTATTTTATCAAGGGGCATATTTCCGTGGTGGCGCTTGGTGCAGGTTCTATAGTTCTTGGCATAGCCGTAAATTATTCCCTCCATATCTTCAACCACCACCGTCACCTGCCAGATATGCGCGGCGTAATAGCCGACGTAGCCTCACCCATGACCATTGGCAGCTTCACCACCATTGGCGGGTTTCTGTGCCTCATGCTGGTGCCATCTCCGCTGCTCAATGACCTGGGGCTGTTTGCGGCATTCAGCCTTGTGGGCGCTACTTTGTTCTCGCTCATTTTCTTACCGCATTGGATAGAGGCCGGCAATAAAGCAAAACGTGCCGAAGAAAAAACGCACCATAACCATAGCTGGCTGGACAAGCTATCGGAATACAAACCGGAGCGCAACAAATACCTGGTAGCAGGCATATTTGCTCTTACTGTAGTGTTCCTGTTCACGTCAACAAAGGTGTCGTTTGAGAATGATATGCTGCGCATGAACTTCATGACGCCGAAACTGCAGGATGCCGAAAAGAAACTGAACGCCATTAATGCCTATACTGCACAGTCGGTATATATAGTAAGCGAGGGAAAAGACCTGGAAGAGGCACTGGAGCACAATGAGCGTGTTGCGCCGCTGTTACAGCAGTTGCAGCAACAGGGTGTGATAAAGAAAATAGCAGGCGCAGGTGATCTGCTGTTGTCGGCCAAGGAGCAACAACTGCGCATAGACCGCTGGAATAGTTACTGGACAGCGGAGAAGAAACAACAGGTGCTTTCAGGGCTACGCAGGGAAGGCGTAGCTTTAAATTTCAAACCTGCGGCGTTCAATCAATTTGAGGAGTTGCTGAACAAGAAATTCACAGCCATACCGCCCACGGGTTTAGACATCCTACACTCTGGTGCACTCAATGATTTCATTATAGAAAAGCATGGTACGGTATCGCTCGTCACCTTTCTGAAAATAGACCCGAAGCAAAAGCAGTTGCTTTATAAGGCTATAGAAAATGAACCCGGCATAACCATACTCGACAAGCAATATGCAGCCAACAGCCTGGTGGGTGAAATAAACACCGAGTTCAACAAAATAGCCTGGATGACTTCCCTGCTGGTGTTCCTGGCGCTGTTCATCTCCTATGGCCGTATAGAGCTTACACTTATCACCTTCATTCCCATGCTCATAAGCTGGATATGGATATTAGGCATCATGGGCATTTTCGGCATCAAATTCAACATTGTCAATATCATACTGTCCACCTTCATATTTGGCCTGGGCGACGACTACAGCATATTCATTATGGATGGCCTGCTGCAACAATACAAGACCGGCAAGAAACACCTTTCGTCCTTCAAGTCATCCATTTTTCTTTCGGCCATTACTACCATACTGGGCTTGGGCATACTCATATTTGCAAAGCATCCTTCGCTGCGCTCCATCGCATTTATTTCCATAGTGGGCATTTGTTGTGTGGTGCTTACCTCGCAGGTATTGATCCCCTTTTTGTTCAACTGGCTTATTACAAATCGGGTAGCAAAGGGCCGCCCACCATGGACATTCTTTGGTTTGGCAAAATCCATTTTTGCCTTTACCTATTTTGTATCCGGCAGCCTGGCCGTGGCGTCATTTGGCATATTGCTCATAACGCTTAACCCTTTTAGCAAACGAAAGGGAAAGTATCTGTACCATGTTATCCTTTCGTGGTACACCTGGTCGCTGCTCTATATAATGGGCAATGTAAAAAAGACAATTCTTAACCCACTAAAAGAAAAGCTGAAAATACCTGCGGTAATTATCAGCAACCACCAGTCTTTTTTAGATATACTGCTATCTACATCGCTACATCCAAAATTGATATTGCTTACCAATAAATGGGTTTGGAGATCTCCAGTATTCGGGGCGGTTGTGCGCCTTGCGGATTATTATCCCGTAGCCGATGGTGTGGAGGAAGGCATAGACAAACTTAGACAACGAGCAGCCGAGGGGTATTCCATTGTCGTGTATCCGGAAGGCACCCGCTCACCGCAGGCGCAGATAAAACGTTTTCACAAAGGAGCCTTCTATATTGCCGAGGAACTGCAATTGGATATACTGCCTGTGGTAATACACGGCACGGCACACACGATGCCCAAGGGCGACTTCCTGCTGAAAGATGGAGAGGTGACGGTAAAGTATCTGCCCCGCATAAAGGCAGATGATAAATCATGGGGCGAAGGCTATCATGACCGAGGCAAGAACATAGCCCGCTACTTCAGGCAGGAATATGAATTGCTGAGACAGGAAAAGGAAACGCCCCGTTACTTCCGGCAACAACTTTTATACAACTACATCTACAAAGGCCCGGTGCTGGAATGGTATATGCGGGTGAAGACCCGCATGGAAAATAACTATGAGCTATTTCATAAGTTGTTACCAATGAGCGGCAGCATACTGGATATTGGTTGCGGCTATGGGTTTATGAGCTATATGCTTCATTTCCTCTCAAAAGACCGGCAAATAACAGGAGTTGATTTCGATGAAGAAAAGATTGCTACCGCAAATAAGGGCTACCTGAAGAATGACCGGATCAACTTTGTTTGCGCAGATATTGTGAACTACGATTTTGGCCCACAGGATGCATTTATCATCAGCGATGTATTGCATTACGTGCAATCCGGAGAACAGGAAACCCTGCTGGCAAAGTGCATTAATAATTTAAACATAGACGGAATTGTCGTAGTACGGGATGGCGACGCCGATCTCGTAAAACGGCAAAAAGGAACAGCACTTACCGAGTTCTTCTCTACAAAGGCGCTGGGGTTCAACAAGACGTCCGGTGAGCCGTTGTCGTTTATTTCGGCCTCGCGAATCAGGGAAATTGCGGCAAAATATGGCGCCTCAGTAGAGCAGATAGACAACACCCGGTTTACATCGAATGTGGTTTTTATTATCAGGAAAAATGGATAATTGCTCCCCTTAGCTTTTTCTTACTAATTTTAGCACCTGAAAAGACAGATCATGATCTGCTGATTTAGACCCGTGCAGTGAACGTAACCACAAAGCACACGAAGTTGAGCCACAAGGGACACAAAGTGAGCTTTGTGACCTTTGTGAATTTCTTCGTGTCCTTTGTGGTAAAAAAACAACAGATTTGATATTCATGTAGCAACCCATTAACTATCCCTATTACCCACTTAACTAATTAACCATTTTAACCAAAAAACATTGCAACCTAAAAGATACT
>JABDBX010000114.1 GCA_013288445.1 Bacteroidota bacterium
AAGTTTTTTTTCTATGAGCGAATTAGGAAAGCATGTTTGGCCATAGTTGCTGCTGAGGATATACACCTCGCGTTTCACTATGCGGGCATCCTCGGCGTCATTCGAATATACCCCCAGGGAGCCTCGAACGTCGTTGGCCGGGAATCCAGATAACAGGGTTACATAAAGCTTCCTGTTATCGTCTGAGCGGAGATTTTCGTAAGGGTTGTTTTTAATGATATTCTTCAGCTCGTGGGCCATCCTCAGTATAACTTTCACCTCATACCCCAACCGTTGTTCCAGTTGTTTCTCCATACTATCACGTAGCACATCCTCATCCATTTCGTCTGTTTCAAACAACACATTCCCGCTTTGGAGGTAAGTAGAAACATTGTTGATACCCGGCAATTGGAAGTAAGTGCAAAGATCATCCATGCTAACCGGTCTTTGGCCACTTACATTTATCCCCCGTAAAAAAGCCACATAGCGTATCATAGAAAGTGAGTCGGCGTTTAGAAACCTGAAATTATTGTAAATGTAGTCAACGATACTGAATAAGTGATGATGATAAAGTTAATAACTTTGTAATGAAAAAATATTTTATGAGTATAGCTGCCTATTCGCAAACGCCATTGGCAAAGAAATTGGGTATTAAACCAGGTTTCAAACTGCGTTTGATCAATGCTCCTGCACATTACCTGGGCCTGTTTACAGATATGCCGGCTGAAGTTGAAATTACCAGCGAGCTAAAACTCAGGAAAGACCTGATCCATTTTTTTGCAAAGAACGCCGATGAACTGCAAACACTGCTCCTCACGTTAAAAAATGAGATCGTACCAAACGGCATGATATGGGTATCGTGGCCTAAAAAAGCATCGAAGGTACCGACAGACGTAAGTGAGGATATGATACGCAACCTGGCCCTTAGTATTGGCCTTGTGGATATAAAAGTATGCGCGGTGGACGAGACCTGGTCGGGATTGAAATTGGTGATACCGGTAAAGGACAGGAAGGGATAATGTGGGGCGGGTAGCGATTTATAAGTGTGCCACACAAAAAAGGGTGTGGCACACTGTATGATAGCCTGGGGGCTACTGCGCATTTCGTTCGATGGGCGATGCCCATCGCTATTGGATTTCTCCCCGGCAGAGCTATCCATGATGCCTGATTAATGAACGACACTTTTCCGTATTTGACAAGAACGAGCATTTCGATAACTTGTGAAATTTATCTTGTCAACGTTCCTTACCTTTGGCAGCATCAATTTTTATCATCCACATAACATGAAGAAAAATATAGCGCTGCTTGCAGGCGGATATTCGGGGGAATATGTTATTTCCATACAAACTGCGGAAACCATTGAGAAAAACCTTGATGACAGCCTGTATAATATTTATAAGATCATTATTGTAAAGGATGAATGGTACTACCCGGATGGAGCAAAGAAAATAGCTGTGGATAAAAATGATTTTTCCCTGACCATAGCCGGGGAAAAGGTAACATTCGACTGTGTATTTATAGCTATTCATGGCTCTCCCGGCGAGGACGGCCGGATACAAGGGTACTTGGATATGCTACAAATACGGTACACTACCTGCAATTCCATAGTGTCGGCGCTTACGTTCAATAAAAGTTATTGCAATAAAGTGGTAAAGGCTTTTAACGTGGTGAATATTGCCAATTCGGTACACCTGATAAAGGGTGAGCCCTATTCTATGGGGGCTATCTTAGACCAACTGAGATTGCCGGTATTCGTGAAACCAAATGAAAGCGGCAGCAGCCTGGGCGTGAGCAAGGTAAAGAAAGTAGAAGAATTGTTGCCCGCCATAGAAAAGGCATTCAAAGAGGATACCCAGGTGCTGATAGAGGAATTTATTGAGGGGCGGGAATTGACAATAGGCGTTTATAAAGCGAACGGATACCTTCATGCGCTACCTGCGACAGAGATAGAGAGCAAGAATGAGTTTTTCGATTATGAGGCAAAATACACGCCGGGTGTAACCAATGAGATAACGCCGGCAAAAATTGATGAAAGCCTGAAAGAACAATTGGAATCGAAAGCCCAATATATATACCGGCACCTGAACTGCCGGGGTATAGTGCGCATGGACTTTATTTTGCAACGGCAGACAAATAAACTTTTTTTCCTGGAAGTGAATACTATGCCGGGGCAAAGCGAGAATAGCATTGTGCCGCAACAGGTGAGGGCTTCGGGCCGCAGCCTGCTGGAGTTTTATGGTGAGTTGCTTGAGGATTGTTTAAAAAACAACTAAGTGACGATTGCGAAATATCGTTACTTTTAATGGCATAAGCGTTTTATGGAAGACAATATTAAACGGTCATTTTTCTTTAATCTTGGAGTGATATTGCTGCTGCTACTGCTGCTGTACATAGCATTCTTTGCCACGCTGCACTGTGTAACCCACCATGGCGAAGAAGTGGTGATACCAGATGTGCGGGGGAAGGATATGTATGCAGCCGAGGAACAGCTGCAGGCAATGCACTTCGAGATCAATGTGGACTCTACCTATGAGCCGACGAAGAAACCGCTGACCGTATTAAAACAAGTGCCGGATACCGGCTCTATAGTGAAAGAAGGCCGTACAGTATTCCTTACCGTGAATATGCTGGTGCCACCGCACATACCCATGCCCAACTTAGTGAGCCTCTCCTTTCGCAGTGCAGAAATGATGCTGAGAAACAACAAACTGATGCTGGGCGATACTACTTATAAGCCGGATATAGCTGCAGGAGCAATATTGGAACAACTTTATAAAGGGACACCGATAAAGCCGGGCGAAATGATCTCTCAAGGGAGCAAAATAAGCCTTATCATAGGCGATGGCTTAGGCAACACCTCCTTTGATGTACCCGATGTGACGCGGCTAAACGTGGACGAGGCGCTGGCTATACTGAGTACCTATACGCTACAGCCCATAATTACGGTATATGACGAAATGTCGAAAATTACGGATACATCAAATGCGATCATCGTGGACCAGGAGCCACGGGCGCTGAATGATGCAGGGAAAACCAACCATATCAAGGCTGGCGACATAATAGACCTGAAAATAATGCAACACCCCGACGACCAGGACATCCATAACAATAAAGATAACCCCGGCGCCGTTAATAGGGCGGTACCAACCGATAAAAATACGAAGTGACCAGAGCCAGTACCATAGCATTTGTATTGTTTAGCTGTTTTGTTTTACCAGCTTTGTCCGTTTTGGGGCAAGAGCAGGTGGGACCTGTGCTATGGAACCCTTTGATGCAACACCAGCAGAATTATACCCGGCACCAGCATTCTGCGGCGCGTACTACTTCCACATCGCTGAGCCTGCCTTTTTTTGACGATTTTACGGGGTACGACATTTTCCCAGACTCCTCGAAATGGACTGACTTTGAAGTATTTATAAATAATACAATGTGCGTAAGCCCCCTCAGTAGAGGTTGTGCTACATTTGATGCGCTGAGTAACCTTGGTGTGCCTTATGACTCTTTCAGTAATACAGACTCGCGTTATGCCGACAGCCTCACGTCAAAGCCCATAAACCTGCTGGGCCATGTACCTGGCGACAGTGTATATCTGAGTTTTTTCTACCAGCCACAGGGCAATGGCTTTTACCCGTCATTATTATCTGATTCTCTGATGTTGTACTTTAAAAACCAGTATGGCGATTTCGAGAAGGTATGGTCAACGCCGGGATTTGTAATGTTGCAACCCTTCCAGGAGGTGGTGATACCGCTCACCGATACCCTTTACTTTCACAGTACATTCCAGTTCCGTTTTGTGAATATCGCATCCGTCCAGTGGGCGGACGCTGTGTGGAACTTAGACTATGTAAAACTGGATGCGAATCGTAGTTTCTTAGACACAACGGTAAATGATGTTGCCATTACATCTAACCCTACCTTCCTGCTCAATGACTATACTTCCATGCCCTATTCCCAGTTCATGGCCAATCCGAGTGGGGAAATTGCCGGGCAGATAACCGACAGCATAAGAAACGACAGCTCGCTAAACCAAACTATTAACTACCATTGCGAGGTGCGGGATGTAGCCTCCGGCGCTCTGCTAACTGCTCACGGGCCGACAGCAGTGCCAATTCCGGCTTACCAGATAGCGCAGGCATCAGAGCCACTGTCTATCGCCTACCCTACTTACCCAAATGGCACTCCCGTAGTATTTGAAACCAAATATTTTATCGAGGACAATACAGCCACGGGCCCTACTGTGAATGATACCATTGTAAAGGACCAGGTATTTGACAACTACCTTGCCTATGACGATGGGAGCGCAGAAAAGAGCTACTATCTAAACCTCTTCAGCGACCTGCCGGGCGAGATACAGGTGGAATATCACCTTAATCATCCTGATACGCTGCGGGGTATGTCCATATTTTTTGGCAGACAGATCCCCTTTTCATCGAGCAAGCTGTTTGCCATTTATATTTATTCCTCGCTGGCAGGTATCAATGGTGCATACACTGATGTGCGGATAGACTCTACCGACCTGCTTACCCCGGCCTATGCCGATAGCACTAACCACTTCTGGACTTATACCCTTGACCAGCCACTACTACTGCCTGCTGGAACTTTTTATGCAGGCATATTGCAACCAGCTGAGAGCGGCAGCGACAGCCTGTACATAGGGCTTGATGTGAACCGGATTGGCGGCAACCACGTCTACTTCAGAGTATTGTATAATTGGGAGCCATCGCTTATAAGCGGCGCGTTGATGATGCGGCCCCTGCTTGGGCATTATGTGACGGGAACGAGCGTAAACGAACTATCGCCGAGCGCTATGGAATGGCAGGTAACGCCGAACCCGGCAAAGGATAAACTGAAGATCAGCTTTGACGGAAACAGCCAGCAGGCTACTTATAACATCACCAATATACAGGGGCAGGCGGTGATGCATGGCAAGGTTTCGGACAAGAGTATTGATATAGCAGGATTAGCACCGGGTATGTATTTCATTAACCTGGCTGGAGAGGGGGTGACGGCGAGGCCGAAGAAGTTTGTGAAGGAGTGAATTTTAGTCGAAAGTATAAAGTCGAAAGCTGTGACTTTAATCGAAGGTCGTAAATAGAAAGTCTAAAGCTGTAACTTTGTGGCTATCATTTACAGAAAAGTTCAAACAAGCGTAGTTCGCTACCTTCGTCATCGTTATACATTTTGTATTTGGTTTTCTATCAACGCTGGATGCCTTCAGCATCGTCCAGCACGATTTTTTTCCATTAACTGATAACATAGCACTTTAGAATTGCGACATTAGACAATTGAACTACATACTTTAGACTTTATACTTACTACTTTAGACTAAGAAAAAATGACCACCATAACCGTAGAAGAACTAAAAAGCAGGCTGGATGCCGGTGAGCAGCTACACATAATAGACGTACGCGAACCCTGGGAGTATGCCGAATACAATATAGGTGGAAAGCTGATACCCCTGGGCAACATAGCCAATATGCAGCTTGACGAGCTGGAAGACCTGAAAAATGACGAGCTTATACTGCATTGCAAGGCAGGCAGCCGCAGTATGCAGGCTTGTATGATACTGGAACAGGCCGGCTTTACAAACGTAGTAAACGTGACCGGTGGAATGATGGCGTGGCAACAAAAATTTGGGTAGATGCACGAGATAGAGCCTTACTACAACTGGCAGCACCTGTATAATGCAGAGGAAGATGAGCAGTCCCCGTTTTATGGCGTGGAGCACAGCGAGTTTATGTTTTCCAATACGGTCTATAATTACTATATCCATCCGCAGTGGGACGAATTCGGGTCTAAGACGCTGTACCTGAAAACGCTGTTTGTGGACTATGAGCTGAACTACGCTATCATAGAGCTGATAGGCGAATGGAATGATGCTGTGGAGAACGACATTATGCAGCTAAAGCGCTCCGTAATAGATGTGATGGTGGCACAGGGCATCTATAAGTATATCCTGATAACAGAAAATGTGCTCAACTTTCATAGCAGCGATACCGACTACTACGAGGAGTGGATAGAGGACATAAAGGACGAGGGCGGCTGGGTAGTGGCCATAAATATGCCGGAGCAAACGCAATACGATTTTCACCGGTCGCACATAGACCATTACATATTGCTGATGGAAAGCCCAAACTGGCGCACCTTTCAGCCGCAAGATTTTTTCCAGTCTATTGACAACCAGGTACTACGCCTGCTCGGCTAACTTACATTCCCGACAATTTCTTCATCAAGTTCACACCGCCTTTCTTTGAACTGTTCAGTAAGGTTTTTCCTCCTTGCTTAGAGTTTTTGGCATGTGGCTGGTTAGAGAAAGTAATAGTCTTTGATGGCAGCTTGGATGGGCCTTTCTTAGGCGCTGCTTTCTTCGCTTCTTCGTTTTGATTAGTAGTATCCATATGGAGTAAATTAGTGTTAGCAGTGCAAAATAATCATTATTCGGTAAAGTAAATTAGTTTCCCAAGACTACGCAACAATCCATGCGTTTGTTTTTTACCACGAAGGCGACGAAGAAATACACAAAGGGCACAAAGCCCGTGTGATTATTTTCACTGCGCCTTTGACTTTTATTGGGCGATGGATAAGTTTGTGTACTCAACTCCGATTTGGCTTCAACCATAATTTCAGCATGTCATGGTTCGACGGGGCTCACCATGACAGTTCTTCGATTTTCCTAAATGAAAAAGCGGAGGAAATATCCCCCGCCTTTCAAACACACACATGAAAAGAAACAGACTTATGGATGTAAGGTAATAACGTAAGTATGGGTGCCAATCGTCAATTGCGCGAGGTCGTCGCATAGGCCAGTGGTAGCCCCGAGGCCGTAGCTATAGTTCAGGATACGGTCGCCAGCTACAAAGGTAGAACTGGAAATATCAAGCGTTCCGGCCTCGATATAATCACAACTAAGCGCTATAGTTAACGGAGAAGTAATAGAGAGGTTAAATATATGGCCATTAGCCCTCCTGAGTACTGTACTGTAACCAGATACGTCTGCAATAGCATAAGAGTCATCAGACCGTGTTGGGGTAGAGTAACCGGTAAGCCATGTACGGGTACGGTGAGCTGTCTGGGTAATAACACTATCGGTAGTGAGGATAATGGAATCATTCACCACTACTGTGTACCACACCTGGCCGCTGGCATTCGTACCTTCGTTGGTCACTGTTTTGCTACCGCCAACATAATTGTCGTTTACGTAATAGCCATCATAGGAAATGGTATGCACACTGCCGCTGTCTTTGTAGCGACCTGAATAGGTGACGATTATTTCGCCCTTCCGGTACTTCCCATCAGCACACAGGCAATCTGTAGCGCCAAAATTAATGGTAAGTACATGCGGTGTTGAAATAGTATCGTTAGTTACCGTAGCACAGGGAGAAGTGGTCCGAAGTCCGCTTCCGCCTGTTGTTGCCGCTACATCTGTTATAGATATCACATCATTGCTGGTGTTCTCTAATTTCGCGGCGTCTGAAGCGTAACCACCATTATCATCCGCCGTACTAAGCGTTGGAGTGGTGGACGTAGTATCTGTTGCCTTATCGCGCCGACATGCGGCAAGCGTTAAAAGCGAGGCGGCAACGAGAAGCGTGCCATTTTTCAAAAGTGATCTGTATTGCATAGTTTCAAAGTTTTATGCTATTAAGACGCATCACTTTGAATAAAGTTTAATAGGGTGGAGAAAGATCAATTTTATTGGGTTTAAGGTTGGCGACCCCATTGACAAAAAATTTATTGTGGCTAACATTGAATTTTACATTTTATTGTATGATAAGGTGGTAAGGCATTTCGGGAGATTAGAAAATTTAGGGTGACCCCATCGGTGACCCTATTTACGGGCGTGGCTGTTACAAATTAATAAAATATAATTTCTTTTTACCACTAAGGACACAAAGAAATACACAAGGGTCACAAGGTCCCTTTTGCCATTTACTATCATTTTGTTCTTATTAATTATAGCAAAATGGGGCAAAAAAGATGCCGGAACTTGCAGAAGAGACTGGAAGATATTCACATTTTGGAAGTGTGCAGTTATCTAACTTGCACACGCTCATTTAGTCTGCTCTCGAGCGAATTATTTCTCTATTACGTGCCCGTCTGTGTCATGCATTAAAACTGGTGCTCTTGTCTGACGAATGGAATCCACCATGTTCACCAGGTCCAAATTCTGGAACCTCATGCGCTTATTATTCAAGTAAAAAAGAGTATCAGATCCCATACATAAAGAATCAATACACTCAGACTGGTAAAAAATATATACTTTGACGTTAACATCCATCGCCAATAAAGAGTGATCCAACTTAGCTGCTTTGATACTGCTAATAATTTTCTTTTGCTGGAAATTGTCTTCTAAAGTGGCAAAGCCATCAGGATTATGATACATGGAGGAAAATTCCTCGCAGTCCAAACCTTCAGGATACGCAATATTCGGAGGTAAGGTGATGATTTTAATTGCCATCACGGAATCACCTGAAGCGTACACATGTGAGCATTGACCTAAAAATAAAAATAACAATATTTTAATATGATTATTTATAACCATCGGCCCTGATGTTTCGTTTATATTCAGACGTTCTGCTATTTGCTCTTCGCGTCACCTCGTGGAACACAATGAAGAATATCGAAATAGCGCCCTACTCGAACTTTGTTGGTCAGAAAATAAGACCAACAAATGCGACGATAATAGAATCCAAAGTGACGTCTACTGACTATTTAAGCTTACTGTGCTTCCTGCTGTAAGTGAAATAAATAACCAACCCTATAACCATCCATACACCCAGCCGCAGCCAGTTGGTCCAGCCGAGGCCAGCTATCATAGCGCCGCAAACCACGATGCCTAATGTAGATACTACAGGCACCATCGGCACTTTGAACTGCCGTGGTATTTCGGGATTTGTTCTACGAAGTATCCACACTCCTGCACATACAAGTATAAAAGCAAACAGTGTGCCTATGCTGGTCATATCGCCTACTATATCGCCAGGGATGAATGCAGCAAAACCACCCACTAAAACAAGAAATACCAGGTTAGATTTGTGCGGGGTGCGATATTTGGGGTGCAGATGAGAGAAGATTTCCGGCACGAGGCCATCATGGCTCATAGAATAAAACACCCTTGATTGCCCCATGAGCATCACTAATATCACGGACGAGAACCCAAATAATATAGCCACCATAACCAGGTTGGCCAGCCAGCCATAACCTGTCATGTATGTTTGAATAGCATACACCACGGAACCCTCCTTACCGGCTGTCCTGAAATCATTTACACTGGCAACGCCGGTGAGCACATGCGCAAATAGTATGTACAGAATAGTGCAAACAACCAGCGACCCTAATATACCGATAGGCATATCTTTTTTGGGATTCTTGGCTTCCTGTGCAGCTGTAGATACGGCATCAAAACCAATGAATGCAAAGAACACTACTCCAGCCGCGCCAAGGATACCCCACACCCCGCCAAAATTATGCGCGATCCCTTCTGTGTCGGTATAGGTTGTAGCAGCAGGAATGTAAGGTGTATGGTTCACCGGATTTATGTAGCTCCAGCCAAGCACAATGAATAGAATAACAATGGATACCTTAGATATTACAATAATGCCGTTTACAAAAGCCGATTCTTTTGTACCCCGTATCAGGAGCATGGTAAGCAGGAAGATGATAAACAACGCGGGAAGATTCATCACGCCATGTACACCGCACTGGTCGGCAAACATACCTACCTTATCAGTACAGGTCTCAAAGGGCGAATGGCACCATTGGTACGGTATTCGCATCCCAAATATTTTCAGCAATTTATTCAGGTACTCGCTCCATGCAATGCCCACGGTTGCCGCGCCCACTGCATATTCCAGCACCAGGTCCCACCCTATTATCCAGGCAACTAGTTCACCCATTGTGGCATAAGAATAGGTGTAAGCGCTCCCGGCAATAGGTATCATTGACGCAAACTCGGCATAACATAACCCGGCGAAAGCACAGCCTATACCGGCAACAATAAATGCAATGGTTACCGATGGGCCGGCATTGTTTGCAGCAGCAGCAGCCGTGCGGACAAAAAGCCCGGCCCCTATAATAGCGCCAAT
>JABDBX010000115.1 GCA_013288445.1 Bacteroidota bacterium
AGTATTTGGCTCCTGCCCCACGAAAACCCAGACGCAGATCAATATATGTATCAAGACCTTTATCCTTAATCGCCTTAAAAATCAAATTTAATCCGCCATAGGGTGTGAAGTTCTTATTGGAATGTATAACTTTGTTCATGTTGTAAAGTTGAGATGTTACAACAAAATACACCTTTTGGGTGTAGTATAAAAGCCAGCAAAACGTTAATTATCAACGGTTTGAGGGCTTATTATATTTTAGCTTGCGACTTTTGGGATTGACATAGCCACAAACTGGTTTGCTGCTTTTAATGAGCATGATCTTGAAAAACTCTTGGGGCTTTATCATGCAGAGGCCGCACATTACAGTCCGAAGCTAAAAATAAGGCAGCCGGAAACGCATGGCCTGGTGCGCGGTAAGGCCGTATTGCGCGCCTGGTGGCAGGATGCTTTCCTTCGGCTACCTTCATTGAAATATTTTCCCTCCTCGCTAACGGCAGATGCAGACCGGGTATTTATGGAGTACACCCGAAAAGTGGAAAATGAACCTGATATGCTGGTGGCAGAGGTGCTGGAGATCAAAGACGGGTTGATTGTAGCTTCTCGGGTCTATCATGGTTGATGACTTATGCTTCTACAATAAACCGCATATCACTCTTGTAAAACTTACAGGCCTCCTTTAGTCCACAAATTTCACATTTCGGCCGCCGCGCCACGCATATATACCGGCCATGCAGTATAAGCCAGTGGTGGGCTATTGCCAGCAGGTCGCGGGGTATATTGGCCACAAGCTGTTGTTCTGTTTGCAGTGGTGTTTTAGCATTTGTGGTAAGCCCTATTCGCGCAGACACCCTAAACACATGCGTATCCACGGCCATACCCGGCTGGTGGAATACTACTGAAACAATCACGTTGGCTGTTTTTCTACCCACGCCCGGCAGCAGCACCAGGTCGTCCATATTATCAGGCACCTCTCCACCAAAGTCGGCCATCAGCATTTTGGCCATGCCAATAAGGTGCCGTGTTTTGTTGTTGGCAAAGCTTACACTTTTTACCAGTGGCTCTACATCTTCAAACTCAGCCTTTGACAAGCTTTCGGCTGTAGGGAATTTTTCAAACAACGCGGGCGTTACTAAATTCACACGTTTATCTGTGCACTGTGCAGATAATATCACCGCGACCAGCAACTCAAACGGGTCAGTATAATGCAACTCTGTTTCGGCATCAGGCATGTTTTTCTGAAACCAGTCTATTACAAAAGCGTACCGCTCTTTCTTTGTCATAAAAAACCCCGTTATTTTTTACAAATAACGGGGTTATAAACCAAACATAAAACCACACACTCTTCTAATAACTTAATATCCACTAAGGGTTGGGAACAAAATTTAGCGCATACCCATTCATGCAATAACGGAGTCCGGTAGGCGCCGGGCCATCGTCAAACACATGACCGAGGTGACCACCGCACCTGGCACACATCACTTCATCGCGCTCTCCGTCTGCATCTTTCGATGTGGATACGCTACCATTGCCGTAAGGTTGGTAAAAGCTGGGCCACCCCGTATGGCTGTCGAACTTTGTCGCCGAACTGAAAAGCAGGTGACCGCAGGCCGCACAATAATACAAGCCCTTCTTTTCGTTGTGCACATAGGGTCCGGTATTAGACCGCTCAGTGCCTTTTTCGCGCATTATATTATACACCTCGGGCGCCAATACCTTTTTCCATTCGGCATTGCTCACGGTCAGCTTGCTGGTTTCGGTAGGTTTGTAATATGGGTTTTTCTTTTCATTCTGCTGCTCCTGGGCATTAATAACAATAATGCCGCGAAACAATAAAACGGCTGCGAAAACTATGATCTTTATCTTCATAAAAAGTGGTTGAACAATAATATTAACGAAAAAGCGGGCCATTTGGTTTTGCAGGCAATACTTAATTCTAAAAAAAAGATTGCTGCACTACCTGAATATGAAATAATAAAGTATTTTGCAACGCAATTGTTTTCAAATGAAAAATAAATTTATCAATCTCATAGCGCTGTTAGTCCTCATTGTTGTTGTTACAAGTAGTTGTGGAACTACTGTTTACAGGAGAAGGGCGTATCAAAGCGATAAATTTGTTGGATATAAAAAACATTGGTTTTACTGGCATGCCCACCATTACCGCCCACATGCTCACTACGGTGGTTATTGGTGATAAAAAACTACGGCTGGGTTTTATCTATCAGGTCGTCTGCCTCCTTATTTATATTTCTTCCTTTGCCCCAAATGTATCCAGCGGCTATTCCCCATATCCTGTTTTTGTCGAACTCTGACCCTATGCCAATGTCATTTACTCCGGCAGTATAATAAAGCCTGAAAAATAACCCTGTTGGCAATTCATAACCCGCTATTAGATTCACGCCAATATCGAACCCGTGAATAGTGGTGCCGCTTACAATTTTGTAATTACCATCGCTGTTTATGGAAACTCCCTGGTATGCTCCCTGGTCTTTTAGCTGGTCTCTGCCACCTATAATATACGCAGGCGTAGCCCCGATCCCTAAAATAACCCGGCCCTTACCTTGCATACCTGTTTTGTATATAATACTTACAGGGGCCTCGCCATAATAAATGTTGAGGGTCTGGTTTACTGATTCGTTAAAGCTATCGTTTGCATAATAGGAAAAGGTTCTCGCCCCGCCCTTGCGTGATACGTACAAGCCGGTTTGAAAATAGATATGCTTACTCAGTGGCACATCGACAAGAGCACCTATTTTGCCGCCGAATATAGCGCTCGTGGAAGCCGATGTATAATCTATGGGATATGTGGAGGGTGCAAACTTAATGCCGCTGAACCCAGCCCCCAACTCCACACCAAAACCAATCTGGGCTGATGCAGACGAATGAACAATAAACATAAAAAGAAAAACAAGCAAGTAGCGCATGGCTCCAAAGGTAGCTATAACAATAACACCTTGGTTTTTCAAATCGTTTCTCAGAGTAGAGATTTGTAAATAGTGTTAACCTTCTCATTGCCGTATCTGGTATTGCCAATACCCTCCACCCACCTTATCCTTTTTATAGCATTAGTTAAGAAAACCTCATCGGCAAGCAGCAACCCTTCTTCCCGCAGTTCTTTTTCCGTCACAGTTATGCGTTCCATAATATGGCGTCGCATCACACCGGCCACACAGCCCTCCGTAAGTGGTGGCGTATAAACTACCTTATCTTTTATCCAGAAGATATTTGCGATCGTACTCTCTACAATATTATTGTTGGTATTCCGCACTAATGCATCGTTCCATTTATTAGCCTTTGCCTGCCGGGCGGCAATAGCATAGATAAGTGCATTGCACGATTTTAGATTACTTAACGAATCCATGCTTTTGTTAATGCCATCGGCAATACCCGCTACAAGGCCGTGCTCATTTAGTTTCAGCACATCTGTCTCCAGCGGAAAGCACTCTATGAGGAAGCCAGGCTGGGCACTTTCCATACCATAAAGCCCACCACCACCGGCATATAATTGTAGCCGCACCCGGGAAAGGCCCTCAGCCCCGTTTTTCTTTACGGTGCGCAGCACCTCATTTTCCATCCATTCATAGGTCATTAGCGGGGGGCGCTCAAGCTGCAAAACCTTTAGGCCCTCAAATAGCCGCTCCCAGTGATATTCTTTCAAACGAATGCTCCCGCGCTCCACCAACATTGTTTCGAACAGCCCATAACCATACCTGAACGCCCCATTGTCAACAGGAATGGCAGCATTGGTGCGGGTGGTAATTTTTCCGTTAAGGTTGATGTGGTCTAGATTCAACAAGATTAAAATGTAATCAGAAAGGTAGCATAAATTGATCTATTAAATTAGCAACCGATAAAAAAGTGCTATAAAAAGTTGTACTATCAGTCAACTTTTGTAATTTTGACTATGTGGAGAGACCAACAAAAAGAACAATTGTCGTTTATAAAAATCACTTTGAAGATTTCTTTGAGAAGCAACGTCAAAAAGTAAAGGATAAAATTATCTGGACGTTCGATTTGATACAGGAGATGCAACAAATACCTGAAACTTACCTGAAACATGTAGAAGGCACGGAAGGTTTATATGAAATACGAGTACAGCAAAGGAGCGACATTTTTAGGATATTTTGTTTTTTTGATGATGGTAAATTAGTTGTATTGACAAACGGGTTTCAAAAGAAAACACAAAAGACGCCAAAGCAGGAAATTGAAAAGGCATTAAAACTAAGGGAGGAATATTATGCAGACAAAAAATAACACTGTAACGCTCGAGCAGTTTAAGGAAAAGCACTACGGAAAAAAAGGAACTTCAAAAAGAGATAGGCTGGAAAAAGGGTATGCCCAATTTAAGATCGGTGCTTTAATACATGAAGCCCGCCTTGAAAAAGGCATGACGCAGGAGGAATTGGCTGGTAAATGTGGCACAAGTAAAGCGTACATCTCCAGGGTAGAAAATAACATAAAAGATGTGCGAATTTCGACATTGCAGAAGATCATAGAAGTGGGGCTGGGTGGCCAAATGAATCTTACCATTACCTTGTAATTTTCTCGGCAGAAGGCTTACACATAAAGCAAGCCAACCTTGGCCGCTATGGGATTGCTAAATGTGTGGCAGTTCTTCCATTTAGGTTAAAGATGTGCGTGTCGTTGCCGGATTAAAATAATTGTTTCTTAACCCCTCCAATCAAAGTTGTATTTTTGCGCAAACGTATAGCGTATGAAGTTTGAAAAGCCTGTTCCCGTACAATGGATCGCCGAATTTACGGGCGCTAAGTTGATAGGTGATAAAGACCAGCAGGCAACCGGTATCAATGAGATCCATAAGGTGACAAATGGCGATATTTCTTTTGTTGACTTTGAAAAATACTACAACGCCTGCCTTACATCGGCAGCAACAGTAATAATAATAAATAAGGAAGTGCCTTGCCCTGAAGGTAAAACACTGCTGGTTATCGCAGATCCGTTTAGCGCCTTTGTAAGTATTGTAAAGCGGTTTTCACCGTTTGAGCCCGCAACAAAAATGGTCAGCGATTCTGCTACAATTGGTACTGGGACGCACATCCAACCCGGGGCATTTGTGGGTAACCACGTTACGATCGGTGAAAATTGCCTCATTCACCCGAATGTGACCATCTACGACCATTGTGTAATAGGCAATAATGTGACTATACATGCCGGTTGCGTGCTTGGCGCCGATGCATTTTATTTCAAACGCCGCAAAGACCGTGAAGTACAATACGACAAGCTGGTAAGCTGCGGCCGTGTGATAATAGAAGACGATGTGGAAATTGGCGCCGGCTCTACTATAGACAAGGGCGTAAGCGGTGATACTATTATAGGCCGGGGTACGAAGCTCGATAATCATATTCATATTGGGCATGGGGCCATTATAGGTAAAAACTGCCTTTTTGCTGCCCAGGTGGGCATAGGTGGCAAAACCATAATAGAAGACGAGGTGATACTTTGGGGGCAGGTGGGCGTGAGCAAAGACCTGACCATAGGCAAGGGCGCAATAGTGCTGGCGCAAAGTGGCGTACCTGCTAGCCTGGAAGGCGGCAAAACCTATTTTGGTTCGCCTGTGGCAGAGGCAAAGACAAAAATGCGTGAGCTATCCTGGATAAAAAGGATCCCCGAAATGTGGGAGAAGATAAATAACAAGGACAAATAAACACTCCCAGCTTGGCTACCCTAATCATAGACAATAATCTTACCGTTCGCCCATACCAGGTGGAGGAGGCCAAAGAATTGTTTGACATAATAAATAACTCACGCAGACACTTGCACCCCTGGCTCAATTGGGTGGATCAAACAACCCGGCCAGAGCATTCCCTACAGTTTATTCAGCAATCGTTGCACAAGCTGAATACGCAGGATGGGCTTGACCTCGGTATCTTTTATGACGGCAAAATTATAGGCGGCCTCGGTATGCATCATTGGGAGTTGGCCACAAAGAAAGCACAGATAGGTTACTGGCTGTGCCAGGAGCAAGAGGGTAAGGGGATTCTAAATAAGTGCCTGGTAAAATTTGTCAGCTTCCTGTTTGAAAAAATAGGCCTCAATAAAATTGAGATCCATTTTATCCCAGCAAACAACCGCAGCGCAAAAGTAGCCCAGCGCCTCGGCTTCAAAACCGAGGGCATTATCCGCCAAAGTATAATAAGAAATGGCCAGCCGGCGGATGTGGTTATTATGGGATTGTTAAGGAGCGAGTGGAACCCCTGACCCCTAAAGGAAAAACCCCCAACCCCTAAAGGGGCTTTTCCCATGTTTGTAAAAGACCTATATCGCCGAAGGAAATTGAAATGTTTAAGGAATATGGGAAGCCTGGTAGATGGTTCCCCTTTAGGGGTCAGGGGTTAATGCCTGAAATGCCTCATATCCGTCAATACCATTGCCATATCATGTTCTTTGCAGAAATTAATACTGTCGTTATCTCTCACTGATCCACCGGGATGAATAACGGCAGTGATGCCTGAGTCATTGGCCAGCCGTACACAGTCGTCAAATGGGAAAAATGCATCTGAAGCCATTACAGCGCCGGTAAGGGTAAAGCCAAATTGTTTTGATTTTCCTACAGCCTGTCGCAGCGCATCTATACGGCTCGTCTGTCCGCAACCTTTTCCTACAAGTTGTTTATCCTTCACAATAGCTATCGCATTCGACTTTAAATGTTTGCAAACGATATTGGCAAAAAGAAGATCACCATGCTCCACCGCACTGCTGCTTCTGGCGCCGACTTCCTTCCATCCCGCGAAATTCTGCGTATCGGCATCCTGTACCAGCACTCCATTAAGTATGCGCTTATATTCCTTAGCAGCGAAAAAAGGTTTTTTCTGCATCAGTATATTCCGATTCTTCTTGCTCTTTAGTATTGCCAGCGCACCTTCTTCATAAGATGGGGCTATCAGTATCTCAAAGAACAGTTCATTTATTTTTGCTGCCACATCGGCATTTATCTCCTGATTGGTGATCAACACCCCGCCGAAGGCGCTTTCCGGGTCGCCGGCAAGCGCAGCTTCCCATGCATGGGTCACATTGTCCCGCTCGGCAATGCCGCAAACATTAGTATGCTTGATGATGGCAAACGCTGGCCTCGAAAATTCCGAAATGATCTGGCAGGCAGCGTCAACGTCCACAAGGTTGTTATAGGATAGTTCTTTACCATTCAGTTTTTCAAACAAGGCTTCCAGGTCGCCATAGAAAGAAGCATGTTGGTGCGGGTTTTCGCCATACCGTAAGGAATGCTTATCTCCGTATGAAAGCTGGAAGTGTTTTTCTTTGTTCGACTGGTTGAAATAATCGGCTATAGCCACATCATAGTGCGCACATTCTGCAAACGCTGCAGCCGCAAAATGCCTCCGGTCGCCCAGGCTGGTTTCTCCGTTCTGTTTTTCCAGCAATTCCAGCAGCGAGGCATACTGGTCCCTGGATGCAACAATGCAAACATCATTAAAGTTTTTCCCCGCAGCCCGTATCAGCGATACCCCGCCTATGTCTATTTTTTCAATGATGGTTTTCTCATCTGTTGTTTGCTTTACCGTTTCTTCAAACGGATACAAGTCCACAATTACCAGGTCGAAGAGCGGTATCTCGTATTCCGCTACATGCTTTTGGTCACCTTCAAAATCGCGCCGGGCAAGTATGCCGCCAAACACTTTGGGATGCAGTGTTTTCACCCTCCCCCCAAGTATAGATGGATAACCGGTAACGCTTTCCACAGCCACACAAGGAATGCCGGCCTGCTCTATAAAAGTCTGTGTGCCACCGGTGGAGTATAGAGTCACACCCTGGTCATGCAGTTTGCGTACTACAGGTTCCAGTCCATCCTTGTAAAAAACAGAGATCAGCGCCGATTTTATTGTGCGGTTCATATTGAAGTGAGTTTTATTTTGGGTGCGAAGATACCGAGAGTGGGGGCAAAATAAAATAGGGTAATGATTAGGACAAGATCAGTTTTGTAGGGACATAAAAGCGTTATTTCCTGTATTTCCCTTTTGGATTACGGCTTGTATGGAAAACCGAAGAAATGTAAATCGTTTTCTTTCTTTCGTTTATAACATATACGATAGTAAAAGGAAAACGATCTATTGACGCTTCGCGGAATTTTCCTTTTGAAAAATGATAAGCAACTGGGTTAGTTACGATTTTCTGTAATTGCTTTTCTGTTTCCCGTTCGAATCTTTCACCTAACCCAAACTCTTGTTCTTCATACCATTCAACTGCTGAGATAAGTTCATTTTCAGCTATAGAGTTAAAAATAAGCTTGTAACTCATTTTGCAGATTTTGCCTTTATTGCCAGTCTTGCCCGTTCTTTTACTTCCTCCCAGGTGCGACCTTTATCAGTGCCATCTTCCAGCGCTTTCACTCTTGCTTCCATTTCAGCAACAAACTCAGGGTCGTCCCATTTATTGTAGGGAGCTTCCACAGGCTTCATGCTGTTTTCAACATAGGTAAGCAGATCATCAATATCGTGGTTATTGGCGATGTCAATATATTCATGCAACCTTTGCCGCTTTGCAATTGTGGCCATTGTATTGGTTTTATACAAAGTTAAGCAATTAGCATATTGCTTGATGTTCCATTTTGGAATACCAAGTTGTTATTTGATATTGTAAGGAAAGAAAATAACTTTGTTCAAAGTGGTAAGCGCAAAAACAGTGTGGTTTGATACAATAAGGATACTCGTTGAATTAAACAATGGGCGCATTATAGGCACACCTATAGAATGGTATCCCAATTTACGTAAAGGCACTCCCGACCAAATGCGTAATTATGAGCTATGGGAAAATGGCAAATGGATTCACTGGGAAGAATTGAATGAAGATTTATCGGCAGAGGGATTTTTGAGTTTTACCAAGTGAAGAACGTTTGTATTGTTTAATACCCAACTAACCAAAGTTAATATCGACAAAACGACAAATTGAAACAAGTGACAAATTTTCGGTAGTGGCTCAGTTTGAATTTTTACTTAGTTTTTCCCTAATTAATTGAATCAGCACTGTAATAATAAATGCTTCTATTGCTAATGCGAAAAACAAGAAAGGAGTAGACTGGCAAATTGATCCAGCCAACCTCATAACGAATCCACCTGAAAGCATAAAACCCAAAAGTCGCAACTTGATTGATTCATTAAATCTCGACCCTAAAATCAGTCAGTACGCATAATTTAATTAGACCACTTGTTTATTTTATTTGTTTTCTATAGCCGACATTACATTATCCCCCTTACCCCCGTATAGGTTATTTTGTTTTGCAGTAAACCAGCAAGCTAAACCTGGAGTATTTTGTATTCATGGGTAGAAAATATTTTCAATACCGTTTCTCTGGCGTGTGTAATAAACGTACTTGCAACTGTGATGTAATGAAAGCAAATTGCTTTAGTGCGCATTGTGATAGTAACCCCTTTGGTTTTGCCAGCAACTAATATGACTTTTATCCATTCAAATAGTGTTGCACACATAGCCATCAGATACATAAAAACCGTGTTGGTGGACATATCCGGGAATGGTAAATGGTGCAGGTTGAAGTCACCCAACATATAGCGGTTTGAGTTCTCACTGTCTCCACGCTGGTTGTAAAATTCAATTACTTCTTTATCACCCTTAACCTTATCATTGGTAATAATGCCGTAATAATTGTAAGCGGTTCCACACAGCATATCTATCTGTTTGTCTTTTTTTGCTGTCCGGGTTACAACAACCCGGTAAATTTCCGTACCTCCCGTACTTGTGAAAGGTTTATATTCTATACTGGCTACCTCTTTGATTACATTGTTAATAAGTACCTTATTCCATTTCTCCACCAACCCACATTGCTTACGAACACCGGCACAATCATCAAGCCTGATATAAAAATGATCTGTGTGCATTTGGGCTAATGTAATCACTTCTTTCTGATAAGGAGCGGAGTCGGCACGGAAGTTGGTAAT
>JABDBX010000116.1 GCA_013288445.1 Bacteroidota bacterium
ACAAACAAAAAAAGACCTTGCCGCGGGTAAAGAGGTGCCTATTGCCGACATTGGTAAGTTTGTAGAAGTGAGCGGTAAGATAAAGTTTATAACAGATGAGAAATTCCAGTTCACCCCAGCAGGGATACCAACCATAAAAAACAGTAAGCAATTAGAGGAGCAAAATTCAAAGCCGGTTCACAAACCTTCTTATCCTGCACCGCACAAAGCTGATTCTATTAACTGGAGTATGGTGATACTGGTGGTGATACTGCTAATTATAATAGGAGGTGGTGGATATGGCATATACTACTACACCACGCAGAGTAAAACGAATACTCCTACGGTGGCCGTGCCACAGCCTAAAGACACTGTGATACAAGCACCTCCCGTTGCGCTCCCTATTGATTCTACACTGTCTAAAGATACTACAGCTATGGCGGCAACGGCTCCGTTGCCCGCAGACACTTTGCAGGTGAATACCTATAGGATGATAATAGGCAATTATCCAAACCGCGAAAAAGCGGAGAAACGCCTGCGCAATCTGAAGATCAACGGTAACCATGTGGACATGGTGCAAAAAGATTCGGTAAATTTCCTTATAGTTACAACCATCAATTGCAGGGTTGCAGATACCACCCATGTTATTGATTCCCTTCAGCGTTTGTTTGGTTATAAGGGCGTGATGACATTCAAATAGGAGGTGTTACAATGAAGCCAATACCATGGAGGGATTAGTATATAAATCGACAGGTAGCTGGTATTCTGTGAGGGATAAGGATGGTGATTCCTGGAATGCAAGGATAAAGGGTAAGCTGAAAATTGATGAGGAGATATCATCGACAAATCCAATCGCAGTAGGGGATACCGTGCTGTTCGATGTGGAAGATGACCGCATTAATACAGGCATTATTACGGCAGTTGCCGACAGGCACAATTACATGGTGCGGGTATCGCCGCACAACAAGAACCAGAAGCACATTATTGCCGCGAACATAGACCTTGCGCTGCTGGTTACCTCCATTGCAGACCCGCGTACGTCCACAGGCTTTATAGACCGTTTCCTGCTTACAGCAGAGGCTTATCACATCCCGTCAATAATTGTTGTCAACAAGCTCGACCTGCTCAAAACAAAGCACCGGCATATACTGGAGCATTGGCGGGAAATGTATGGCAAGGCAGGCTACGAAGTATATGCAGTGTCGGCAACAGATCCCGGTTCGCTAACCGCCTTACAGGAAAGGATACAAAACAAAACAACGCTTTTTAGCGGCCACTCGGGCGTAGGTAAAAGCACATTGATAAACCAGTTCATACCAGGGATAGCTATTAAAACAAAAGAAGTATCGGGCTGGAGTGGTAAGGGCCAGCACACCACTACATTTGCGGAGATGTTTGACCAAAAAGGCGGTGGGAAGATCATTGATACACCGGGTGTGAAAGAGTTCGGACTGATAGATTTTCAAAAGGAAGAGTTGTCGCAATATTTTCCCGAGATGCGGGCTGTGCTTAAACATTGCAAGTTCAACAATTGCCTGCATATCAATGAGCCCGGCTGCGCCGTAAAGCAGGGTGTTATAGATAAAACAATTTCTGAGGACCGCTACGTAAGCTATGTGGCAATATTGGAGAGTATTGAGAAGAAATGGTAATTAGATTTGTCGTTTTGTATGGTTTTATTTTTGGTATAATTTTTGTAATTTTGGATAAGAGTTAAAATAAGAAAAAGATGCCAAAGTCCGGAGTGATACCAAAACGCAATGCATCGGCCCCTGCCGCTGTTATAGAAAAAAACGTCCCAAAACGCAAAGCGATTTCTACAGCCACTAAGACTACAAAAAGGATATCCATTGGCAGTGCGGTGCCACCGGTAAAGAGCAGCACAGCAATCAGGTTGATAAAAATGAAGAAAGCTGCTGTCGATAATTCTCCACTTGAATGGTACCGGCTCACCGAGATTACTATGCATGTTCTAAATGCCGCAATCGTTAAAAGTGATAAAGAAATACTGTTGGAAAGTAATAAAGCGCAACCTGATCAAAATAAAATCAATAAGTTAGAATTGAAAATTCTTGAGGTTATTACGATAATAAGAGATGCCAAAAATTTTGATTCCACTTCCCGGATGAGACAACTTATTGAAGAATATGGGCAAGGCAGAAATTGATAAATTACACGCCAAATACAAGCTAAGTAATGCAGAAATCTTGCAAATTGGCGAAAGAATTATCAAACGCTATACAATTGGGGTTTATGCAGAAGCAAGACCCAAAGTATTTATTTTAGGCGGACAGCCGGGTTCGGGTAAATCGGAACTAACTAAAATTGCCCGATCTATTTTGGGTAATAATACAGTAACGTGCAATGCTGATGAATACCGGGATTATCATCCCAAGGCAGAAGAAATTAAGCGCCTTTACGAACAATTTTATCCTGAAATAACAGTTGCCTATTCCCAGCAATGGAACAACCTGCTCAGAAAATATTGCGAAGAAAATAGCATTCATTTTATCCTCGAAACAACTTTTTCTTCAGGTGATTTAATGAATGAAACCATACGGCAGCTAAAGCAAAAAGGCTACGAAGTTTCCGTTATGGTCTTGTCTGTAAATAAACAAATTAGTTTTCTCGGAACACGGATAAGGTACGAAGAAATGAAAGCCGTTGATGGATACGGTCGCCTGGTGGACAAAGCAGCGCATGATGAGAAATACGATAAGGTAGCCGAAACGCTGGCGTTGGTACAAAAAGCAAAAAACTACAATCATATTTACATTTACGGACGTGCAGGCAATCAAAGCGCTAAAGGCAAGCATAATGGAGTTAAGGAGATAAGCCATAACAGCAGGCTCCACTGACAGACTACCTTGCAGAACGTGACAAAGAATGGTCAGTTAACGATATGCCCTATTTACTGGAAGGATACTGGAATTAATACGAATAATGGTGAACAGGAAAGCCCCCCACGAAGAGCTTAAGTTGACGCTTGATATTTTTGAAGCAGACTAAGAAAACAATCCTCTATGATCATATACAACGTAACGCTAAAAGTAGAGAATACAGTGGCAGATGCCTGGGTGGACTGGATGAAAGCAGAACACATGCCAGAACTGATGAGTACAGGGTTATTCCTTGATTGCCGCCTGTGCCGTTTGCTGGAACAGGATGAACTGGAAGGGGTTACTTATGCAGCACAGTATTTTTGCGATAGCATTGACCAGTACAATACCTACATTGATAGCTATGCAACTGCCATGCGCGACAAAGCTTTTAAAATGTTTGGCGGCAAATTTGTCGCTTTCCGGACGGTGATGGAGATAATTTGATAAACACAGGGCTGGATGGGGTTTCAGCGGGTCGGCCACACAGCAAATTTCTTGCCAATCTGTTGTAATCCGCGCCGGTAGCGTGTTTTCAATGATTTTGTTTATTTCCGACAAAACAAGAATGTTAATATCTTGTGCAAAGCTGCAACAGGCAAGGGTTTCGGGGCTAAAAAATAATTTTTCAGGATATTTGGAAGTGTAATAAACGTGAGTATATTTGTCCTATCCTCAATAATATCATTTCAAAACAAAAACGAAAAATTATGAACAAAGCAGAATTAATTGACAAAATTTCAAAAGACGCAGGCATTACTAAAGTGCAGGCGAACGATGCGCTGGACGCATTTACCAGCTCAGTAGTTACCACCCTTAAAAAAGGTGACCGTGTAACGCTTGTTGGCTTTGGAACATTTTCTGTGTCAGAGCGTGCCGCACGCAACGGCCGCAATCCTCAAACAGGTGCGGTTATTAAGATCAAAGCGCGTAAAGTGCCTAAGTTCAAAGCAGGCAAAGAGTTTGCTACAAAGATCGGTTCCGGTAAGAAATAAACTATCGGCAAAAAGAAACAGGAAGCAAGGGGCGGAAAGTTCCTTGCTTTTTTTTACTTTTGCCACTTAAACTAAATACTAATCATGGGAAGAGGAGATAAACGCACAAAGCGCGGAAAAATTACCATCGGCAGTTTCGGCAAATCGCGCCCTGCACGCATAGCTAAGAAAGTAGCTGTAAAAGAAGAAAAAAAGGCAGAGTAATTTGCTCGCTATAGTTCCATAAAGACCGTTCTGTATTACCGGGCGGTCTTTTTGTGTGTTCTGTGGTAAGCAGATTTGACAACTTTCAAAAAGTTGTCAAATCTAATACAGCGCCAATAATACTATAGCAGCTGTTTATATCGTCAAATAATGGCCGTCTTTCACACCAAAGATATTTCGGGTTCCAGCTTCCTTGTTACAGGGGGCGCTGGTTTCATCGGTTCCCACATAGTCGAGTACCTGCTTAGCAATGGGGCCGGGAAAGTTCGTGTGCTTGATAATCTGGCTACAGGGTCTGTCAGTAATGTAAACCTGTTTAAGCCGTACCACAACTATGAGTTTTTGGAAGGAGATATACGAGACGCAAACACTTGCACTGCCGCTTGTGATGGTATAGATTATGTAACCCACCAGGCAGCGCTGGGCTCCGTGCCACGCTCTGTCAAAGACCCTGTTACCAGCAATGAGGTGAATGTGAATGGCTTTGTGAATATGATCGCAGCCGCTAAGGATGCGGGGGTAAAGACATTCGTTTATGCCTCTTCCTCCTCGGTGTATGGCGATGAGCCGAACCTGCCCAAGACAGAAGAACGTACCGGCAACTTGTTATCTCCCTATGCTGTTACCAAGAAGGCAAATGAACTGTACGCTGCCGTATTTGCCAAACTGTATGGTATGAACGTTGCTGGGTTACGGTACTTCAATGTATTTGGCCCCCGGCAAGACCCTGAAGGGCCTTATGCGGCAGTGATACCGCTCTTTGTAAAAGGCATCCTGAACCAGACCCCTGTGTATATTAATGGCGATGGTGAACAGACACGTGACTTTACTTTTGTGGAAAACGCGGTGCAGGCCAATATAAGGGCTATGCTCTGCGACAACGAAGCTGCATTCGGGCAGGTGTACAATGTGGCTGTTGGCGCTAACTTTTCCGTCAATTTTTTATACAACGCTATAAGCGACATGCTTTCTATAAACCATGCACCGACCTACCGTGAGCCCCGTTCGGGCGACATACGCGACTCTCTCGCAGACATATCTAAAGCGCAGCACTTACTACAATATCAGCCTACACAGCAATTCCTCGATGGGTTGAAACTGACAGTGGAATATTTTATGGGTAATCGTTAAATCGGTTAATAAGGGCGTTAATAAGGCGACGAGCAAGTCGTTATTTCAGTGCAGTATGTACTTTAGTGTTGGTAAGTTCTGCAAAAGGAAAAGGTATCAGCACTATTGTTCCCGTATTCATTTCGATAGGGGTTTGATAAGATAGTCCTGGTAAATATCCTCCTTTGGATCATTCCAAAATGCCAAAGAAGAGTTACTTACCGTTCCAAAATTGCGAATGTCCGGATCTCCGTCTGGATTCTCTAACTCTTCCACAAAAGTGATAATTACTTTATACTTTTTGTGTTCGTCAATGGCTTCCGTAGGATAAATACTCTTGCCGTCATAAATACCCGTTACCGATAACATAAACTTTTTTTTACAAAGGTAATGAATAATTGTTGTGTATTTTTCCACCGTTATCCTTCAGAAAATAAAACCGCCAATTCGATTGGTATTATGCTATTCTTTTTAATTACATTTACAACATTGATCTTGAATTTATGAGAAATATAGTCTTTTTATTGTTTGGCATCGGATTAATATTTTCTTTTCCTAACGGGCTTATGGCGCAAAATAAGGCCACTCTGGAAATAGGTACTGTGAAGCAAAAAGATAAGATGGTGGCGTTTACTATTAACTCTTCGCACAGGTTTGTGGTGGGCGGCAATACCTATGTGTTGCATATAGGGCCGGCTGAGTTTGCACATTACAAGCAGTCCTTTAAATCGGGGGTGGGGAGCCTGGTATTCCAGGTGCCGGTGGCGGCATACAACAGCCTGAAAGATGGCAATAGCATGTACCTGACCTATGGGCATAAGGATGAGAGCGAAAAGGAGATGGAGGCGCAAAGCAAGGAAGCGCAAGGTTCGGTATGGTCGTTGGGTAAATTCAGCACCAAATTATTGACAAAATAATTTCAAATAAGTTTCAATGAATCGTAAGTTTACTTTCCAGGTATTTTTTAGCGCCATTTTTGTGCTTGGGTTGTTCGCTATGCCTGCCACTGCACAAACCACGCCAGATCCCGGAATACCGGGGTCTCACGCCACACTTAAAGCGGAGTATAACCTGGGTGACCTTGCTTATATTGTACCCGACTTCCCCGATTCGCTGGAGATACGTGGGTCGGTGATTTATCCCGCCGACCTGAGTTCGGGGCCGTTCCCAGTTGTGTTCTTCCTGCATGGCCGGCACGAGACCTGCTACCAAACAGACACGCCCAGCAATACCAGCGGAGACTGGCCATGCCCCACGGGCTGGCAGTCCATTACCAGCTATGAGGGTTATGACTATCTGGCAAAGAACATGGCAAGTCATGGCTACATAGTCATTTCCATATCGTGCAATGCTATTAATGCTACCGATAACAGCGTACCTGACTACGGTATGCAGGGTAGGGCAGAACTGCTGCAACACCATATGGACCTTTGGAATACCTGGAATACTACAGCAGGTGGCCCTTTTGATACTACCTTCATAGGGAAGCTGGATATGAAGAATGTGGGTACAATGGGACATTCGCGGGGTGGAGAGGGTGTTGTTTTCCAGGCGCTTTACAACCAGTCGTTAGGCAGCCCATACGGTATCAAGGCGGTGCTTACGCTTGCCCCAGTGGACTTTGAGCGGCATATACTGCACAGCATACCGCTATTAGATGTGGCCCCATACTGCGATGGAGATGTAAACGACATACAGGGCGTGCACTTCTATGATGACTCCCGGTATTCCGACACTGCTGACAATGCTCCTAAGCATACAGTTCTTTTTATGGGCGCCAACCACAATTACTTTAACACGGTTTGGACGCCGGGCTCGTACATAGCAGGCGGGGCCGATGATTGGATGTATAGCTTCAGCGCAACCGACCCTCAATGCGGCCCAAGCACACCGGGTAGCAAGCGCTTCGATACGGCTATGCAGAAAGCAGCCCTTACGCCCTATATGGCCGCGTTTTACCGGGTATATATGGGTCACGAAAACCAGTTTGCACCTATACTGAATGTGGATGATGTGGTGCCGCCGGCCTCATCAACGTTAGATTCTTCGCAGGTATATGTATCGTATCATCCCAGCAAGTATAACAGGCTGGATGTGAACCGCACCAACTTCCTTACCAATTATACGACCAACACCCTGACTGACACGGTAACCGAGCATTCGCTTGTATCGTCAGAGATCTGTGGGGGTGGCCTTGGTGTGCCAGATTGCGGAGTGACCACACATGGCGCGCAGAAGCCGCACAACGGCTCTCTATCGCCGATCTCTGGATTAGTGCAGATGGGTATGAGATGGAATGATACCACCCAGTGGTATCAAAACGACTTGCCCGCAGCAGACGAAGACCTGACCCAATACCAGGATATTCAGTTCAGGGCTTCCGTTAATTTCAGCCAGACCACTGTGGGCACGAATCTCAACTTTACGGTTCAGCTTATAGACTCCGAAGGGCATACGGGCAGCGCTGTTGTGACCAACTATAGCCATGCTCTTTTTTACCAGCCCGGCACACAACCGAATGACCTGCCTAAAGTATTGTTTAATACTATAAAAATGCCGCTAAATGATTTTAGTGGTATTGATAGGGCCAAAGTAAGAAAGGTGAGGTTTCTGTTTGATAAATCGACAGCAGGCTCTATTTTTATTTCAGACCTGGCCTTCAGCGATCCGCCATGTAATAATCTCAATACCCTGTTTACCGACAGCATAGGCAAAAGGTACAAAGTGACCTTTACGAATAAATCGCAGGCAGGGAACGGTGATTCGGTGGTATGGCACTGGAATTTCGGGGACCCTGCTTCAGGTATCAAGGATACATCATCGCTGCAAAGTCCGGGTTCCCACACATATTCCACTCATGGTTCCTTTACTGCCTGCCTAACACTTACGGCCTACAAAAAGAATGGCTATGTATGTGTGGATAGTTTTTGCAACAGCATAGTAATGGCAAATGATGAAGTGCCGGAACTGAATGAAAGCGCAATAACGATAATACCTAACCCCGCAAAAGACTATATACAAATAAACGGAGCAGCGAAAACAGATGTGCTGACGTTGATAAACCTGTATGGGCAGGTGGTGCTGACCGCTACATTAAGCGATCCGCTGGTGCATCTGCCAGCCTCATTAGCCACCGGCATATATTATGCGGTTGTTACTACCGGCAATGGCAGGGTTTACAATAAAATACTGATAACGAAGTAGTATAAATTAAAATATGTTTTTATTTTGTCAATAGATAATCTAACTTTGCAACGTTATAACATATGGAATATTACGCAAAAGTATTTGAAGATTATTGCGACCATTATATTGCCAAGATAAAGGTGGAGAAAGAAGATGGAATGACGGAGGCTGAATGGAAGGGCAAAAAAGAAGATGCTATAAAAAATAAAGCATCATTGGTTGCGGCCCACCTTGCATCGCAGGCAAAGGTGATAGGGGAAGAAGCAAGGCGGGCTAAATACAATAGCTTTGATACGCTGATAGATGAATTTAAAGTAATAATCATGAGCGCCATTACCAAATTTGGCGAGATAAACAGGTGACCCGCAGTCAGCCAATGTTCATGCCGGGTTGTCATTTTTTATCACACTTTACTATCTGTTTCTTTATCCTGTTCTCTTCCTGTTTTGTAGCTATCACCTTGGTAAGCGCTGTTTTGTAGTATTCCTTGGCTTTTAAGTGATCTCCGTGCTTAAACTCATAATCCCCGGCAAGCACATAGGTGTGATAAAAATTCGGGTTTGATGCAATAAGCTGGGATACATCTATCGTTTCGGCATCCTGCATTTTTTGTTTCAGCTTCCTAAATACGGTGAAATTTTTGAAAGCCTCTGTGTGCAGAAAAGGATCGGGCGCAATATTTAGTGTACTATCGCAAACTTCTACATCAGCGGCAAGGCCGTGCATCGCAAATATCTTATTGAGGTCGTAACAGATGTAAGCGCCAAGTTGCCATGGCGACGTGGACACCCACACCAACTTCTTCTGCGGTTCAAAAATGATAGAGTGGTGGGCAATGAACTGGTTGATGGCCTTCTCGTTCCCTACGCCTATATCCTGGTTATGCAGGCCCAGCCGGTCGCGAAGTATATCGGCGGTTTTCTGTACTGTATTTATAGTATCTTCTGCCAGAAGCTCATTGAGCCGCTGGTAGCGATAGGCCGAAGCGCTCTCTTTTATCTGTAGTTCATTGGTGGCCAGCTTGCCAAGTTCCTTGCCCTGGAAGTGGTTTGTGCAGGTGATGAAATTATCATCAGGCGCATACATATCCATGCTATCCGGGGTCTTTTCTATTATGGCAGCACGGTTATCTATAGCAGAGCCGATAAGAAACGATTCCGAGACGAACATCTTTCTTTTTTTGGCTATTGCCCAGGCTTCATTTATGTTCTGTGCGTATTGCAATATCTCCCGCGCTACTACCGATACGGGCGTGGCCGCACCCGATGGGATGCTGGTCTTATCGGCGTTGATGGTCACTGTGAGGCCCTTTTCATTCATGCCAGATACAACGCCGGTAAAGCCCGCCCAGGTAACCATCATAAACCGATAACCGGCAGTAGGGTGGTAGAAGGCTACTATTTTGTCTTCGGCAAATTTATCGCCCACATAAAAATCGAAGTTGCGGCCCAGTATCAAGGTGCTGTCTGCCGAGCGGCCATTCCAGGTG
>JABDBX010000117.1 GCA_013288445.1 Bacteroidota bacterium
TCTCTTTGCCATGGTGGAATATTACTATTGGTTACGCTAATTGAGGATGTAGCAGAAACAGGATTTGCCTTAAACGTATCTACGATAACCGAAGACCACTCCCCAAAATTATTTTGAACTTCAAAATACAACGTATCCTTCCCTAAAGGGAAATCGGTATGCGGTATGGAAATATTCAGATCAGCTACACTCGCAGGACTGGCGAGCGTCACTACATGGGCCGAATCGAACTTGTTGTTTACCCAGTAACGATAAGCTGTTATCATGCTCTTTTCATAAAATTGCTTGCTCGTTACCACGCTCCATTTGTTATCATCATCCTCACTCCGGAAATTGATAACGTGTAAGCCCTGCGATAGTGCACTTGCGTCAACTGAACTGCTTATATCTGCCGATGATGCAGGCGTTACTAGCTGCGTTACTGCGCTCCCAAAATCAGTATCAAACCAATATTGGTATTTCACTATTTTGCCTGCCCCTTTATAAAAAGATTTGCTGCTAACCACGCTCCACCGCCCGCCATTATCCTCAAACCGCATATTTATGGTATGATAGCCCTTAGGTAGTGTACTCATCAATAAAACCGAATCAAACGAATAATTTGCAGCAGGGCTGCTTAGCGAATGTGTAATAGCACTACCATAATCAGTATCATACCAATACTGGTATTGGTTTATAGTTTGTGCTTTGCCGCTCAAAAAGCAGGCACAAAGCAATATTATCGCGTAAATACGTTTCGTCATAACAATAATTTTTAGGAACCTTTAAACTATTGTATGACTAATAGGACGCACGAACTTTAATGTGTACCGGCAGGTTGCCCATGGTATCGGTAATACCGCTTACACTTTGGTAGTAAAAGTGCGGGTTACTCGGCACTCCATCAGGGGCATACGGCGTGCCGCTGCCATATATACCTACATCTGTTCCATCATCACCGGCATTGTGGCCTGGCGAAGTACTTTTTAAATGAAAGTCTTTAGTATAGTCAAAGCCTACAGTGGTGGCATTTGCAAAAAGATTAGATATCGGCACATTAACCATTGTCCCTGTTTCTAATGTTGCACCTGGTAAGCTTAAAGAACTGGAAGTGGTTAGGTTATTTGTCAATATGCAACTTGAACATAAATAGGAGCCAGTGATATCCAAAGAGTCAAAAATGTTATTTTTCACAATATTATTGCCAGAAGTACCTCCGCCATAAGGGTTATAGTAAAACGAGCTGAAAATAACACAATTATTGACTGTTGATGAATTTATATTTTGAAGTCCGCCAGTTAAAATACAGTTGTTGATAGTACAATTTGTGCATAAGGGCATAAACTGATTGAAGACACAATCCTTAAAAAGAGAGCTATTACAAGACACTGAATAACTATATACATATGGCTCACTGTTATTCAAGTAAAGGTTGGGTATATTACATCTAGTAAAACTGATATTATTAACAATACCCCCCCCGTTAGCAGCAGGCACGGAAACATGTGAAATATATAGCCCCTCAAAAGAACTATTACTGCAACCTGTATCGATGGTAAGAGTGCCTGTTATCGAGCTTACCCCAGTAATATGAGTGCTATCTGGATAATGTCCGGCACCTATAAAATGTAATTCTTTATTTATTATTGCACCCAAACTAAAACTCCCACCGGGTACATAAATATAGCTACCTGGGAGCGCCGCTGTTACAGCGTCAGTAAGCACATAATACGGCATACAAACAGTACCAGATGAATTACAAACCATAATAGGTGCTTGCTGCGCATACCCGCAAATAGCCATTAAAGAAAAAATGAGTGCAAAGAAGAATTGTTTCATAAAATATCTTTGTTTGAGTAAGCAATAATTAACATTACCTGTAATTTATTATTTATGGATTTTTGCAAAGTAATTTTTTTTATCCATTTATACAAATATGCAAACACTTGCCAATAAGCTCGCAGATATACTCAATTGCAGCCGGAAAGATTTCCTGCTGGAGCAGTTTGTAAAATATTAACCGGTGCGCCATACTTCAAACGTGAGATGCCCCTAACCTGCGGCTTTCTATCCCATATAGTGTATAGCCTTTCGTGAGATCGCGTCGTACCTCGCGATGACCGGAGCGACTATAGGTTGCGCACCCTAACGGGGCGTATAAAAAAAAGATACCCGGTTATCAAGCTACAAACAGGTAGCCCACTAATGGGGCATATAGCCAAAGCCGTTGCTCCTCACATTCCGCGTTATAAAAATAATCAGCGTTATCAGCGGTTCAGAAATGTGAATATCTTACCTGCAGCCCCGTCATATCCGGCATAGATTTTGCAACATATAGGTAAGCCAAAATCAGGATTATCTAACCAAAGTGTAAACCTATTTCAGGACGTGACAGTGTCTCCTCTCCTTTGGAGAGGCTGGGAGAGGTTAATCATAGTTGAGCAACAAGTGAGCAACCTTTGAGCAACAATTCTGGTACAGGTATTTGATAATCAGGCAATTGATTTTTACAAAGAAATTCAGGGAATTTGAGCAACATGTAATCAGTGCATATGCGTCATTAATGAAGTGGAATAATCGAAGTGGCCCTATCCCATACGAGGATTACTCACGCCTACGTAGCTTCACCCTCTCCCCTTGGAGAGGGATGGGGTGAGGTTAAAATAGGGTCACCCAAAAATCGCACAACCGCTACAATGCTCTACGGGCATATCATAGCACAGACAGGATAATACGTAGTTATCCACAATTGTTTTTTTCTTCGTCCGCCGTAGCCTTTGGCGAAGGAGGATATAGATTTTGGTGGGGGCACACAATACATTGTATAAAAATTATATTTTAGACGATTGACGGCTGGCTGTGTATGCTGCCGATTTCTCAATAACTTTGCCGGCCATGAAACAAGAGGAACAACTAAGTAAGATAGTGAACAAGATAGTGCTGCGGGATGACACACATGCGAAATGGCTGAACAGCCTTTCTATGATGGAGAACACCGGGGCGAGGAAAATATCGAAGTACGAACACCCGGTACATACCAACATTATAGTGCTGAAACATGCCGCCGAGGAAGCCCGCCACGCCTACTACCTGAAGAAGCAGATAGGCAAGCTGGGAAAAGACGCCTGCCCCGATTATTCCTACCCTTACCTGCTGGCGCCATTAGAAAGCTACCACTACCTGCAAATGCTGGATGTGGAGGCTTGCAGGTACATAAAAAACAAGCTAGGGCTGGAAGGCCGCGCATTGAAGCATGGCGCTTACCTGCTGGTGACCTATGCAATAGAAGTACGTGCCGATATGCTCTATGGCATATACCAGGAAGCGCTTACAGCACACAAATCTAAGGTGAATGTAAAGTCGATCATTGCCGAGGAAGAAGGCCACCTGGAAGAGATGCAGCGGATGCTGGAGGTGTTTCACCCAAAGTGGGAAAAGCTTGCCGGCGATATGTGCAAGGTAGAGAACAAGCTTTTCCAGAAATGGGTTTCGGCTATTGGCAAGGCGCTGGGGAAGGGTTAGTCATTCCCGCCCAGCCTGTTTAAGCCTGCTTTCGCCTGCTGGTCTATAGAGTTTTGGAAGTCGTGGTCGGGCATGTGTAAGCATTCTTTATACCGGGCTAATGCCGGTATTTTCATGCCGCCTTGCTCATATATCTGGCCCATTTGCAGGGCAGCGCGGGCTGCAAATTGTTCATGCCGGTCTTTACCGGTGTTGATGGCTTTTTGATAGTAGTCCAGCGCCTTATTGTTGTCCCCGGTTTCCTGGCAGGCCCTGCCATAGCGAAACAGGTATTCCAGCTTATCTTCGGGCTGGGATAGTTGCGCGGGGCTGATACTGCGCAAAATGGTTAACGCCCGCTCGTAGTAGCCGCCTTCTATAAGCAGGCGGGCCTGAAGGAGAGCCTTGTTTGGCCATACTTTGTTCTCCGCAAAACGATAGGCCAGTTTGTCTGCGTCGGTGTGCGTATTGCCTAATGCCCTTGCCTGCTCCAGGCAATAGTTTGCTTTGGCGGGGTTGTTATTGATGTAATACGCCAGGCCCATTTTTTGCCAGCAATCCTTGATGTTTATATCGCCTTTGTACTTTTTCAGGTATTGCTGAAAGTAGAAAATGCAGCCCGTATCCAGCTTATTTAGCAACGCCAGCGCCATCTGGCGGTCAAAAACAGGGTACCGGTTGTAATAGGGATCGGCGGCGGCAGATTCCAGTGTTTCCATAGCCACTGCGGCCTTCCGATAATCCAGCGCTATGCTGGCCTTCACATAGGCGTGGAGCAGGTTGTTTTGGGTTTGGAATTGCGGGGCGCTGAGCAGAGCCCACACTTCTTTTTGTTCGGCCAAAAGATAAAAAACGGGTGAAAACATTGTATAGAGCCGCCTCGGCATAAAGTGGCTGCAGGACCGTATGTGTATTCACGAAGGAAGCCAGCAGTCCGGTCCCTTTTTTTACGTTCCCCTTCATGCCAAATATGGAGGCGATCCACTTATAATTTCCGGGCAGTGAGCCCACCACTGCCTCCTGCAAGCCTGCAAATACATTGTTGTATTCGAAACGGGGGAAAAGGCGCTGATTTTCCTTCAAGAGCGCCATGGACTTGTGAAATGCAATGGCCGCCTTATATTGCTCGCCAAAGCGAGTATCCACCAATGCCCAATGCAGGTAAATACCCGAAAGGCACAGGCGGTACCAGGGCGATGCTTCATCCCCTTTTTCCAGCAGCTTCAGGCGGGCGTCCAGGTGCTCCTTTCGTTGGGCATAGTCTGCCTTGTCGTAGTTCAGCAGCAGCACGGTACAGTCTTCATAGTCCGAAATGTAGGTGGCCATCAGGTTGTAGGGGTTGGCCTTCATTTCATTTATTATTGCTGCCCGGGCCTCGTTGGTGTGCAGCGACAGGTAAGCCTGGTATGCCTTGCTACAGTTATCGTTGTAGTCATAGGTATATTTTTGGGCCTTAGCAGTACCGGGAAACCAGTAAAACAATAAAAGAAATGCTAAAACCTGTTTTGGCATATGGTAAAGATAATAAGGGATGGGCTTATGCCGTTATTGTATAAAATCCGGTAATAAATTTCACATCGGCACTATTAAGCGGCTGTACTAAACTCGGCATGTCATGGTTCGGCGGGGCTCACCATGACAGTTCTTTTTTCGGCTTGATGTGAAATTTATTATTGGATCAATACAAAAACAGGTTTTAATGGCAGGCATGGTAATTGTGGGTATTTGCTGCAATAGCCACTAAAACTTATCTTTGTGATGATGATCATTTTAAAAGACCAGCTTATGAAATCATTCAAGCTCATTGCGCTAAGTATATTTGCTACACTTAGTCTGTTTTGCGCTGTATTATATACATCGTCGTGCAGCAAGGATGGCTGTAAGGGTGTAACCTGCCTCAATGGCGGCTCGTGCGGCGGCGGGGTTTGCTCCTGCACCATACCGGGCACAGGCGGCACAAATTGCGAGATCATTTATAGCCGGATATATGCCTTCACCTATAAAGGTAACGCAGTAGAATCCGGGATAGATGACACGACTAACATTGACATCAACTTTGTAAACAACTCCCTCGTATTTAGCGGTGGAAACGATACTGCCAACTATAATTCCATGACCTTGATATGGCAGGACGACTCCGGTAAGCAGGTACTTTCTATGCCTATTACACTTGCCAATAATTCACCGACCGGTTCTACCTTTACTGTTACCGCTAATACGATAATCAAGGGTACGGATACCTCTATTTATTCAGGTTCGGGCAGTGTGAATGGCACAACGGCCTCTTTGACCCTTACCAGGGTGCATCCTACCATTCCGTCGAACCTGGTGATTACGTTTAGTAATTTTGTGAAGCAGTAATACCCAGCCCAAGGGAGATGCTTTCTATAGTGTGACTGGTGTTAGCCCCTCTGGGGCATTCCCATATTTTTACATGGTGTTTGCTACAAAGAGTTAGCCCCGATGGGGCAATGTCATTGACATAAGACGTTCGCTTCTTTCGAGGCGCGTGTCAGGACATCCCCTTTTCCCCCTTCTCTGACGCACAACGCCTTCGCGCAAGGGGGGAATGCAGCCGAATATGCCATCAACTGCATCATTCTACTCCACTATTTTATTAAGTCAAGGACATTGCCCGATGGGGCAATTCATAATCATTAAAGCATAGGCTACCTTCTATCTATTCTCCCTGTAACCCCGAATGTGGTTATGACGTGTTGAGTGTAGTCATTCAATTTGTGAGGTTGCTTCGTATCTCGCAGTAACGAGAGTTGTGTTGCTTAGGCGCGAGCCGATCACCCCAGATTTATTCGGCAGTCGCCTCATAAATCATCCCCTCTTTGAAAAAAAAGAGGGGAGAGTGTTACGCAGCCAAGCACGAGAAAAGCGTGTCACTTACAAAGGGCTTATGCGCCGCAAGTTGTGTTGCGTGAGGTTGCTTCGTTCCTCGCAAAGACGCGAGTTGTGTTTCGCACTCGTTTGCGAGAAAATCCTGTCACTTACAAAGGGCTTATGCGCCGCAAGTTGTGTTGCGTGAGGTTGCTTCGTTCCTCGCAATGACGCGAGTTGTGTTTCGCAATTGCTTGCGAGAAAATCTGTTGAACAATTAAGGCGTTGGGCGAGATAAATTACTTCTTCTCTTTCAGCTCTATCATCACCCGGCGGTTTTGGGCGCGGCCTTCTTCGGTATCATTGCTGGCTACGGGCGATTTAGCGCCGTGTGCTACTGTCTTCAGCAGTTTCAGGCTCACGCCCTTGCTATGCAGATAGGTCCGTACTGCATTGGCCCTGTGCCTGGAGAGCAGCCAGTTTATTGGCGCTGTTCCGGTATTGTCGGCATAGCCGTGGATCACGTAGTAGGCGTTATTCTTGCCCTGAATTATGCTCGCTGCTTCATCGAGCGTGGGGTAAGATGATTCTTTGATCACGGTCTTGTCCACATCAAACAATATTGGCGTAACCGCTACATTTATCTCTTGTGGTTCAGGAGCCTCGGGCGGAGTCACTGCGTCTTCGCGCTGCGGCACTTCGGGCGTTGGTGGTACTATTTTCTCCGGGGCTGGCACAGCTTCCTCTACTTCTTCTTTAGGCTCTTCGACCGGAGGCGGCGGTGCAACACAACCGGCTGCCCTGCCAAAGAAAAACCGCAAGCCCACATTGAGCCCGTAAGAATTATTGCTGCTGCCGGTAACCGTGTTCATCACAGAGCTATACTGCCCCACTTTGTCGGTAAGCCTATAACCGCCGGAAGCCGTGTGGCTGAAGTCCTGGTACAAATAGTAAGCGCCGAGGTTCAATGCTACATTATGACACAGATAAATGCTTATAGCCGGGCGAAGCAATACACCCACCGAGCCGGTGTAAGAAACAGTGCCTGAATTATTGTACGGCTTCACGCCCAGCCCCACATTGTAACCGTGGTTTTGCAGGGAGTTAAAATAATCCTGTATGTTGCCATTGGGATATTGGTTTACATACTGCGCCTTGGTTATGAGCAGGTCTGATGACGCCGGAACAACGGAGGTCTCATAAACGTTGCTGATAACTCCGTTTACGGGTGCATACTTGTATATAGCCTCGTAATCGAATGCAGTTTTTGCTTTGTAATCGTTGCTTTCAACGAGGTTGAACAATACACCGGCATCAACAGTAAAACCAACTCTTTTGGAGAACATGGTTTTGTATTTCAGCACCAGTGGTATATTCAGATTAGACGTGCCTGTTGTTTCTTTTACTTTTCCATCGGCGGTTATTTCCTGCCTGAAAACATTTTTCAGCGCATCGACAGATTGGTATTCTACATGAAAATTATCCATTGTAAGGTCGCCGTGCTGGTACATATAAGTGAGCCCGGTACCGAGGCCAAAATGACGCATCTTGCCAAAGAAATACCCTACCTGCGCATCAAGCCCATAAGACCCGCCATTTTCATATTTCAGGCTGCTTACTTTGGGGTTGAGCAGGTTGGTATAATTTGCCGTAGGGTCAATGGCGGTGATCTGCTGTGTTAGTACACCCGCCATCCCATTCACATCGATACACCAGTGCGACAATGTGCTGTCTGCCGGCCTGTTCCAATTTTTTGCAGCATGACGACGACCTTCCACATGGTCGAACTCAGGATTAATATTCTGAGCCCACATATGGGATGCGCCAAGTATGGCAACTAAAATGAGGATAATTCTTTTCATCAATATCTTTTACTGACCTTTTTCTAATTTTTTATAAATCTTGTGGTCGCCACCTTCACACCATCCTGCCAGCAACTGAGCATGTAACAACCGGCGGGCAAAGCTGCAATATCGAACTGCGCGGTATGCCCTGAAGTTGTCACCTTATTTATTGTTTGCCCCGGCATATCTGTCAGCACTATATCGGTAACACTGCCCTGGGGCGCATTAATGTTAATGTTCAACGTATTGCTTGCTGGGTTAGGATATACCTTGAGTCCCTGACCAACGCCAAGCTGCATGTTTGTAACAGAGAGCGGCCCGTTGTAGTATATCTTCTGTGTGCAACCGCCTTTAGTGACCATCACCCAATAAAAATTATTGGCAAAATCAGGGAGCGCATTTACATAACTCTGAAAAGTGGCCCCGTCAATTATCGTAGAATCAAGAGTTGACGTATTGTCATAACCCCATTGGTAGGCATCTGCGGTGTTATCGGTATAAACGAACTGGTAGCCGTAGTAGATCACATTGGCCGATGCAGGCGATGAGGCACCAACCGTTACTTTAAAGCTATCGTTCCTTACACAGTTTGCGCTACCAAAACTCTGTGTAAGCGTTACCCAGGCATTGCCTGCATTTGGAAAATTAACAATTGCATATTGATTAGTGCTACCAACAGCATACAAGGTAGCATTGACGGTATTCCAGGCAAAGGTGACGCCGACAGGCGGTGGTGTAGCCGCACCAAAATTCTGGTACATGGTACCGGCACAAACTGATGACGGCGACATGGTAGTAATGGGGATACCAGCAACGCCGGGTATAACGGACACGGTAAGGTTGCGGGTAGCATTGCAGCCGTTAGCACTTAGTGCGAAGCTATACACTGTGTTTAGCGGTGTGGTCGTTGTGTTTGTAAGTGTCTCGTTGATATTGCCTGTGCCCGATGATGCTACGGCTGGAGTTATGCCCGCCACAACAGCACGCGTCCAGGTGTAGGTAGTACCTGCGGTAGCTACAACCGGCGCATACGCGAATGTGGACCCACTGCATATAGTATCGTAAAGAACAGATGACAAACGTGGTGTGGGGTGCACGGTAACAATAACATGCTCTGTAGTGCTGCAACCATTGGCAATAACCGTATACGCATAGTTAGCGGCCACATCGTAGCTGGTAGTATTTACAAGTGTCTCATCTGGATTGCCGATGCCGCTTGCTGTAGGATTTGATATACCGGCAACAAGTGTGCGATGCCAGTGAAAAGTAGCCCCTGGTGTTGCGCTGCCAGGTGTATAACTAAAAACACTTCCATCGCAAATAGCAGGAGGCGTAAGTGAGCTACCAAGCGTAGGTAAGCCGTGTACAGTAACATAAACCGTTGTGGTAGCTACGGCAATACCGTCTGTTACCGTTACGGCAAAAGTATCTGCCCCTATGTAGCCGGCGGCGGGAGCGTAGGTCAGCCCCAGTGGCAATACATTACTTCCTGTAGAGGTTGCTGTTGTGCTGAAACCTGCGAGTGTACCATGAAGCGGAGCAGCAGTTACGAACCATGTTTCGGTTTGCCCGGAATCGCTGTCTATGATAGCCAAAACAGTACTTAATGTCACGGCTCCCGCGTTCTCACA
>JABDBX010000118.1 GCA_013288445.1 Bacteroidota bacterium
GTTAACGCTAAAAGATGAGGAGGGGGTGCAGGTTTACCACAAGCTTACCTATATATACATAGAGATGCCGAACTTCTCAAAGACGGAACGTGAGCTGGAATCGCGGCTCGACAAATGGCTTTATTTTATTAAGAATTTGGAAGATTTCCAGGCTATTCCAGAAATATTTAAGGATGAAGTAGTGTTTAAAGAAGCGATAGAAAAAGCTGAACTGTCGAAGATGAACGACTTGGAAATTGCAAGGTATAATGCAAGCCTCAAAGCGTACAGAGACAATATAAATACGTTTAATTATGCGCTTAAAGAAGGGCTGAAAAAAGCTGCCGATGAGGGCAAACGGGAGAAGGCGATAGAAATGGCTGCAAAGTGTCTGAAAAGAGGGATGCCCATGGTGGATATTGCAGATTTGACCGGGCTTACAGAAGAAGAGATAAGAAATATTCCCTTGTAACGGATTTATTGACAAAATGGTAAATACAGAAGTTTGGGAGCAACTGAGCCGGGAATTTGCAGCGAAGGGTGTTACGCTTGTTGCGGTATCCAAAACAAAGCCTGCGGCTGACATTGAAGCATTGTACCAGCTTGGCCAGCGTGATTTTGGCGAAAATTATGTGCAGGAACTTGCGGAGAAGCATACACAACTACCGGAAGACATCAGGTGGCACTTCATAGGTCACCTGCAGGGCAATAAAGTAAAACTTATTGCTCCTTTCATTCACCTTATACATACTGTTGACAGCTTTAAGCTACTGGTGGAAATAAACAAGCAGGCCGAGAAAAACGTGCGCACGATTGATGTCTTGCTGCAAATGTATATTGCCACCGAAGAGACGAAATTCGGGCTCGATGAAAAGGAGATACTGGTGTTGCTCGACTATTACGAGGCGCAAAAAGAGCAGTTAAAAAATGTGCGCATATGCGGGTTGATGGGCATGGCAACGAATACAGACAATGAGCAGCAATGCCATGCCGAGTTTTTTAAGCTTCACAACTTTTTTACCTTCCTTGCCGGCACTTCGTTTTTTTGGAAAACCCTGGTTTTCCATTTGCTCTATGGGCATGAGCGCCGATCATGGTATTGCCATAGAGGAGGGCAGCACCATGGTGCGCATCGGCAGTATGCTGTTTGGCGAAAGGAAATAATGCGATTATTTCTTTCTGTATAATATAAAGCCGCTAATCACAAAAGCAGTATCCTGGCGGAATTTAGCGGTATCCATAAGCGAAACGTCAGATAGCGGGATATAGTAATAATCAAATGTAGTATCATTATCCGGCGGCCCGCTAAGCGCTTCTACCGGATAAAACCTGTTTTTATAAAAATGATTTATATCGTAACGAAACGATGCTGTGAATAACCAGTATGCCTTTACTTTTATTTTTTCATTTTTATTTTCCCATTCATTTGCTATTCTTGTTAGCACATTCAGGTCGTCACTATCGAACCACCAAAGAATAGTGCGGTTTAAGTTTAGTTTTGAAACGAAATTATAACCTGTCAGAAGCGTAGTCACTAATAGCAGGCCAAATGCTATTTTTGGTACCCGTGAGCGGATATAATATATTAAGTATATAAAATTCAATATAAATAGAATAATGAAAAACAGTGCAGTGCGGGCCACAAGGAAATTTACTCCTAGCAAAGCATGTTGCAATAAAATGGAAATGGCAGGGATAATGAGTAGAAGAAATAACGCTATGCCATATCTTTCTTCTTTTGGTGTTTCCCGGCCACGTACATTGTTCCGGTAATAAACAAAAAGCCAAAAACAACCGCCAATAACCGGAAAGACGGTAACGAACCAAATAACAGACCTGGAAAAAAGGCTTTCGGGCAAAAACAGTCCTTCTCTTACAAGGGAACTTATTGTGTCGTTAATAAAACCTGTGGTTCCTAAAAATGCCAATTCCCCGCGCTGGTAAACATTTCTTAACGGTTCTTCAATTAATAAGGTTAGCGCAATAATTGAAATAAGCAAAACTGCTAATTCTTTTTGTAAATGATTTTTGTCGTTAGTTTTTTTGAAAATCAACTGCTGGATTATCACAACCCCGGTCAATGCTATAAAATAATTGATATACCCGAAATTGCTGAATACAGATAAAAAGGCCGCAGCAAATGAAAAGGACAGTAGAAATATCCTCCTCTCTTCTATGTATTTTAATAAGTAGAAGATGCTTATTGTCATTAACGACAGCGATAATGCATAACCCCTGCTAAGCCCCCAGAAATCAAAGACCAGTGGGCTGATCGTATTGAGGGTGATAAAAGCACACAACTGCCACCATTTGTTTTTGAACAGGTGGCGGCATATGAGGAGGGAAAAAAAGAGAAACAAAATTTGGGCAATTAAGCTATCAACGCGATAAAAGAAAACGTTGTCGCTGAATGTTTCTATGAACCATTTTCTTATGACCGAATGCAGTATGTGGTTGTTAGCATAGCCTAACGTGCTTCGCAATAGGGAAATATATGTATATTCCGGCTCGTAGCCGTTCTCGTCTATGGTGATGGGTATGTTTAGTATCCGGTAAAAATTCACAGCTGCTAAAGAAACACTGAATAATATTTCAAGCAGTAACGTAAATGGGAGCCTGGTGAAATATTTTTGTTTTCGCGGGAACATCTTGCCAAAAATAAGAAAGAAAAACTAAAGGGTGCAGGCGAGAATAGCCCTTGCATGTACAACTGGATTACAGTAAGGTTGTTTTCCAGCATCGCTACACGGGGGGGAATTGTTTTGTTACAAAAACGATAAGTTTTCCTGTTTGTTTAAAACGGTGGATTTTTTCGCTCAATTTTGGCTTGTGATGCGAAAAATAAGATGGAAAAAGATAGCAACAATTGGAGCATGGCTGGCATTGTCCCTATTCCTGTTTAGCAATGTCCTGGCTGCTGTTCATGCCTATAAATTCACTCATTTCAGTAATAGTGGCGTACGAAACGAACGCATAAAACTGACAGGGCTTAAAAAGCTTCAACTGTTATTTACAGGCGTTGATAATCCCCGCCCGGTAAATACAAAGACACCTGCACGCCCTTACAAAACCATTGTTATCAACAGTAATGTAAAAATAGAGTGCTGGTATATACCTGCCGATAAAGAAGCAAAAGGAACCGTCCTTTTATTTCATGGCTACACCGGCAATAAATCAGCCTTAATAGAGCGTTCGGAGACATTCCTGCAGCAAGGGTATAACTGCCTGCTGGTTGACTTTATGGGGTCTGGCGGATCCGGTGGTAATAGCACTACCATAGGTTATAAGGAGGCGCAGGAGGTAAAAGATTGTTACGATTATGTAAAAAGGTCTGTAGGAGGGAATATCTGCTTATATGGTTCTTCTATGGGTGCAGTTGCTATTATGAAAGCCATTAATGACTACAAGATCCGCCCCGCGGCTATAATTATTGAATGTCCGTTCGGCACTATGTATGAGACTGTTTGCGCCCGTTTTAGGGCGCTGCACGTACCAACCTTTCCACTTGCTGCCGAATTGGTCTTCTGGGGAGGTGTTGAGAACGATTTCTCCGGATTTTCATTTAGCCCTGTTAACTACGCCAAAACAATCAGTTGCCCCACGCTGCTCCAATATGGTGAAAAAGATGACCGGGTGACCAGAAAGGAAATTGACGCAATTTTTGCTAATCTTCAATGCCCGAAAAAACTGGTCACCTACCCGCTTGCAGGCCATGACAATTCCCTGCAAAAATATCCGGACGAATGGGGCCTCAACGTTATTTCATTCCTGGATAGTAACAGTATTTCGCGCTAAGGATTATATACCTGCCATTTTCTTCCAACTGATTACTTCAATACCATTGCTTCTTTGTTGCCCTTCATCTCCTGCATAGATAAGGTATCCCTTTTTCATGCCGCTGAGGTTATTCCAGTACAGCAGGTTCTTGAAAAAGTCAGAATTGATAGTATGGCCCGCCTTTATTTCTATTGGTATAAGAGTGTCTCCATTATCCACGATCACATCTATTTCATGCCCGGTCTTATCCCGCCAATAATAGAGATTAACAGGCATTCCTGCATTTGTTCTTTGCTTTACCAGTTCTGTGACGATAAGGCATTCAAAAATATTCCCGCGTAGCGGGTGGTTGGCCAGTTGCGCCTCTGCTGTTATGCCCAATAAGGAGCATACAAGGCCCGTATCATAAAAGTACAGTTTGGGTCTCTTTGTTATAGTCTTATTGAAATTCCTGTAGTGTGGTTTTAGCAGGTAAATGATAAAGCTGCTTTCCAATATACCTATCCACGATTGCACCGTTTTTGTATCCACCCCTGTTTCTACAGCCAGGGCGCTAAGGTTCAGCTCCTGCCCGGTTCGCCCCGCCAATAATCGCATAAAACGCTCGAACACTATCAGGTCGGTAATGTTTTTTATTTGCCTCACATCCCTGTCCACATAAGTGCGTATATAGTTTGGGTACCAGTCTTGCGGGGGTATTTTCCGGTCATAAACGGGTGGGTATAGGCCATTAAGCAAAATACTGTTTTCCTGTAGGTTGGTGTTATTATCCGGGTATAGTTCTCTAACGCTAAAAGGTAGAAGATATATAAATGCTACCCGGCCTGATAGGCTTTGCGCAATGTTTTGCTGCAAAAGGAAATTATTAGAGCCAGTGAGAATGAACTGGCCGGGCGCAATGCTATTATCTAAAATTTCTTGTAGGTAGGAAAAAATTTCCGGGGTTCTTTGTACTTCGTCAAGTATGGCTCCATCTTCGTACTGTTTTAAGAAGCCACGGGGGTCTTCAATTGCAAAACGCCGTGAATCGGGATTCTCCAACGACACGTATGGTTTGTGTTTAAAGAGTTCTTTTACAATGGTTGTTTTACCAGATTGGCGAGGCCCGGTAACAGCAATTGCCTTAAAAACCTTTGCCAGACCGTTTATTTTATCTGCTGCTATCCGTGTTATCATAGTAGCAAAATTACAATAAAAATGGAAAAATATGGAATCTGATTCCATATTTTTCCATTTTACGTTTGGATTACAATAAAAAAAGCCGCCCTGAATTCCATGGCAAATGCATTAAAATGGAGAAACCCGAAGGGTTGATATTATTGTAGCAGATAGATAAAATACGCCGATAAACCCCGAAGGGGTGATATTATTTGCTCATATATGGAGCGATAATGTCACCCCTTCGGGGTTTGATACAGATTATATATGTTGTTCTATAATAATATCAACCCTTTGGGTTTACCATTATGACTGAATTAATTGAATATTGGCATTTTAATGCGTTTGAATTCGGAGCGGCTCTCTTATCTTTACTAATATTTACTATTGCTTTACAAATTTCAGTGTAGAAACATTACCTGTATTTGTTTCCATAATATGCAAGTAATACATACCCGCGTTTAGAGCCGATGTATTTACCTGTGCGCTGTTGCCGCTTTGCGTTGCGCTGATCATTTTCTGGCCCATAGTGTTGTATATAGTTACAGTCCTTTCGGCGCCTGCTGCCGAAGAAATGTAAATGCTGTTTGTTGCCGGGTTAGGAACAATGGAATAGGTGTTTTCTTGTGCCGTTACCTGGCTGGTGTATTCGCCGCTGCTTGATGATGTAGATGTATCTCCCTTAACGGTTACGTTATCCCACCTGTTATTCCCATTGCTCATAGCATCATTATTTTCAAATTTAACCCTGAATACAAGCTTAGGATTGTTTGATGATCCTGCCACGCCGGCTAATGAAATGCTATGCAATGTAAACACCGGATAAACCGAATCAATAGTAATAGGGAGTCCGGCAGTTGTCCAGGTGGCGCCGCTATCGATGCTCACATCAAATAACTGATGCAACATGCCGCTGCCACTTCTTTCACAAGCATATTGCAGCAGTATGTTCTGGTAATTTGTCGTTGGGATATAAAACAAAACTTCCATGCTGTCGCTTGGGTTGCGTGTGCGCAAGGTAGTGCTGAGTGAGACTGTGTCACCCATCTGCAGGTTCACATTATCAGCATCAGCTGCCCCTGCTATATATGGATCTATGTAAGTGAAACCCACCAGATAAGAGGCTTCTGGCCATGCCGATGAAACGCCGGCTTGTTTTGCGTAGAGTATTTTTGCCTTTGAGGTATCAATCCTTGAATAATCAGCAGCCAGACCATGAATGGTTGGATCTGAAACAGTTGGAGCAACGGTTGCGTTTGGTAAGGTGTCGTTCCAGGTGAATGAATTGAAGTTCCAGTAGTGGATCAAGATGCTCTGGGCGTTGCTTTTTGTGTTTAGGCCAATAATGGCGCTGATGCAAAATAAAATGGTAAGTACTTGTTTTTTCATGATCGTTTTTGATTTTTGTGCAAAGGAATACACCTTATGTTATCGGAATATTACCGTAAGATTAAGGATAGATTGTTTGTAGCGGAATGATAACATCAACTTCATTATTACTTAATGATACCATAATGTTATGGTAACATTTGGCTTAGACCTTCGCAGCTGAGTGGCGATGACAAAATAGATACTTCGATCTGGCTAGTTATTTTGCATTTCTGCTTCGTTTCAAAAGTCTCAAAATAGCTCACTATTCGTGGATTTTGTGCCTTGCATAACATGCCTTTGCTAAAAGCTATGGCAGTTAAGAAACGAAAAATAACGTGGTCATACTGCGGCATTTATTTCGTCAAATTCACTTATTCCGAAACAATACCCGGCATTTTCAATGCATTTATCCTTATCCGTAGTCTTTTTATTTTCTCGCTTCTTTTTTCTTTCAAATGGAAGGGCGCTTCTATCCACAGCTATTGGCGGTAACAATTATACAGCAGGTTCATTTTTACCCAAGACATTTTTCAGTTTTGCGGCCGATCCAAACGTTAAGAATTACCAGGAATTTGTCGTCAAAATTATACCGCTCAATAACAATACGGGCACGTCCGGCAACGACACGATAGACAGTGTAAGCATGATGGGAATTAAGCAGTGGAGTAATGCTCCTGTAACAAAAAACAGTTTGACAACTTTTAAAAATTGTTGAATCTAAGTGACGTTGGCGAAATAAATACCACCATATGACGAAGTTGTTTTTCTTTTATGCAAGGCGCAAAATCCGCGAATAGTGAGCTATTTAAGGACTTTTGGAACGAAGCAGAAATGGAAAAGAACAAGTCAGATGGTGGTATTTATTTTGCCATCGTCACTAAACTACCAAAGATGAAAAAAATAACGACAAGGATAATTACATTAATAGTGGCCTCCTTTTGCCATGGCAACACATCATTTGCCCAGGCAGATACGCTACGTGTTATGGCCTATAATGTACTCTACTATGGCGATAACCCTCCATGCCAGGGTCCACATAGCGCCTCACATGGCTATTTAAAGACCATTGTGGCCTATGCAAATCCTGATGTTATCAGCCTTGAAAAAATGGCTGCCATACCAATTTACGCAGGTGATCATTCAGGAACCGCCCCCGCAGGTTTTGCCGATTCCGTACTGACGTATGCGCTCAATGCCGCATGGCCTGGCCGGTATGCCTACTGCACTTATACCAATACCTCCGGCGCCGACAATATGAGTGTGCTGTTTTATAACCAGCAAAAATTGGGGTTCGTAAATATTGTTTCTTCGTATGCCAATATTACTGACTTCAATACCTACAAACTATATTACAAGAGCGCTGACCTGGCCACTACCCACGACTCTATCTTCCTTTATGTAACGTGCAATCACGACAATAGCGGTAGTGCAAGCAGTGATGCAGCTACAAGGGGTACGCAGATAGCGGGGGAAATGGCCCAGATAGAAACTCACTTTACCCATCTGCCCAATATGCTGAACATGGGCGACTTTAATACTCACAACAGCAGCGAAGCTTGTTATCAAACATTAACAACGCCTGCCGATACCAATTTCAGGTTTTATGATCCGGCTTTTTACCCCGATGCCGATTACACCTATCCTGCGGATTGGGACGATTTCCCCGCCACGTATGCCGGTTGTCTTACCACCTCCACGCGGTTATCAGGCAGCGTACCGAATTCTTGCGGTACGAGTGGTGGTGGGAAATCCTGGTTCGACCATATTTTTGTTTCGTCTTCTATTATAAATAATAATGCCGGCCTCAATTACATACCTCATTCATACCGTACGCTTGGTAACGATGGGAATAGGGTAGGTATCTCCGTAAATGATGCGCCGGCAAACACGTCAGCGCCTACCGCCGTCATTGACGCACTGTTCCAGATGTCAAATAAATACCCGGTTATGGCCGACCTGGCAGTAACATCGGCGCACGCAACTTCACGAACATCGGTGCAGGAACCAGAAGAAAGGAAAATTACTGTGGCAAACCCGGTTGGTAACATTCTGGCAATGAATTTCAGCAATGACCTTATCGGTAAGACGGTTGACGTTGAATGTGTTGATATGTTGGGCCGCTTACAGGTGCACACCACTATTTTTATCGCAGGCCCGGCCGTTCAAATCCCCTGCACATTATCCCAGGGAATTTACCTACTGAGGATCACTGCCAGTAACATGCCGGTTGCTCAAATGCTCTTTACCAAACTATAATTTAATACCGTCCAAAATGAGCAAAAAGATATTGAAAAGCATTGTCCTGCTGTTAGTATTTGCATTAAAAACTTTTTCAGGTGCCGCACAAAAAGACACGCTCAGGCTAATGGCCTATAACGCATTGTATTATGGAAATGGCTGCCAGGGCCCCAATGGCAACTACCATGCCTACCTGAGAACAATAGTTACCTATACCAGTCCGGATATTTTTACGATGGAAAAAATGGCGTCCATACCTGTTTCTTCGGGCGACAAGTATGCCACCGCTCCCACTGGCTTCGCAGATTCCATTCTTACTTTTGCGCTGAATGCCGCATTTACCGGAAGGTATGCCTATTGCCCGTTCACAAATGCTGCCCGGGGAAATAATATGGCGGTTTTGTTTTACGATGTGCGTAAACTGGGGTTTGTGAGCATTGTTTCTTCTTATGCCAATATCACTGATTTCAACATATACAAATTGTATTATAAAGACCCCAATCTTGCCCGAACCCATGACACTACGTTTTTGTATGTGCTGCCGGTACACGACAGATCGGGAGATGAATGTGAGGATGTGAGGGAAGTGCAGATCGCTGAGGAGATGAGGCACGTAAAGGAGCATTTTAGCAAGTTGCCTAATTTTATATGTATGGGCGATTTCAACGCCCGTAGTTCTAATGAGCCTTTTTACCAAACGCTTACCGCCGCAACAGATACTAATTTCCGCTTTTCAGACCCGCCTTTTTACCCCGACAGGGTACTTTCTTATCCTGCCAACTGGGATCATAACACTTCTTTCGTTTCCTATTTCACCACATCAACAAGGGAATCTGAAAGTGTGCCAAATCCGTGCGGTACCGGTGGCGGTGCCAAGAACTGGTACGATCATATTTTTCTTTCACCCTGGATCGTAAATAATGCCAATTATATAAGGTATATACCCAACACTTATAAAACACTTGGTAATGACGGGCAGCGTTTCAGTATATCCATAAACGATGGTGCAGTACACGTAAATACTTCGGCGCCTGCCGGTATTATCGAAGCATTGTACCAGATGTCGAACAAATACCCCATAATGGCAGAACTTGAAGTGACCTCCAATACCGGCGGTATAAGCCCCAAAGACCCGGAAATAAGCGGCGCGGCTGTTTTTGTAAAAACGGAAGCATCACTGTCAGGTCGGGCGGGAGAAAAAATAGCCGCTCATTTTCCCAAAGACTTTGCAGGCCAGGAGATCGTTATTGAGGTTTTTGAT
>JABDBX010000119.1 GCA_013288445.1 Bacteroidota bacterium
AACCTGAAGCTGTAAATAAGCCAAAATCCACCGCTGTACCCGTACCTGCAACCGCAGAGCCTGAGGTAGAAGAACCGTTATATAACTGGTAGCTGACGCCTGTAGCAGAAGAACTGAGCCCGACATGCACACCAGTAGCGCCTGAGCAATAATTACCGCCACCGGTAACTGTGTATATAGTAGGTAATGCATTTACAACTACTGAACCAGCGCTTATCATTGTGCTGGTGCAGCCAGTTGCTGTGTTAGTAGCGACAACAGAATAAGTACCAGGGGTTGTGAAAGTACTGCCGAAATTGATTGAAGCGCCGGTACCTGCAACAGCAGAACCTACAGCCGTAGAACCCAAAAATAATTGGTAATTGGTTCCGGAAACCGAGTTGGCAAGACCTAAAGTATCCCCAGTGCCACCGGAGCAGAAACCGCCGCCACCGGTAACGCTAAACGTATTGGTTGGCAGCGGGTTTGTACCCACGTTAACACTGCCGGTCATGTTATTCACACAAGTAGTAGCTGTATTAGTAGCAACTACCGTATAAGTGCCAACAGTAGTTTGCAAACCAAAATCAATTGAAGCGCCGGTGCCTGGCATGGCCGCGCCGGTTGGCGTTGTGCCTACATATAACTGGTAGCTAATGCCAATAGCAGAATTACTGAGGTAAACATGAACACCCGAACCGCCGACACAATAATTGCCGCCGCCAGTTACATTATACTGGGTCGGTAATGGATTGATAGTTACAACCGGAGTGCCAGTCATAATTGTCGCACAAGCAGAACCTGGCATTGCTACTACGCCATAAGCGCCAGAGCCCGTAACTAAGAATGGGAAAGTAAATGGAATACCGGCGCCGGTTACGGTAGGACCCACAGGGGTAGTACCATTAAATAACTGGTAAATAACACCGGAATTAGACCCCGACAGCCCTACATATACACCGGAACCACCAGAGCAATAAGAACCCGCCCCTGGGAAAACCGTAGTAAAATAAGAAGGAGGATTCGTCACGGCAACTGGAACCGAGGTAACACAGCCGGTTGACGCGATTGAATACGAAATATTCGTCGATCCAAGAGCAACACTGGAAACAGTTCCGGACGTGGATACCGTAGCGACAGATGGCGTGCTGCTGCTCCAAACGCCGCCAGAAGTAGCATCTGCCAAAATACTCGAATAACCTATACAAATACTTGTACTACCTGTAATAGGAGAGAACGGACTAACGGAAATGGTTTTTGTTGCTATGCAACCGCCAAATGCTGTATAGGTAATGGTAGGCGAACCAGCGCTGCCACCTACGACCACACCTGTGGTACCGCCAACCGAGGCTAAGGTAGCATTACTGCTGCTCCATGTACCGCCGGTTGTTGCATCTGCCAATGTAATGGACAGGCTGCCGCAAACAGATGACAAACCTGTGATGCCGGCTGGGTTTACATTTACAGTTATAGGCTGGGCTACAAAGCAACCGGTAGTTGGCGCAGTGTAGGTGATATTAGGCGTAGTGGGGCCAGCTACACCTGTAACTACGCCAGACGATGATACTGTAGCTGCTGTTGCATCACTTGTAGTCCAGGTGCCGGTTGTAGGAACCCCGGACACTGACCCTGTTAAGCTAATTGTATTACCTGAGCAAACATTAGTGAGTCCTGATATAGTTGGCGTAGGATATAACAATACTGACTGGACAGTAGATTTAGCTCCCAGGCCGCTGGATATACAGGTTACTGTATCCCTGTAGTAAGTAGTACCGGGCGATGAAATAGAAGGCATATATACGGAATTGGTAGCCCCTGGTACTGATGAAAACGGACCGGTAGGGCTTGAAGATGATTGCCATTGATAAGCCATTCCCGATGAAGGTGTTTCACCAACGTTAAACAGGTTTGCAGAGTAAGCAACACACGATGTAACCGGGGATGCGTTTACTATACCACCCACAGGCTGGCCGGAACACGGAGGAGGGCCGCCCAAGATAACTACTTTATAGTCACGCACATTGCCGTAATAAATAGATGTAGTTGGGCAAGGGATCATATTCGGATAGTTAGCGAAACCATATCCGGCAGGGTCGTATTCACCCAACACCCTCATGCGGAACGTTCCGCTTGGCGCACCACCCGGAATAGTTATCGGAACAGCGGGAGTAGAGGAACCGGCACCACTCTGTGCAAACCCGCCCAATAACTCTGATGTTTCAAAAGAACCATTATTATTAAAGTCGATCCATATCTGTGCGGCAAAATAAGTATAATAATTACTTGGCGCGCTACCGCAATTGAGTGTAGCAGTATATGTGGTACCGCCTACCATTGTGACAGACATAGTGCCTGTATTGTCAATATAATTTGTTGGGCAACTTGCACTTACTGCACCGTAATTACTTGGATCGGTAATTGACGTACCGGAAGCGCCGGTAAGCGAACCGATACTCATGTTCATTGGGTAACCGGAACAAGCATAGGTAAATGCCGGCGTGCAACTCGAAGAAGCCATAGCCCCAGATGTATAGGTGGCTGCAGCGGTTCCAGAAGTAGCACTTGGCCCTGCGGCACAACCTACAATACACCTGTATAAAGTTGCAGCGCTTACGCCAACAAAGCTATAAGTAGGATAAATACCATCGGCGTAATTGTTCCAAGTGGTGCCGCCGTTAGTAGAGAATTGCCATTGATATACAAGGCCGCCGGAAGATGAAGCCCCGGAAAGACTTAACGTAATTGCAGTGGTACTTGAGCCTGCAACAGAACTGGTTCCATTGATAAGGGCGGTACCGGCAGTAGGCGTACCAGAACATGCAGTTGCAGCTCCGGTACCCGATACTGCAATATTGACCGTTGTGGAATAACCGCCGCCAAAAAGTGCAATATTGCCGCTATAGCTTATAGCTGCGGTGGGGTTAAACTGAACATAGACTTGCTTCCCGGAAAATGCACTTCCTGCATACGGTACCGCTAAAGAACTTACCCATGTGTTGCCATCTAATGACAGTAGGAAATTGGCAGGCGCATTCATTGTAACCACTCCAGTGGCAGGGATAAGCGCAGAACCAGTAACGGCTGTAAATGCTACAGGAATAGAGCTGGAACCGACCGTGACAGTGGGAAAAGCAGCTACAGCAGTAGCCGAAAGCGCAGGTGAAGGAGGCAAAACAGTAACTTTATAATCACGCACATTACCATAATAAATACTTGTGGTTGGGCATGGGTTCATATTAGGATAAACCGGGAACCCGTAGCCTGAGGTGTTATATTCTCCCAGTACCCTCATACGGAATGTTCCGCTGACACCCCCTGGAATAGTTATCGGAACAGCAGGAGCTTGTGACGAGGCGCCGCCCTGTGCGAACCCGCCTACTAACTCAGATGTTTCGAAGGCGCCATTACTATTGAAATCTATCCATATCTGTGTAGCAAAAAGAGTATAATAATTGTTTGGTGCACTACCACAATTGAGGGTGGCTGTATATACCGTATTTCCCAATAAGGTAACAGACATAGTGCTCGTATTGTCAATATAATTGCTTGGGCAACTTGTAGTTACTCCACCGTAATTACTTGGATCGGTAATTGATGTACCGGAAACGCCGGTAAGAGAACCGATACTTGTATTCATTGGGTAACTGTAACAAGTATAGTTAAATGCCGGGGTACACGTTGACGCAGACAATGAAAAAGTAGCGGCAACAGTACCTGATGTAGCCGAACTTGAGCCGCATGTTACAATACACTGGAACCAGCTATTGCCAATAAGCCCTGAATAAAGAAATGTCGCGGTATTACCGCCGGGTATATTACTGAAGCCGGAAGATGAAGAAGTGGTAGAAACCTGCCATTGGTAACTAATACCGCCTGCAACCGTGGAGCTGGGAACAGCCAGGGTGAAGATAGTAGTGCTGTTACCGGAAGCGGTTGATGCTCCGTTTATTGTAGCGCTACCTGCCGTAGGCGTACCTGAACATGCCGAAGCGCCGGTGCCGGTTAGCGGAATAGTTAAATTGACGGGCTGGCCACCACCTGATACAACAATATTACCTGAATAAGAAGCTACAGCTGAAGGCTGGAACTGAACAAATAAGACCACGCCGGAAAAACCATTGCCAGTATAAGTATAGGATAAAGGACTGGTACTTGTGCCCCATGTAGTCCCGTCGAAGGAAATACGGAAGTTGGCAGGAGGAGTAAGTGTAAGTGTGGAGCCCGGAGTAAGAAATGTACCTGTAAGCGCCAGGTAATAAGTGGATGAAGTAGAACCGGGCACAACTGGTGTAAATGGAACTGATGCAGGGGAAGAGGTAACAGCAGGTATCTGTGCAACTATCTGCACCATACCTGCACCGGTTTTATAACCTTGTGTGTGCGTTACCGTACCCGTAACATATGTTGCATTCGTAAAGCTGGATCCGCCACCGCCGCTGGAATAATAACCGCCGCCGCCGCCATAATAGCCGCCGCCGCCGCCGCCGCCATATAAACAGCAATAAGCGTTTCCGCCAACACCCAATGTACCCGCAGACCCAGGCCCGCTTGTTGCGCCAGCCCCACCGGTACCAGCAGTTGTATTTCCGCCCGCGCCGCAATAGGTGGAATTATAAGAGCCCCCTGTACCTGAACTGCCATAATAACCATTTCCTCCGGTAAGGCCGCCACCGGCACCGCCCGACTCACAATCCCAATCAGATCCTCCTCCGCCACCACCTGCAACAACAAGGGCATTGGATGATGTTATTGCCCCACTTGCAGTTTTGATACTCGAAGAGCCGCCACCCTGGCTTCCAGATGCAGAACCGCCTGCCCCGCCGCTCCCAGTAGTGTTGACAGCAGAGGTGAGTACACCCTGGTTTCCAACTGTAATATACAGCACTTCACCACTGCTTACTGCCAAATTACATTGTACGCGCCCGCCGCTTCCTCCAGGATAACTTGTAGAACCACATCCATTGCCGCCCTGGGCTCCGGACATATCAACTCCAAGTGACGTGCAGCCTGTAGGAACAGTGTAGGTGTACGTTCCAGCGGTACTGTAGGTAGTGGTTTGTGCAAATAAGCTGCAACAGATAAGGCAGCAGCAAATGAGAAGGAAATAGACTTTTTTCATACTCTGGTTTTTTGGTAAATTGATTGAAAACGTTTGAAAAAATGCTCGTTTAAAGTATAAAATAATAGATCGAAAACGCCTTAAAGTAATAAGAGATGATAGGATTAATAACACTACATTAAAAGTCTGTTAAAAAAATACTGCAAGCAAGTTATGTATTTTCTGGAATAAAAAAATAAAATTCCGACTTTTTTTTCATAGTTAAATTTTTACTTTGGGTCGATTATCCCCAACCGGCTGAAATATTCATTATCTGTCAGAAAACATACTTTGCATTTCATATACTGCCCAAAACGCGGCCACTATGCGTTACAACAACCCGGTATAAGATAAAAACCGGATAAAAATAGAAGTCCACAAGACATTTATGAAAAAAATATTACTAATAGGTAGTTAATGACCGGAAAAGTTACCGCTGGCAATTTTAATTTAGTACCGTATATGATTGCGCCACACCTTTTTGGGGTGTGGCGCAATAAGCAAACAATAAGTACCAGCGCCCAATGACGACGAAAAAATCATTATTCAATCACCAGCTTCTTCTCGTACCTGCTATTTCCGGCCGACACAGTCAATAAATAAATGCCGGCACCTTCGTCAAGTTTAATGCTTACCGCTTTATTTGTTTCGGCCATCATCTCCTTTACTACCCTCCCCTTCAGATCGGTAACAACCACATTCATCTGTTCAACCTTAGCAGACTGAAGTATAATATTAAATAACCCATTGCCCGGGTTGGGATACACACTGAGTTCAGCAACTGCCGGGGACAAATCAATTACAGATGTGCTGTTATTCACCTTTACCGCATGTGTTGCAGCAGAAGAACCGCAATAATTTGATATCGTATAGATAATATCTGCCGTACCTTCTGAAATAGCTGATACTGTTCCATTACTAACCGTAGCGACAGATGCGTTGCTGCTACTCCAAACTCCGCCCTGGGCAATATCCGTGAGGTCAATGTTAGCGCCATGGGCAACTTCTGAAGGCCCGCTTATTGTTCCGGCGCCAGGAAAAGCAGCAACAGTGACGGGGTACGTTGTTGAGATCGGCATGGAATTTACAGCAGCAGAATAAACTATTTCCACATTTCCTTCGCGCACGCCAGTAACAACCCCGCGTTCGTCAACCGAGGCAATCGATACGTCAGTGCTCCCCCACTTACCCTGATCACCTGCCGCGCCCAATGAAATTGTAGCGCCAACACAAACAACGCTTGCCTTTTGCGGCGGAGCAGGACTGGAAATAACCGTGTGAAGCGAAGTAACACTGGTAGGGCAGCCAAGGCTATTGGTTACGGTATATGTGATCGTAGTAACCCCCACACTCAGGCCGGTAACGACCCCGGAATATACCCCCACTGATGCAACTGAAGGAGCGCTGCTTGTCCAAACGCCACTGGGTACCGGATCAGATAATGAAACTAATGTGCCTACCACCTGCGAAGTTGGCCCGGTGACAGGGGATACTACAGGAACAGGATTTACCGAAATTACCTTACTACCGGCAGCGGAACCGCAGCCGCCGGAGACCGAGTAAAAGATCGTATCAATCCCGATGCTGACGCCGTCAATTATCCCGGGGCCTACCACCGAAGCCCTGGCATTGCTGCTAGACCAGGTACCGCCCGGCGAAGTAGATGTAAGGGTAATGCCCGAACCAATGCACACACTGGACGGACCGGATATAACACCGGATGTTGCTATTGGCGACACCATGACAACCGCTACCGCAGAAGCCGTGCCACAACTATTGGAAACTGTATAAGAGATAGGGTCGGTACCCGCGCTGGCACCTGTAACAACCCCGGAAGAACTTACCGAGGCATTTGTGTTACCAGCGCTCCATACACCACCCGCAACCACATCTGACAAGATTATTAACGACCCGGCACATACGCTGCCCGGCCCGCTGATAGTTCCGGCAACAGGCAATCCGCTGATCGTGACCGTCATCGTGGTTACACCGGTTCCGCATACGGAAGTTGTTGAATAGGAAATTATGTCTGTACCCGGTGTAATACCGGTAACAACTCCCGAGGCGGAGCCAACTGAAGCATGGGCATTACTACAACTCCATGTACCTCCTGTCATTGGCAGCCCCGTCGAACCCACATCGCTAAGTGTAATAGCAGCAGCAACACAAACCGTTGACGGGCCACTGATGGTGCCTCCACCGACAATAGAATTCACTATAATGATCTTTGTGCTGGAAACCATACCGCAGGCATTGATCACTGTATAAGTAATGGTATCGGTGCCAGGCGTGATACCTGTAACCACACCACCGGTTGTGATCGTAGCATTTGTGTTACTGCTGCCCCAGGCACCGCCGGCCGCAGTTTCTGACAGAACAATGAGCGACCCGCTACAAACGCTTGAAGGCCCCGAAATAATACCCGCGCCAACTGTAGAAACCACAGTTACAATATGGGTTGCAGCTGCTGTGCCGCAACTGTTTGAAACGACATAAGAAATGGTATCGGCACCGGCAGTGATCCCGGTAACAATACCAGATGCAGAACCGATGGTTGCATTTGCATTGCTGCAGGTCCAAACTCCGCCAGAGACTCCATCAGTAAGCGCAGCAGGCGCCCCTAAACAAACCGATGACGGACCGCTGACCGTGCCTGCACCGGAAAATGAAGACCCAACCGTAATGACCGCAGAAGCAGAAATAAGGCCACACGGGCCGCTGATGGTATAACTGATGGTATCTGTACCGGGGGTGATACCAGTGACAACACCAGCAGTAGTAATTGTTGCATGGGCATTGCTGCTGCTCCAGGCGCCACCGCTAACGGTTTCAGTGAATGCAGCAAGCGCACCAACACATATCCCGGATGGCCCTGACACAACTCCTGCGCTCGCGGCAGAACTAATTGTTACAGTATGAGTGGCCACTGCCGTACCACAACCATTGGTAACAGTATAAGAAATAATGGTCGTACCTGCCGTTACCCCTGCGACAGTCCCGGAACTACCGGCAATTGCATTAGCATTGCTTGCGCTCCATACGCCGCCTGAAGCTGCATCACTCAACGTTATCGTTGATCCGGTGCAAATAGCGCCGGGCCCGGATATGGTACCGGCGGTTAAAGAAGAACTGATAGCGATTGCCTTGGTTGCCATAGCAGTGCCACAGGCATTGGTAACGGTGTATTTAATAGTATCTGCACCTGATGTGATACCTGTTGCAAGCCCCCCCCCATGTTATTGTAGCCTTACCATTGGTCAAACTCCAGGTACCGCCCGTTACAGCCGTATCTGTAAATAATGTATAACCGCCAACGCATATAGCCGCCAGCCCAACAATTGATCCTGCTCCAGTCGTGGTGTTTACCATAACTGTAGTCGTTGCCGTAGTTGTTCCGCAAGCGGCCGACACAGCATACCGGATCGTATCGATGCCCGTGGTAACCGCTGTAACTACTCCCGAGCCACTCACCGTGGCATGTGCATTACTACAACTCCAGGTACCACCCGGCACACCATCTGTCAAGGTGATCGGAGCGCCTGAACACACACCGCCGGGGCCAGATATTGTGCCAGCAGAAACAGCCGTATTAATGGTTATTGCAAAAGTAGCAGTAGCAGTACCGCAACTATTGGTGACCGAATATTTTAGGGTATCTATGCCAGTGGATACAGCAGTAATTACCCCACTGCCACTTACCGTAGCATGAGCATTCACCATTGACCAGACGCCACCCGCTATAGGATCCGCAAATGAAGAAGCAGTTCCGGTACACATAACGGAAGACCCGGTTATAGTTCCAGCATTGGGTGATGGATTGATTGATATTGGATAAGTTGCAACGGCCATACCGCAACTCGTGGTTACCGTATAAGCGATCGTATCGTTACCGGGGATGACGCCTGTTACAATCCCTGCCCCACTTACAGATGCATTGGCATTACTGCCACTCCACACCCCACCGGAAATGACGTTGGTCAAAGTAACTGCGGCCCCTGTGCAAACTGTTGCAGGGCCAGTTATAGCGCCCGCAGTAACCGTACCACCTATGGTAATAAGCAAGGAGCTTACGGCTGTGCCGCAAACTGTAGTCACCGAATATTTAAGAGTATCCGTACCGGCGGAAAGCGGTGTGACTACCCCAGAACTATTAACGGTAGCATGACTGTTAGTGAAGTACCAGGCACCACCTGTTGCCGTGACAGAATATGTTGGCAATGTGCCTATACATATAGATGACGGCCCGGTGATCGCACCGGCATTGGGCGATAGATTTACGGTAACAGGATGCGAAGCCACCGCGCTCCCGCAACTGGCGGTTACTGTATATGATATCGTATCAACACCCGACGATATACCCGTAACTATGCCGCCGGTAACAGACGCATGTGTGTTGCTGCTGCTCCAGGCGCCTCCTCCGGTGGGGTCGGTCAATGGTATTGGGATACCGGTGCAAACACTTGACAGGCCTGAGATAGCGCCCACGGAAAGCGCGGCGCCTACTGAAATAACCTTTGTGGCTACAGCTGTGCCGCAGCTATTGGTGGCGGTATATTTAAGTGTATCTGTGCCGGGAGATATCGCTGTAACAACACCTGCAGCGCTCACGGCTGCGTGTGAATTAACCGCACTCCAGGTAC
>JABDBX010000120.1 GCA_013288445.1 Bacteroidota bacterium
TACTGGCCTTTCATGGCGATGCGGTAGTGAAAGTGGTCTCCGAAATAACGGGAATAAAAGACTTGCTGGCCGATGAGTCGCTATATGGCTCCGGCATATCCATGATGCTGAAAAACGACTTTTTGCTGCCTCATCTTGACAATTCGCACGATGGCGATGGCAACTTGTACCGCGTGCTGAATACACTCTACTACATAACCCCAAACTGGCCCGAAAACACCGGTGGCAACCTGGAACTATGGGACGACTCCATGAAGCAGCACAAAGAGATACACTCCCGCTTCAACAGACTAGTGGTAATGGAAACAAACACACATTCTATCCATTCCGTAAACAAAGTAACCGGGCCAGGAACAAGGGCATGTGTCTCCAATTACTACTTTTCTGCAAAGCCGGTCGAGGATCATTCCTACATTCACAAGACCACATTCTTTGCCCGGCCCGAGGATAGCATTGTAAAGAAAATTCGCCTTTCAGCAGAGGGAAAAGCCAAGAACTTTCTATCGAAATTTGTAAGCAATAAAGCTGCCGGCACAAAACACCGGAGGAAGTGACCTGTAACTCCAGTCACAGACTGGTTCAATTGGGCAGACACGACTTCGCACACACGTAAGGCCATGCTGCAAACTCGCGCCAGGTGGTAGTTTAGTCGTCAGTACCGCCCCTTCAGGCAATGTCATTAAGTTAAGGAAAAAGTAGAGTAGAATGATGCAGTTGATAGCATATTCGGGTGTATTCCCCCTTGCGCGTAGGCCATGTGCGCCGATGAAGGGGGAAAGGGGGATGTCCCGACACACGCTTGGAAGAAGGCAATACCCCTGACTTGAGCTTAACTTAACGACATTACCCTTCAGTCGGTCCAGACGGCTAAACGTTGGTGGTGTTACGACAGCCCCTTTAACGAAAACCTGTCTGGCCACCTGAAGGGGCGGTACTGACGGGATTTCCACCTGGTTTTTATCGAACTCAACTTATACTTTGCACGACATAGTTTTGTGCATTTATTGAAAAGGGTGTCGTACAACCACAAGGGCAGCCCTACAGGGCAATGTCGTTAAGTTAAGCAAAAAATCGCACTGGAAGATGCTGAAGGCATCAAACGTTTATAGAAAACCCAATAGAAAATGAGTAACGATGCCGAAGGTATCGCACCTGCTTTGTGCGGATATCCCTTAACTTAATGACATTGCCTACAGGGGCGAAATCTAATAGCGATGGGCATCGCCCATCGAACTTGCGTAGGGTACGAAACACCACACCAAATGCACTAAACAGGCCCATTGGGAAGTATAATCGACTGCATTTTTTCCGTCACACCCAAGATACGATCCCGGTTACACGTCTTTATAGTAGTATGTTTTCCTTTATCTTTATAAATCTAAAACTAAAGCCCGTGCATAGTTGTGTTAAACGATTAATGATCGTTGCCCTGTTATTGTGCTCTTATAGCAATGTGTTTGCATCCCACATTGTTGGCGGGGAGATTACCTACGCCTATCTTGGCGATACAGTCAAGGCGGCAGGGACATTCCACAAATATCAGGTGAGCCTTTCCATATACGAAGATTGCCTTAATGGCCAAACAAGCGCTATAGCCCAGGACAACCCGGCGTGGCTTGGCGTGTTTGATGGTATGGGAAATGTGATAGAATTGGACACAGGAGACAACATCGGCTATGGAATTCCTTACAGCAGTTCTGAAAGTGTGCCACTATATTTAAGCGCCACATGTGTAAGCAACATCCCCGCTACCTGCCTGCTAAAAAAGACGTTTATTAAAACCTATTACCTTGCACCTAATTCATCGGGCTATGTGGTCTCTTACCAGCGGTGCTGCAGGAATGCCGCGATTGTGAATGTATCAGACCCCGGTAGCGAAGGAAGTACTTATTTTTGCACCATCCCACCCTATCCTATCGTTAATAATGGTGCAGTATTTAACAACTACCCGACCCAGATCGTTTGTGCCGACAATCCCATTTACTACGATCATTCCGCCACCGATGCCGATGGTGATTCGCTTAGTTATGGTTTCGCACCTGCGTATAATGGCGCCACAGAAACAAATGTGAAACCAGTGCCTTTGCCTCCGCCTTATGATACCGTAACTTACATCACGCCTGAATATTCTTCCCAGCACCCCATCAATGGCACACCCGTTATCCAGATAGACCCCGTAACCGGTATTATTACTGGCGTACCAGACAGGGCAGGCAGATACCTTGTAAATGTCTATTGCCGGGAGTGGCGCGGCGGTGTACTGATAAATGAAGTGAGGCGCGAGTTCCAATTTGTCGCTGCTGGGTGTACACCAAAAGACGGTAACTCGGCATCATTTAGTAAGGTGGTGGTTATGGTTGGCGATAGTGTACAGTTCAATGCATCGGGCAGCAGTTTTTACTTGTGGACGCCCTCCGCCAATCTCTCAAACCCAAATATTCCAAACCCTGTTGGCTATTTCCCGCAGCCGGGGCAGTATAACTACACATTGCATACCGTAACCGACCCAAGCTGCGCTGCAAACGAAACCGTAGAAGTGACCGTGCTCGAACATTCCGATATTTTTGTACCCACGGCCTTTACCCCCAACGATGATGGCCGGGACGACTACCTGCAACCCATACCCGTACTCAACAGCACACTAAAAAGCTTCAAGGTATTTAACCGAAAAGGGAACGTGGTATATACCGGCGGCCCAAATGATAAAGGCTGGAACGGCGCCTACCATAGTGTAAGGCAGGACACCGGCACCTACTACTGGGAGCTGGAATACACAGACAACACCGGACAAACGAGGAGAAAGAAAGGAGATGTAATGCTGATCAGATAGTTCCAGTCACAGACTGGTTCAATTGGGCAGGCACGAGTTCGCACCCTCTGTTGCCTATAATCTTCCAAAAAAAACTATAGTTGGGCGTAAACTCTGTTTACGTCCTCGTGGGTGCCAGTCTCTGACTGGCGTACGTATGTTCCACTGGCGCGTGTCTGTAGCATAGCCGTGAGCATGGCGGACACGTGTCTATACAAATAAGCCAGTTTATAACTGGCGTTTCGCGCAGGGCAAACATGCAGGCTGCCTCCTCCACTCGTCGAAGCCGTCTCGCTTCGTCCCCACATGCCGAAGCGTCACGCTTCAGAATTACAAAGTCAGCGAAAATCAAAACAATCAGCTTCATCAACGGTTCAGATACCCTTACCCTGTTGCCTATAATCTTCTAAAAAACTATAGTTGGGCGTAAACTTTGTCTACGTCCTCGTGGGTGCCAGTCTCTGACTGGCGTACGTAGTCTCCACTGGCGCGTGTCTGTAGCATAGCCGTGAGCATGGCGGACACGTGTCTATACAAATAAGCCAGTTTATAACTGGCGTTTCGCGCAGGGCAAACATGCAGGCTGCCTCCTAAACTCGTCGAAGCCGTCTCGCTTCGTCCCCACATGCCGAACCGTCACGCTTCAGAATTACAAAGTCAGCGAAAATCAAAACAATCAGCTTCATCAACGGTTCAGATATCCTTGCCCGCTAACAGGGCATTATAGCCATAACCTTAACGAGTATAGATAAAACGTGTTGGGTGGCATTACTACTCTGTCTATCTTTGTGCCACAAACACTGCATAAGTACCTTAGCGGTCTTTGCGTACAAATAAATTAAACTGGTCTTTGCGTGAAATTTCACGCCCCCCAATGGGGTCACAAATGGGGTCACCCAAGAAAATCCCACTCGGCTACAATATAGTACAGGCTTATCACAGAACAAACAACACAATATGAATTATCCACAAAAAAAAATTTAAATGGGGTGAGGGCGACATGCCATTTTATAAAAAATTATAATATAAACTACTTCTGGGCGAGCGTCACAGGCCGGGGGATAAAACTTGCCGGGGGTATGGGAAAGTAAAACGGAAAGGTATTGGGATTTGGGATTTTTTCGCCGTATTTTGCGGCATTATTCCAATATTATGAATTTTCAACTTACAGAAGAACAGATAGCCGTGCAGATGGCAGCCCGCGATTTCGCCAGAACGGAACTGCTGCCGGGAGTTATTGAGCGCGATGAAAAGCAAAAATTCCCTGCCGAGCAGATCAAAAAACTTGGTGAGCTTGGCTTCCTGGGTATGATGGTGGACCCGGCTTATGGCGGCTCTGGCATGGACACCATATCTTATGTGCTGGCTATGGAGGAGATCTCTAAAATAGATGCATCGGTATCTGTGTGCATGAGCGTAAACAACTCGCTTGTATGCTGGGGATTGGAGAAGTATGGCAATGAAGAGCAGAAACAAAAGTACCTGACTGTACTGGCCCGTGGCGAAAAAATAGGCGCGTTCCTGCTCAGCGAGCCTGAGGCTGGCTCTGATGCTACGTCACAACGCACAACTGCAGAAGATAAAGGAGACCACTACATACTCAACGGCACCAAGAATTGGATAACCAATGGCAACTCTGCTTCTTACTACCTTGTTATAGCACAAACATACCCCGAGAAGGGACACAGGGGCATTAATGCCCTGATAGTAGAAAAAGACTCACCCGGTGTAACTGTAGGCGCCAAAGAAAACAAGCTGGGCATACGTGGCAGCGACACCCACAGCATCATGTTCCAGGACGTTGTAGTACCAAAGGCAAACCGTATAGGCGATGATGGCTTTGGCTTCACGTTTGCTATGAAGGTGTTGGCTGGTGGCCGTATAGGCATTGCGTCCCAGGCGCTGGGCATAGCCAGCGGCGCTTATGAGCTTGCTTTAAAGTATTCTAAGGAACGCAAAGCATTCGGCACAGAGATATCTAACCACCAGGCTATCGCCTTTAAGCTGGCAGATATGGCTACCGAGATAGAAGCAGCCCGCCTGCTATGCCTTAAAGCCGCATGGACAAAAGACCAGGGAAAGGATTATACCTTGTCGGCATCTATGGCAAAGCTGTTTGCATCAGACATCGCGCAGCGCGTGACCAATGAGGCTGTGCAGATACATGGCGGCTATGGCTACGTAAAGGAGTTTCACGTAGAACGCCTGCTCCGCGACGCCAAAATAACGCAGATATACGAAGGCACCAGCGAAGTGCAGCGTATAGTTATCAGCAGAACTGTATTGAAGGGGTAATAAAATAGCAAAACAAAAAAGCAGGGCTGCTATTGGAAACAATGGCAGCCCTGCTTTTTTGTTGTAAATATTCTGTGAAGGAATTATATCGTTGCTTTTTGCGCCTTCTTCAACATTACCATTTGGGCTAAGGAGTAGCTGCCAAATAGCAGTGTGCCGCCAACCATATCGCCGGCAAGGGTGAACTTGAAGAAAGGCACGCCGTCGATGTAGGTTCTTACAAGACCGCTAACGCTATAGCCATTCCAGCCGCCAACGAAATAGCCGAAATTTGAAACAAGGAAGAATGCGGTTGATGCCCCAAAAATATAACCAAGTGTAACCAGCGCTTTCGGCTGCTTCATACCGGTGCCGAGTGCCGCCGCAGCAATGAGTGCGCCGTAGTTGAATATCTGCCCGGCTACATCATAAAAACCGGGAACGGCTGTAAAAAACTGGAAATAAACATCGGCCAGGAACTGCCCAAGAACAGGAACCAGGAACGCAAGCCCGCGCTTGTCGCTGAATATAAATCCGCTGAAAAGGCTGATAGCCGCAAGGGGAGCAATATTCGGCAGGTGCATCTGCGCATTGGCAATACGGGCAGTCGCTGCAATAAGCACCAGGAATATGGCAAGTATGGTTTGGATGTTACGTTTCATATGATTGTTATTGATGCAAAAATAGTAATAATTTCAGGATAAACTGCAACGTTGAAGGCCAGCTACAGGTAAATAAAAGCTTAACGCAAATGCGGCAACATATTGCCCAATTAACCTTTTACCCAAGCAACGTATTAACCAGCTACCCATTCGCCCCCTCATAAGCCCACCTGATATAGGTAGAACCCCAGGTAAAGCCCCCACCAAAAGCAGCCAGCACCACATTATCGCCCTTGTGCAATTTGTCTTGCCACTCCCACAGGCAAAGAGGCAAAGTACCATTAGTAGTATTCCCGAAGCGCTCTATGTTTACCATTACTTTTTCGGGTGGCAGGTTCATGCGGTCGGCAGTGGCTTTTATTATACGCAGATTGGCCTGGTGCGGCACCAGCCAGTTTACGGTTTCGGCGGTAAGGTTGTTGCGCTGCATGATCTCGGCAGCTACATCGGCCATGTTCTTCACGGCAAACTTAAATACCGCCTGCCCTTCCTGGTAAACATAATGCTCTTTGTTCATCACCGTTTCCAGGCTTGCCGGCTTTACCGATCCGCCTGCTTTCTGGTGCAGGAATACCCTTCCGCTGCCATCGGTGCGCAATACCGAATCTATAATGCCGTAGCCATCAGTATTTGGTTCCAGCAACACGGCTCCTGCGCCATCGCCAAAGATTATTGCTGTTTTACGGTCTTCGTAGTCCATTATGGAACTCATCTTGTCCACCCCTACTACGATCACCTTTTTATGCCTGCCGGTCTCTATAAACTGTGAACCAATAGTAAGTGCAAAGATGAAACCACTACAGGCTGCATTTACATCATAACCCCAGGCGTTGGTCATACCGGCCTTATCACATATTACATTGGCGGTAGCGGGAAATTGCATATCTGGTGTGGTAGTAGCGCAAATCACCATTTCTATATCTGTTGGCAGGAGACCTCTCTTTCCCAGTAAGTTTTTTACCGCTTCCACCGCCATGTCACTGCTACCCTTTCCTTCTCCTTTGAGTATGCGGCGCTCTTTGATCCCTGTTCTCGACTGTATCCATTCGTCTGTGGTGTCCATCATCTTTTCCAGTTCCGCATTGGTCAATCTATATTCCGGAACATACCCACCTACAGCTGTTATAGCAGCATGAATTTTCTGCATTTATAATTGTTTAAAGAGCAAAGTTAAAAGAAATTAGTCTAAAATTTTTGGTCGAAAGTATAAAGTTGAAAGTATAAAGTGGCAAGTTACTATGTCGGCTTTTCATCACCATCAAGTAATTGGGAAAACTCGTCTAAAAATTCTTTGAAATAAGTGCAGTTCTTACTTACAATATCGATCTTTAATGCTTTAAATAGTTCAGGGCAATGGGATTCTGCATATTTCTTCTGCTCTATTGTTTTTCGCATTAATTCGTCTTTCGGCTTGACAATATAGGTCACATTCCTGTTCCCTTTTATTGACGTCTTGTAATGTGTGTTAAACGTATCAATGTCAGCAAATATCAAGGCTTCCAATTCGTAGATGTTCAGCAGAAAAAGGCTTCTTCTATTCATTTGACCGGAAAGATTTTTATACCATTCCTGTTTGTGCCGGATAGCATCCATATTGCTTTCAAGTCCGTCTGCATCTCTGATAACAACTACAATGTCTGGCTGCTTCACTTTTATTTCGCTCACAACTGCCCTAATTGCTTTTGGCGTATTCAAGTGATCGCCAGTTACATTTTTCAATAAAATTGAATACCTGTAACCCGTATCATATTTTTGTTGCAACAGATGTTTTAACGCTACCGTGTCATACGGACTTTCCCCAATAAGGCCTATATTAATCATGAGTTTCCAGATCAGAGTGTAACCAATAATAACTTAGCTCTGCTACGTCTGTCATGTATTTTTTTGCGAGCGCTTTTTGCTCATCTGTAAGCTTATAAAACTGGCTGCCATTATGCTCAATTTTTGCGATAGTTATTCTATCTAGTTCACCAGGCTTTAGAACGTCCAAAACAATTGGGGAATGAGTAGAAATAATTATTTGCTTTTCGGCTGATTGTTCTTTTAAAAACTGCATTAAAGAAAAAAGCTGGTGCGGGTGAATACCTAATTCCGGCTCCTCGATAAGCAGCAGCCCATCCTTTAAGCTAAGGCATTGGGTAATTAAATAAAATAGCCTTTTAGACCCATCAGATAAATAGCCCCATGGCATCCAAGTATCATTTATTTTGAAGTCAAATAGCAGGTTCTGGACAAGAATTTTATTATCTACTTTATAAATATTTACATTATGGTTAATTCTGATTTCCTGGATTGGTGAAAATTTGGACAGCGTATAATTGATTTTATATTTTTCATTGAAATCAACAAATGCTTTTGAAAATAGACCTCTTATTGTTTCCAATTCAATATCGTCAAATTGCAATAATCCTTGAAGATCGAACTCATTTACAATACAATTACTGAAGTAAGAGAATATACTCATAGCATGAGTGCTATCTGAAAATGGGAATAATTCCCTATTGATCTCATATCTTTCGGGTTTTTCCAGCCAATTATTTTCGGGTATTTTAAAAAAAACAAACGTTATGTTAAAACGTCTCAGAACATCCATTTCTCTCAATATAGTATTTAATCCCTCACTCCTCCCAATGGGATTATCCCCATAATTAATTATAGCCGTTTCGTTGAATTTTGTTTCTCCATTGCTAATTCTGCTAAGTATTATTTTATTTGAGTACTCCATTTCCCGTTCTGAAAAATTTCTGTCTCGTTTAAGATAAATAGTTAGTTCTTCAGTTGAATTATCTTGTTCGTAGTCAATAGTAAATTGATATTCCGCGTTGGTTCCGTTTACAGGTTTCGATAGCCCACGAACCTCGTAATATGAGACATTTTGTCTAATAAACTCCAGCAAATTAGACTTCCCTGCGCCATTTTTCCCGATAACAATGTTCAATCCTCGTTCAAAGCCCACAGTGGCCTTTTGTATGGATTTGAAATTATTAATGGAGATATTTTTGAGAAACATGTGGTATGTTTTATTGACCTAAATTTCGTGAATCATTTGAGCCATTCAGCCATTACGCAATTCAGCCATTATTTAATTAAGTGCTCATCCCGCCGCATACGCTCAATACCTGGCCGGTCACATACAGGCTCATATCACTGGCAAGGAAGAGGGCTGCATTTGCCACGTCTTCTGTCTTACCAAAACGGCCCAGGGGTATTTTTTCAAACCATTTTTCTGCACCGCCATCTTTCAGATAGTGTGTCATATCTGTTTCTATAAAACCCGGGGCTATCGCATTACAGCGGATGTTACGGCTGCCTATTTCCTGCGCTATGCTTTTTGTGAATCCTATTATACCGGCTTTGCTGGCTGCATATGCGCTCTGCCCGCCATTGCCTTTTACACCCACAATAGAACTAAGGTTTATGATGCTTCCGGCACGCGCCTTCATCATGGGCCGTATTACCTGCTTGGTGAGGTTATACACACTTTTCAGATTAGCCTGCATTACTTCGTCCCACTGCTCCGGGGTGAGGCGGAGCAACAGGTTGTCGCGGCTGATACCAGCATTGTTTACGCAAACATCTATGGTGCCAAATTCTTTCGCTACATCGGCTGCCAACTGTTCCGCAGCCTTAAAATCTCCTGCATCGCTTTTATAGCCTTTTGCCTTTATGCCCATAGCAGCCAGCCTTTCTTCGAGCGCCATCGCCTTATCTTCAGATGATAAATAGGTGAAAGCAATATTTGCGCCATGCTCTGCAAATTTTACAGCTATGCCCTCGCCTATACCCCGGCTGGCACCGGTTACTAACGCTACTTTATTTTCAAGCAGTTTCATTCTTCTTGTTTTGAACTGCTAATGTACAGATTTTATCCCGCCGCAAAATACATCTTCATTTTTCGGTTGTTTTTCACACGTCGTCACCCTGTATCCAACCACATGCCCTCAGGTATT
>JABDBX010000121.1 GCA_013288445.1 Bacteroidota bacterium
GAGACAGATTTACTGAACTTGCCAACTTATGAACTTTTAGACAAATTTGGGCAAGGCAGTCATATTCCGGGTTCTGGAAGTGCCGCAGCCTTTTCTGGACTGCTTGGGATTGAATTAATGAGAACCGTCTGTAAATTGACCTTAAATAGATCAGAAGAGAAGTATGTTAACGTTAGGGACGAATTTACTATTATTCTTAAAAAAATTGAATCAGAATTTATACCACAACTGGTCGAACTCTTTCAAAAAGATGTTCAAGTTTTTGGCGAGGTTAGTCAATTCAGGATTCAACGTGATCTAGCAAAAAAAGCTGGTGATGAAAAAGAAGAAAATAGATGGGCTCGTAGTGCAAATAATAGATTGAAAGATGCTACGAATTTACCATTAGATATAGCCCGTATTTGCCTTGACGCTATTGACTACGCGTTTATTTTATTTGACAGTGGGTTCCAATCTGCAAGAGGGGATAGTGGTGCCGCAATTAGTAATTTATTGTCGGCAATATCTGGATCACTTTTTATAACACTGATAAATATCAGGACTGGCAGAAAAAGTAGTTGGAGTGAAAAACTGAGAGAAGAGGCTGAAGTCTTAGGCAATAGTTATGGTACAAAAAACAAATTAGCGCTAAGTAAGGTATTAGGCTTATATAAAGAGGGGTTTAATTCTGATGTACAACAACTAAATCTTAAATTCGACTAAAAATTATTTTTATAAAAGCTGTTTTTCAGTGGGTATATTTTATGAGAAGATTTCTTATATGTTTTAATATTTCGATAGATTTAAGGACACCAGCGGGACGGCTGCTTTCATAGGGTTTAAGCGATGTAAAAAAATTCATCTTCTTTCAGATAGATTTTTTTTACATTTGCTGACTGATATAATTATCGTGCGAGAGCCGACTTTATTTGGTATAACTTATGAAAGAAAGCCCTTATTTGGTTCGACATTTCGTCCGTTAGGGGCACAAAAAATGAGAGCGGAGAGCGGCAGAGCGAAGAGCGATGTTGGTCTCCGCTCTTGTTTTTCTACTTTTTTAATTAGTCGTTATTCGCAAATCAGGAGATTTGCTCCCGCTACGACGTAGTCGGACACATACGCCGAACTGTTTCTATTTTTTAGTTTTGGAAGACTATGGGCAACAGGGATAACTTTACGCAAGGCTATTCTGTTTGGCAGCTACGCACGGAGCAAACAAAATACAGCAACATAGATGTGGCATTGGTAGCCGATGAGTTTTGGGTTTGTATTTCACAGTAATATTTCAACTATTTAGATTCGTCCGGTTGCGTTCGCAACCAAAGCCCTTTTATGTCTATGCCCCTAGTTCTTGCATCCGCTTCTATGGCCCTTATTTTTTCATACAATTCCTTCCGGTCACTGTGGGCCATTTTCCCTTTTTTCGTTTCCAGATAGGCTGAGTAAACAGGCAGATTTTGGTTTATCCACTGATCGTTGGCTTGGCCGAACTCTTGATTGGGCTGCGTTTGACCAACGACTCCACCAGTGTTGTCTTTCGGATGGTCGGCATTCTTTTTTGCCTCTTGGGCAGCTAATTTATTAGCTTTGAGTTCCCGGTAACCTTTTGAATTTTCAACTTCAATTTTAATTTTTAATAATTCTGTTTTTTTGCTTTCATCTTTGCCGTTATCGAAATAATATTTTATGTTCGTGAGGCAGCCGTTATAATACTTGTCTAATTTTTCATTATCGTGCTCGTATGTAGTTAATGAATGATAGCATTTTGCTTTAAGATAGCTTGTCTTGGTTTTTGCTTCCGGATTAAGTTCGTCCACTTTGTCTAAATATACGATTGCCTGGTCATATCCGCTTTTTTCCATTTCCTCCTGCGCCAAAGAGAAGGTAAGTTGCGCTTCCTGGTCATTGTTTTGCGCATAAGTTTTTGCCATGATCAGCAGGGGGAATACCAGGATGATTGCTCTTTTCATTTTAGTTAGTTATTTTAGGTGCTTATTCTTTCCAGAAATCTTGTTTGGTTTCTGGCTTTGCTTTAGATTCTGTTTTTACATCGCTTTCGGTGAGCCCAGTACTTTCTTTTTTGGCCACAGAATAATTTACCAGATAGTCATGACTCAGTGCATTTGTTCTTATCTTATCCAGCGCCCCTGTAGCGTCATCCAGGTTGTTGAAATAGCCAAGCAGGTAACCCAGATTGCCGCCAAGTCCATCCGGCGTAATACCCGTTGCCAATTTCGTTTCTGCTGCAATTCTATTATACACATCGTCCGACAATGGCCAGTCACCGTCCGGCGATTTTTTTATCTCTACTGGATTTGATATTACTATCTGGTTGCCGCTTTTATCAAAATTCCAGATCACATAAAATACACCCTTTGCCGCCTGATCGCTTATTTGCGATGGCATTTTTACATTGGTAAGTGTCCACAGCGATGAGGGCACTATGCTTTTCGCTTTTTCGCGCGTTTCTGCTGCCGCGGCGCGCATTACTTGCTGTAGCTTTGCCTCACGTGCCGCTTGCTCCTGCCAAAATTTTGCATCTTCCTCGTCGCGCTTTCTTCGTTCTTCGTCGCGCTTTTTCTGTTCTTCGGCCTCCTGCTGCTCTCGCTGTGCTGTTTGGGCTGCCCGTGCCTGTCTTTTTTCTTCCGCCCTTTCTTCTCTTTCAGCATCTTCCTGCGCATCTTTCCTGGCCTGCCTAGCAAGAAGTATATTCCCAATTGCGCCAATTCCGTTAGAAACAGCTGCGCCGGCAGCATTCACCGAAGCCTGCTGCCGTTGGTAGTTATCTATTATTTCGTTGCTTTTCCTCGTTATCTCCACCTTCCTGGCTGCTTGGCTATTCCTGGTGCTGTTATTGCTACTCTGCGTAGAACTGTACCCCCCCGATGCACCAGAGTAGCTGCTCCCGACTGAACTCGAATACCCCCCGGACGGTGAACCCGAACCTGAACCACTGCTTTGGATTTGATTACTGCCCGAAGCGCTGCTCTGGCTTGCGCTGCTGCTTGCTATGCCGCCGGGGCCTGCGGCATTTCCCATGCCATTAGTACCCGTAGTGGGGCTTGTGCTGGTGTTCAGATCGGGTACCATTATCTTCAGGCCGCCATTATCTATTACCACATAAATACCATCTACAACCAGGTTGCTTTTCCAGCAAGCCCTTGCAGTGGTTTCATCCAGGTACGAAACCCCGTTATTGAGCAGATTGGCAATATCTTGTTTGCCATCACCGGTTATTGAGGTGCTTAAAATGAAGAGCGATTTATAATCGGGGCTTGAAGCAAAATCGGTTCCGTAACCCATGCCAGCGTTTTTAATTAAGCCGCCACTGCCGGCGTTCATATTCAGTTCGCCCAGGTAGGCGTTGCCGGTCGGGTTATTCACATGGCAGGTAACAATGTAATACACTGTTTTTTTGGCAAGGCACTCAGGGTCCTTTCCACTAGTTTGCCACTCCACATTTAGCGTTACCTCCGGTTCTCCGAGCATTGTGAAGAGACGGTATTTTATATTCATTTCGCTCACCTTGCACTCATCCATATCTAGGTTATGCTTGGTTATGGTACCGGTAAGATCCGCTTTGTAGGGTGCCTGTGCCAAAAGATGCTGTGAGCTCATGGCGAACAGCAAGAAAAAATATTTTCTCATAACGATGCCTCCCGGTTTTTAAATAAAACAGCCGAATATTTCAACGCCCCGTGATTTTATCTTACTCTGAAATATCACACTTAAAAAATCAGAAAGAAAAACTTACAAACATAGAACAATTTCCAAAAATCAATATTATTTGCCAGTTAAAAAATAATCATTCATGTTTTCCCTACCCTGGCAGCACTTCAGAAAAAAGCATATTTACAGGTTGTCGCAGTTCAGGTGTTTTTCCTCTTTACCAAATTTCAAATCAGAAATAAGCAGATCGGCCGGCGCCCCTTCAGGTAAATATCTTTCGTAGGTGTAGAATGCGTTTCTTCCTGGCAGAATTTCAAAATAATCGGGGTGATTCGTATTCTTGGCCATATCGCTGGTAATAGCAACCGTTATTGAAATTTTTTCCTGGTATAAATTTTTCAGTTTCATTTGGTAATGATCGGTCTTGTCGCTTGTCGTCTTCCTTAGCTGGTACTCTATACCGAAATAGCATCCGCTTTTCTTGAAATCAGACCATTCACTGGTTGGGGTGATCCGCACCGGCACGGGCGGTGCAGCCACCCGCACCACCTGGGCAGTTACCGTCTGCACACAAACAAATACTAATAGAGTGAGCATTACATTCTTCATTTTCATACCTCAATATTTAGGAGACATTAAGTTGCTATAACATCGCTAAAGTAAAAAAAAGCCTAAAATTGCGCAAACATTTCGCATCAGTGTAATGATATTTCGGTTGAAATAATAAATGTTGACAAAAAAATATTTGATTTCTCATTGTCGCAGGTTCCGCAAAGCGGGTATTCGTGACGAAAAACACTTCGCTTTTTTTCTGTTTCCCGTACTCTTCCCCAAATAAATAACTACAGTTGGCCTTAAACTCTGTTTACGGCCTCGTGGCTTCCAGTCTCCCGACTGGCGAATGTGGGCTATCCCTGAAACCAGCTACCCTAAAAACCGCATATCTTCTTCCGTCAGCTTTATACCTGCGGCCTGCATGTTTTCTTCAAAATGCGCTAATGAGGATGTCCTTGGTATTGGTAGGATCCATGGCGATCCATAATATTGGCCTGTATTTCGGTTATGCCGTATTGCTTGGCTATCTCGGCTAGTCGTGCATCTTTTTTAGGCATAGACAGGAACAAAGAGAAAAATCAAAATGTCCTTGGGTATTTTTGTGCTGTGATAGGGGTAGCTTTGAAATAAGCCAAAGTCTAACCGTCCACAGAAACGGGAATATACAAACCAATAAAAAAACGAAAGCGCTTAACACATGCTGTTAAGCGCAGACATCCATGAAATGTTTACCATTTTGAATAGGTGTTCAAAACCATAAACTCGTCATTTCATTAATCCTCAATAAATAAAACAAGAAAACAGGGTTCAAGCGTAACGGTAAAAGGTATGGATCGAAATTTACAGGGGCTGTCAAAAATTCAGTGATAGAGTTACCCATCACATATATAGGCGTTGTAAAAGATCCAAATGTTAGTGTTCCGTAAAAATATATTTATCAGCTTTTCGTAAATCTCAAATAACCAATCATCTGTGTCAGAAAATTATTTTATTGGATCATCACTTTGGTAACCCCATACGCGTCTCCGTTATCCAGCTTCAATATATACATGCCCTCACGCAAGCCCAGGCCACTTAAGGTCCTGATCTCGGCTCCCCCCGACGAATAATATTGTTCCTTATATACTTCCCGGCCTACAAGGTCGTAAACATATAAATGGCACAGACTTGCAGCATCTGTACTGTATGATAGTGTAATTTGGGAAGGCGAGCTATTACCAAGTATTATAAGTGGAAGATCGGCCCTGTTAAGGCGGGGTACCTGCAGCGGGGATGAAGTAATGTTCACATTGTCGATATACCAGGTACTACCGGTCATATTTGTGGAAATATACCTGAACGCCAGGTAAAACGGTACTTTGTCTTTAAAGGTATCCAGCATCACCTGGTGTGTTACCCAGCCCGAAGAATCATCGGTTGACACGAGTGGATCCATAGTCGTAGAGTCTGGAATAGGGTGAAAAGCAGTATCGAGAACTGCCACCGAAAGTTCGCCGCCAAGAAAAATTCTCGTGGTCTTGGCATCAAAATTAAGAAATACATGCCCTGGGTATGTGCTGCTGGGCAAGTATAACAACGGAGTGAGTAAGTAAGAGGTATCTAAGTGATAAGCTGGCGGTGTGCCATAAACCCCGGAACACATAACGCCTGGCGTTAATGTACCGGAAAGCTGTGGCCTACCGTGATCCGGTGTGCACGTCCAGGCTGCGGCAGGGTCTGAACCCGGTATGGGATTGTGAATATACCAGGAAGGGGCGCCCCCCCCTGCACACATAACATCAAAATTCTGACTAAATGTAGTAACCTGGGCGTTAGTCGTAAATACAAAAAGAGTGAATAAAGAGAATAGAGTTATTTTCATAATAAAAACGTTTTTAGCTGCAAGTTATTATTCATCGCCAGTAATAAGTAAGGTCTTTAGATTCTTAACAAAACTTAAAAACCATCTAATTTTAATCAGCAAAAAGTATGCCAAAAAAAATAATATAAACGAGATCCACTTTCGGTCATGGATATGGACGAGAAAACCCTGCCAAACGTTAGCGGGAAGAAAGAATATTTTTTAGCGTAAAGTTACAAAAACAGGGCAGGTTTAATTAATAACAAGCAGCCGGAAGGTTTGAACGCCAGCATCCGACGTATAAACAAGGTAAAATACGCCAGGGGGCAGGTTAGCGGTGGCGATGGAAGTTTCATGCCCATCGACCGGTGTGGTAATCATTGTTTGCCCCAATACATTAAGTATGGTTACCACCCCTTTGGAAGAGGGGGAAATATGCAAGACATCACCTACCGGGTTAGGGTAAAATCTGAATGGTGCCACCTTATTCACCTGACCTACACTTTCATCTGTTTCATGTATCAGGTATTCTACGCTTTTTGTTGCAGATACCGCTTGCGATGAATCAATTTTCAATAGCCCAGAGGTGTGCATGTTGTCGAACCACACATAGCTCACTGTCGTATTCACGGAAGGCGGGCCGGCAGGGACCGAAGTATCTGTTTGCACCTGTGTTATCTTTAACCTCAGGGTATTGCTGTAAATACCATCCGGCAATTTGAGGGTACCGTAGCCATCGGCGACGATAGTAGCATTCCCTGCCCCATTGAAGCTAAAGCCCGGTGATACAAAATTGATGGTAAAAGAATCAGAAGCGCTGGCGCCATAAGTAATTGGCCTCAGGGCAAAAAATATGGGGTCGGGGTAATGGATAATGTAATTGTTTATAGAGTCCACATACCCTACCATCAAGCTGCTGTCTGCGGTCATATTCACATAAACGAAGGTGCCGTCCGAATACTTTTCCACCATGTTTGCAGTTGGGTACAGGCTGCCATGTGATGTAGCCGACGGGAGTATCATCCATTCGGTACTTGTATCTGGCAATGGCGACAACCCCGAAAAATCCCAGGTGGCCGAACCACCGCCGCTACCGGCAAAAACGCCTGTGGCATTGCACTGCTGGAACTTTAAAACAGTGCCTATCGTAAACTCTTCGCAATTGGTAATAACGGGCTGCGCGATCGCTGTGGCGTAAATAAACAATACCAAAATAAAACAGCAGGTAAATTTTGAAGTCATAAAATTTATTTTTGTTTTGGAATAATGGGGATGATTACAAAAGTAGCGAACAATTGTGCATTCTTTCGCTTTTGCCCCAGTGGAATTAATACCATCGCAGTCTGTGCAACCTCAACGGAGCCATATAATTGCCCATTAGGAACGTTGACGAAATAGAGCACACCATATTGCGAAGTTATTTTTCTTTTTTACTAGGCGTAAAATCTGCGAATAATGAATTATTTATCCCGATTAGTCCCGATAGCCATTGGGAGGATTACAAAGAAGTAAAAATGGAAAAGAACAAGTAAGATGATGTACTTTGTTTTGTCATCGTTCCTTAGAATGAGCGTGTGCCTATTTATTGAACAATAAGTAACTTTACAAAAAATAAACAATGATTGTTACTTCGGAAATACCGCTTTTTCAAATCATAAAGCAAAAACTTGGAGAAAAAGAGGCCGAAGCCTTGGTGGCTTTTGTTGACACTAAAATTAAGGAGGGCAACGAACAAAACCTGAAAGTTGGATCTACTAAGGAAGATATTTCAAACCTTCGTACCGAGCTAAAAACCGACATTGCCAACTCACGGGCAGATATGATTAAATCGATGTTTATTTTTTTGGTAGGTACTATTGGGGTTTTATCCGGCATTATGACTTTATTGTTGAGTGCATACCTCAAACATTAGTTTTTTGCGCCGCCGCAGCTATTGTTAATATTCCAAAAATCCCTATCCCCTTATTCTTTCATTACGATTGTTATTTATACCTTTGCGGTGATGTACAAAAGGATCGGTCTTATTCTTTTACCTATACTTGCTATACTTTTCAGTATTCATAGCAGTGTGGCATCGTCTTACAACCAGCCGCAGGGTGGGGTATATGTTTCAGTAATCCCTACCCAAAGTTGCAACCTCTCAAAGGTCAATTTTCAAAAAGATATACCCAAGTCTGTTAAAAACAAGATCAGGATCAAGGCGCGGGACGAATACGCAGCCCTACCTGTTACCTGCTATTTTGTTGCGGTTACCGCCGTTTTTTATGCAGCGCGGCCGTTTTACGGACAGGCTCAATCTTGTTTCCATTCTTCCGGCATAAGTAGCCGCTATTTAAGAGGCCCTCCCCGCGTTTAGAAATTACCATTCTTCCGGTTAATATTCTTAACGGGGCTCTACGCCCGTATTTAGCTTTATTTATGAATAAAAATAATTGCCTGCGCAGCATTGCGTGGAGCATTTGTATAGTATGCTGCACGTCCATTGGCGCAAATGCACAAATACTAAACCTTTACGATGCAGTAAACAAAGCGGCCATCAACTACCCGGCCATTCAGCAGCGCCAGGCAGAGGTTGCTGCCGGCAAGGCGCATGTTACCACGGTCAAAAATAACCGGCTGCCCGCCCTCATACTACAAGACCAGTTCGACGTTGGTACCGCCAACACGGAACAGGGGGCATACTTTTCCATGGGCCTTGTGCCTTCAACACCGGGTGGCAGCCCAACAGCCCCGGCAAACTACAACCCCAACCCGGTAAACCTTGCCATATCATCGCTGCAATGGGAGTTTTACAATTTTGGATACTACAAAGCACAGGCTAAACAAGCCGGTGCACAACTGGCTGTGAACGAGGCCAACTTAGGCAGCGATAAATATATGCTTACCGAGAACATAATATCACTGTATCTCGACTGGTTGAAGAAATACCGGATCCTCCAGATACAGGAAGAGAATATGGGCCGCGCGAGGATAATACTTACGGCCATTCGCGCAACCGTACTGAGCGGCCTGAAACCTGGGGTGGACAGCAGCACTGCAAGCGCCGCCTATTCCGATGCCCGGCTGGCTTACCTCCATGCCCTGGACGACTATAATTATGATAGGATAAGCATCGCGTCATATACCGGTGTCACCGCAAATAACCTTATGCCGGATACCACTTTTATCAGCGCTGCAATATTGCAAAGCCCTACGGCTATGGAACCCGCAGACAGTGTGCCGGCGGCGCATCCCTTGCTCAACGTATATGAAAAGCAATATGAGCAGCAACTGGCAGATAATAACACAATCTCAAAAAAATACCTGCCCCGCGTGTCGCTCAACGGTACTACCTGGGTGCGCAATTCAGGTATATCTCATACCGGGGCTTATCCCGAGGATGTTTTTGATGGCGTGCCATACAGCAAGTATAATTACCTGGTCGGCGCTGTGCTTACGTATAATTTATTCGACCTGAACCACCGGCAGCGAAGAAGCATCGAACCGCACCACCTGTGGCGGCAGCGCGCCAGGCGGAAAGAAGGTCATAGCCCTATTCAGTTGTAGCGCCACTTGCCCTGTGGCCTCTGCCATATCCGTGGTTTCGAAAAATGTAAGC
>JABDBX010000122.1 GCA_013288445.1 Bacteroidota bacterium
GCTATCGCCTATGTATATGACAGTCGGCTTTGTCATCGTGCTATCTCTGGGGTAGCTAACCTCGGGGTAGCTATAGGTTTCTGCCACTACGGGAAAGATAAGATTTAGGGCTTTCCCAAAGTCATCGTCAGAAAATCTCGCCTTTGTGGTATATTCAATGTTCGTCCACACGGGCTTTGGCATCCGGATATTTCTCAGCTTTTCAATGTATCTAACCAAGCTGTCGGCGGCAAGCAAGGCGCCATACATAGACCAATGTAAACCCTGTTTTGTAAATAACGGGATTTTGCTCTTGCTCTTCATAGAAACAAACCATGAATTAAAATCAACCTGGTTTATTTTCATTGAGTCGGCTACACGCACATATGTTTCATAATTAGTCGGGCTTTTCTTATTGCTTATATAAGACCGGGGAATGTACTCGGGATAATAATATGCTTTGCAGGCTGCCTCAGCGAGAATCAGGGTTTTGCCCAGGCTGGCAAATGTATCCTGCAATGCCTTCAGCTTCTTTAGCCTGTCATATACTGCCTGGTACCCGTCAAAATCCTGGCCGCAATAGTGTATTATGTATGATGGCTGCAACAGGCAATGATTGCTATCTGTAATACCCGAACCCACATGAAAAACATGAAACAATGAATAGTCCAGTTGGCTATTCAGCCTGATCATTTCGGCTCGCAGACCAGTATTATCCGCCAGGTATTTCCCTTTATCCTCACTATACGAACCATCGAACCACTTTGCAAAAGAGAACCTGCAATCAGGTGCATTTTTATAGTACCCGTCCGGCACTTTGCTTTTTATTACGGGTAGGTTTTGTTCAAAAAATGGCATAAAAAGAACAGCAAGAATTAAAATAACTATACCGTTCTTCTTATTATAATCCATATCCCCCGCGAAAAATTAAAGCTATACAAGATTAAGAAAAGTTTCATTTCCCAGGATAAAAATGATCGTAGGTCTTCTCTACAAAATCCACGCCCATTTTACTAAGATTGCGGGAGGTGAACATAACAATAATGCAATCTGCCTTTTTCATTTCACTTACCTCGAAAGAATCTGTAAGCGGATATTTGTCCGCAACTTTAAGTTGGTCATTTATCAGCATTCGGTTGTAATACCATATCTGCCAGTTGCGGTCCGTATTATCCATTATACCTTCATCCACCCATTGAAATAAAAAACTGTCACCAATATAAATGACACGTGGCTTTGTTGCGGCCTGACCTCCTTCAAAGTGTACTTCTGGATAACTGAATGTTTCTGTAGTCAACGGGAATACAAGGTTTATCGACCTGGCAATATCATCGTCCCAGCTCCGGGCTTTGGTGGTGTGCACAATGTTCGTCCATACCGGGTGCACCATCCGCATTTTCCGAAGACGCTCAATATATTTAACCATGCTGTCGGCAGCGAGCAACGAGCCATAAACGGACCAGTGAAAACCCTGCTTGGGATAAAGCAATTCTTTCGAGCTGCTTTTCATATCCACAAACCACCTGTTAAAATCAACCTGGTTGAGCCCCAATGAATCGGCTATGCGCTTATATGCATCATAGTTGTTGGGGCCTTTGGCAACATCTTTAAACTGTGGCGGGAAATATTCAGGATAATAAAAGGCCTTACAAGGCGTCTGAACAAAAATAAACGACTTACCCAACCTCGAAAGTGTGTCCTGAATGGCTTTCATTTTTCTTACTTTCTCAAGTATGTAGGGATATCCATCGTAGTCCCTGCCAAGATAGCTATAGATATGCATATCCTGGAAAATGCAATCTCGGTCGCCAAGCAACCGCCATTCGGAATGGATCTTTTTGAAAAGCGAATAGTCAACCTGGTCATACAATCTTACAAGATCTGGCCGGAACCCGATATTATCATTAATATAGTTGCTCTCACTCTTGCCAAAAGAACCTTTGAACCAATTTCTCCAGGAAAATGCGGTATCGTCAGCCAGCGTATATTCCCCGTTCAATGGAGCGCTTTTAATAAATGGAAATGCGCCCTGCAGCAACGGCAAAAAGAGAATTGCAAATATGCACACAATAATGCTGTTCTTCTTTTTGTGTCCCATCACCGGGCTATGAGAATTGAAAGAAAATACTTGTAAACCATCATTCACAAGATTAAGAAAAATACAGGAAAGCCAAGCTGCAAATAATTATCTATAATTATCAGGAATTTATATTTTTACATCAACATTTTTCCGTGAAACATCTCTTCCTGTTTGAGCTCGTCCCGTTTGTCCAGCACCAATTCTTTGCACACAAAGAACTGATCATTGTTTTATTCATCGGCATGGTCACCGGTTTTCTGGCCCAGATGATATTGCCTGGGCGGGGCTTTGGCATTATATCCACTATACTCATCGGTATGGCGGGGGCATGGCTGGGCAACCGCTACCTGCTCTCCCGAATGACTTTTATTGAGGACGATTTTTTCCGGTACATGGCATCAGCAATTACAGGCGCTATGGCGCTGTCCATTCTCATCAACCTTATCAGGGGCGGCGAAGACAAAGACAAGACCCACTGGCGACATTAGCTTTGCAAGATATTTGCTGGCACTATTTTTGAATTAATATTATATTAAATCCGCTAAACAAACACACCATGAACACAAACAGGCTTTCTAAAAAACTCAACGATGCCCTGAATGCACAAATGACCAACGAGGCACATGCCTCCCAAATTTATCTATCCTTCGGCTCCTGGGCCAGCGAAAAGGGATATGACGGCATTGCAAATTTCCTCTTCCGCCATGCAGAAGAAGAGCGCAACCACATGATGAAATTCATTGAATACATCCTGGAACGAGGCGGCAAGGTAAAAATAACTGCGATAGCAGCCCCCGGACCCGACCCCGCAAATGTAAACGACTGTTTTGAAAAGTTCCTGAAAGCCGAGATTGATAATACCAATGAAATTTACAAGATAGTAAAACTGAGCTTTGATGAGCAGGACTGGGCCACCTGGAACTTTATGCAGTGGTTTGTAAAAGAACAGATCGAGGAAGAAACCCTTGCGCTCAACCTTATGTCGAAAATGAAAATTGCCGGTGGCGAACACGCAAAGGATGATGCGCTTTACCTGATAGACAAAGAAGTGGCCGGCATGGACGATGCAAAGTCAGCAGAGGCCGCAACTGCGGCTAATCCATAGAAAACCCTGACCCTGACGGGCAAAGTCATTTATACTTCTCGCCGCATAAGTTTGTGCAATGATAAACGGGCAAGCCCGATAGGGCTTAAATTATGAATAGCCACCGGTGAAACCGGTGGGAAAATAGATGTGATTATTGAACCCCGGCGGGGTTCAACTGGTATAACCCTGAAAACTCCGGGTTTCACCCGGAGCTATTCACATTAAAGCCTTCCAGGCTTTTTAATTCAGTGCACATTTTTATCCGACGTATAGTATAGTTAAGGAAAGAATCACGCTGGATGATGCTGAAAGCATCCAACGTTTATAGAAAACCTGATACAAAACGTGATACGATGCCGAAGGTATCGAACTACTTTTGTTTGGATAATCTCTTCACTAAAGGGGCTTCCACTCACTGTCTGACCATAGTTTGCCGCTATTGCAATGTACTGAACGACCGCAATAACTCCAACTAAGGGCAAATAATAAGGGGAAGCCCCGGCACAACGTCCCGCTTTTTGCGGGAGGGGTTTGGGGTTTCAGGGGTTTGGGGGTTTTAATTAAACGCATTCAAACCAGTAACATCCATACCGGTTATAAGCAGGTGTATATCGTGCGTTCCCTCATAAGTCACTACCGATTCCAAATTCATCATATGGCGCATAATGCTGAATTCTCCGGTTATTCCCATTCCGCCAAGTATCTGCCGAGCTTCGCGCGAAACCTTCAGGGCTATATCACAGCTATTCCTTTTTGCCATAGATATTTGGGCAGGCGTGGCGCGGTCTTCGTTGCGCAGCACACCCAGTCGCCAGTTCAGTAACTGGCTCTTTGTGATCTCCGTTATCATTTCTGCCAGCTTCTTTTGGGTAAGCTGGAACCCCCCTATCGGCCTGCCAAACTGTATGCGCTGCTGCGAATATCTTAACGCGGTATCATAGCAATCCATTGCGCAACCAAGTGCGCCCCAGGCAATACCGTACCGTGCGCTGGAAAGGCAGGTGAGCGGCCCTTTCAGCCCCTTCACACCAGGAAAAATATTCTCTTTGGGTACTTTTACATTATCAAAAACGAGTTCCCCGGTAGCTGATGCCCGTAGCGACCACTTGCCATGTGTCTCAGGAGTAGTAAACCCCTCCATACCGCGCTCGAGTACCATACCATGTATTTCGCCTTGTTCGTCCTTGGCCCAAACCACAGCAACATCGGCAAATGGGGCGTTAGAAATCCACATCTTCGATCCGTTAAGTACCACATGGTCTCCAGCATCTTTGTAATTGGACAACATCCCGGCCGGGTTAGAGCCGTGATTAGGCTCCGTAAGCCCAAAACAGCCCATCCACTCCCCTGTTGCCAGTTTCGGCAGATACTTTTGTTTTTGCTCCTCTGTACCGAATTTGTAGATCGGGTACATAACGAGGGAGCCTTGCACGGACGCCGTAGAACGTACTCCCGAATCACCCCGCTCCAGTTCCTGCATCATTATGCCATAGGAAATATAATCAAGACCCGCACCGCCATATTTCTGTGGAATAAATGGGCCGAAACAGCCCAGGTCACCCAATCCCTTTATGATCTGCGTGGGAAATTGCGCCTTTTGGGCATAATCTTCTATGATAGGGGAAATCTCCTTTTTTACATATGTTCTCACAGAATCCCGGATCAGCTTCTGTTCATCAGTTAATAGCTCATCTACAAGATAATAATCGGGGTGCTGATAAAGATCTTTCTCCATGTTTTGTTAAAGTTGGTATGAAAATGTGGCGCAAAGGTAGCATTTTTGGCATATTGGTATAATTTTGCACCACATTTAACCGTTGTGTCACCCGGGGACGTTTAATTTATAGGGTTATAAGTAAAAATCATAACTCCTATAAGTAAGTACCAACGCGCATTCCGGCAATAAACCGCCAGCAAATTACATTTCGTTAATGATTTTAATAAATTATGGAACGCAATTTGTGAGCGTTATATGTAGAAAAGATTTAGTAGCCCGATATCCTAACTTATCCTGCTAAACTTTCGTCTTTATTAACAAAGAAGCAAAAAAAGGAACATTACTATGAGGCAGTTAAAAATTGCCACCCAGATTACCAACAGAGATTCACAGGCCGTTGAGAAATACTTACAGGAAATAAGTAAAATATCAATGATAACGCCTGAAGAAGAGACCACCCTCGCCCAAAAGATACATATGGGCGACCAGCGTGCGCTGGAAAAGCTGGTTAAATCGAATCTCCGTTTCGTAGTTTCCGTGGCCAAACAGTACCAACACCAGGGACTGTCACTAAGCGACCTTATCAACGAAGGCAACCTTGGTCTCATCAAAGCCGCCCAGCGCTTTGACGAAACGAAGGGCTTTAAATTCATATCGTATGCGGTATGGTGGATCAGGCAATCTATTCTACAGGCCCTTGCAGAGCAGGGGCGCCTTGTGCGCCTGCCCCAGAATAAGATAGGCACTTACAATAAGGCCAATAAAGCCTTTATTGCTTTTGAACAGGAGAATGAACGCGAACCTTCTACCGAAGAACTGGCCGACATCCTGGACATGAGCGAAACGGAAGTGACCAATATCTTTACCAGCAATACCCGCCATACATCGCTTGATGCGCCTGTGCATGAAGCCGAAGATGTGGCTATGGGCGACCTGCTGCCCGGCAGCAGCGATACGGATGATGATGTGATGAAAGACTCGTTGCGAAACGAGATACGCCGCATCCTGAAATCACTGAGCATACGGGAGGCTGAAATATTGGCAGCCTACTTCGGGCTGGAGGGCGATAACGGCCCGAGCATAGAAGAAATAGGCGAAAAATACGACCTTACCAAGGAGCGTATCCGCCAGATAAAGGAACGCGCCATAAAACGCCTCCAGAAGGCTCGTTATAGCAACGCATTGAAAGTGTACCTTGGTTAGAAAATCAGGTTTGATAATATTAAAAGCCCAATGGAATTTTCTATTGGGCTTTTTTATAGCCTGGTAATTGTCCGTTTCCTAAAAGTAATTGCGTTTATCTTATCCCGCACCGGACGCTCTACAAAATAATAACTTAGTGTAGCCACCAGGCATAAGGCCAGCAGAGAAAAATAGAAAAAGACCGGAAACGGTAGCTTCATATACACGTTCAGCCACTGCACTAACTCATGAACCGGGAACTGGAATATATATATACCATAACTGATCTCCCCAAGTATCACTAATGCCTTCACATTTAAAAAAGCAGGGTTGTAATAGGCAGTAGCCAGGATAAACGCCATGAAGACGGGGGCTATTAAACCAACATCATAATAAAAGTTTAAAGGGCGCAGTGCAAGCAATAACAACATGACAAAGAAAATGGCCACCGGCGCAAGCCAGTATTTTTTTCCCGTCCTTTTGATCCTTTTAAACAGATACCCTCCAACCATTCCTATTAAAAACTCATTGACGTGCATCACAGGGTTGTAAACAAGAAAATTGAAACTTTCCACATGATCTGCCCCCTGGAAACAAAGCGAAAAGATTATTTGGGTAAGCAGGTAGATGAGTACAGCGGCCGCGATAAAAACACGGCTATTCCTTTTTTGCACTAAAAGAAGCACTGGAAACAAAAGATAAAAGAACATTTCTACAGAAATACTCCAGGCAGCTGTATTCAACACCAGGGCATAGGCCGGAAAGTAGGCTTGTATAAAAAACAGGCTATACAAAATTTGCCTGCCCACTTCCGCCGAATATTCCATTTTATAGTAGAAAAAATAAACAACCATGTATAAAATAAGCGCCAATACATATGCTGGGGCTATACGGCCTAATCTTTTCTTTATAAAATTCCCATAAGTAAATTTACTTTCAACATAAGAAATGTACAACACAAAGCCCGAAAGAACATAGAAGTAGCTTACCGCGATATTAGCGCTGTTAAATAAGGACCTGAATAAGCTGAAAGGAAAAACATCCCTGCCAAAATGGAAGATGTAAACCATTATGGCAGCAAACACCCTGGTAGCCGTGAGGGAATTTATTTGTATTTTCATCTACGCGAATTAAGGAATGATGATAGGAAACTACTCACTCTCTCATCATTTCTTCAATCACACCAGCAATATCCTCGGCATTGGGCTTTGAGAAATAATCGCCATCGGTAGCGTATGCCGGGCGATGGGCGTTGGCAGTAATAGTGCGTGGCGCTACGTCCAGCCACCTGAATCCTCCCTGCTTTTCCATCACCTGCTGGAACATATAGGAACTTGCGCCACCCGGCACATCTTCATCTATGAAGATGATCCGGTTGGTCTTCTTCAGCGATTCAACGATCATATGATTAACATCGAACGGCAGCAAGGTACGTACATCTATTACTTCGCAACTAATGCCGTGTGGTTCCAGGTAAGCATTGATCGCATCGTCAATAACACGAAGTGTAGAACCGTAAGAAACTATTGTTACATCCGCGCCTTCCCGCACCACTTCCGGTATGCCGAAGGGTACCGTAAACTCACCAAGGTTTGAAGGCAGTTTTTCTTTTAGCCGGTATCCGTTAAGGCACTCTATCACCAGGCCGGGATCATCCCCCTTTAAGAGGGTGTTATACATCCCAGCCGCCTGGGTCATATTACGAGGCACGCACAGGTACATACCCCTTATCGCGTTAATGATCATGCCTATTGGTGAGCCGCTGTGCCATATACCTTCCAGCCTGTGGCCACGGGTACGCACTATCAACGGGCATTTCTGCCCGCCCCGCGTGCGGTAATGCAGCGTGGATACATCATCACTCAGCGGTTGAAGCCCATAAAGCAAGTAGTCCAGATATTGTATTTCGGCTATCGGGCGCAGGCCACGCATGGCCATGCCTATCCCCTGCCCTATTATGGTAGCCTCACGGATACCGGTATCCGTGATCCGGAGTGCGCCATACTTGTCCTGCAGGCCGGCAAAACCCTGGTTCACATCGCCTATCTTCCCCAGGTCTTCGCCAAATGCAAAAACGGCAGGATTATTAGCAAAAGTTAGATCGAAGAACTTATTAAGTACCTCATAGCCATTAAGCACTGCAGCATCGGCATCATAAGTAGCGGGTATCTCCGCCACTTTCATCGCAGCATGGCGCGACTCTGAATGTATGTGCGAACAATATTTATCTTTATTATCGGCTTGTATGTAATCGTAAAAATTCCTAAGGCCACGAACCGACTCTCCGTTTTGAGTACACATCGCCAGCACTTTGCGCACAGCCTGCATTACATCCTTACGTATAGGCTCCTTTATAGCATTAAGCTCCTGCACTATGGCGCCTATTGCCTGTGCCTGGTCGCCTGCTTCATATACCACCTGCCCGCAAAGCCTGGATGCCTGCTGGATCTGCTCTTTCACGGGTTCCATAAAATTATTCCATGCCCGCTGTTTGGCCTCCCTTGCTTCCCTCTTAGCCTCTTCTTCTATTATCAGCACCTCATCTTCACCCGCTATTTTGTTTTCTATTATAAACTGCCTTGTCTTTACCAGGCAATCCCATTCCTTTTCCCAGTCCAGGCGCTCCTTGCTCTTATAGCGCTCATGCGACCCTGATGTAGAGTGACCTTGTGGCTGCGTCAGTTCCTGCACATGAAATATTGCAGGTATCTGCGTATCCCGCACACGGGCTATGCCTTGCTGGAAGGTTTGCACCAACGATGCATAATCCCAACCTTTTACGGTATATATATTGATACCGCCTTTCTTATCATCCCACTGCATTCCGGCAAGCGCATCAGATATGGAGTTTTTAGTGGTTTGGTATTTTCTCGGTACAGATATCCCGTAGCCATCGTCCCATACAAAGATCGCCAGCGGCACTTGTAGCACACCGGCCGCATTAACGCTCTCCCAGAATAAGCCCTCTGAAGTGGAGGCATCGCCTATGGTGCAGAAAATCACTTCATTGCCCTTATTACTGAATTTTTCAAAACCTTTCTGCAGCCCCTCTACATTGCGGTACATCTTTGATGCATAAGCAAGCCCCAGGGCCCTTACCATTTGTCCCGCAGTGGGAGATATGTCGCTGCTCGATTGCGGCTCCTTGGTCAGGTCTTTCCATTCGCCATTTTCGTCGAGCCAGCGGGTACCATAGTGCCCATTCATCATACGCCCGGCGGATGATGGTTCGTTCTCAACGCTCATATCGGCATAAAGCTGGGCAAAGAATTTCTGTATATCGCTCATGCCTGTAGCAAACATCAGCGTCTGGTCGCGGTAGTACCCCGAACGGATATCACCCGGTTTAAAACACTTAGCGGCAGCTACCTGGGCCAGTTCCTTGCCATCGCCAAAGATGCCAAACTTCGCCTTTCCCGTCAGCACCTCGCGGCGACCTATAAGACTGGCTTCCCTGCTGGCCACTATCATGCGATAATCATCCAGTACCCCCTGTTTAAACTCTTCAAACGACAACCT
>JABDBX010000123.1 GCA_013288445.1 Bacteroidota bacterium
TGCTATAAGCGTTGTTGCCGCTCCTTTGACGGGGTAATAGTATCATCCTTTACATGATATATTTTTCCCGGGGCAGTGCCGCATTTTGCAAATTCGTACTGCTCATATTTTTTGTATTCACTCTTGGGCTGAAATTTCTTTCCTATGAAAGTCAGGTATATCTCCTCTTCCATTTGCCCTTTTAAAGGCGCTGTAAATATGTATTCGTCGCCCTTGTAATCAAAGCATCCGCCGGTGCTGGTTACTGACTTATCAACATTAAATTCTGCGGTCAGGTACCTTACCGAAAAGCCAGCGTTAATGACCGCCTGGGCTACCTTTTCCATGTCTGCTTTTTTATCTTTTTTGAGGATAATGGAGCCTTCGGTATGCTCTAAATTCATTTTTACATCGGCCACAAAGTCCAGCTTCCTGATGCTCATTTCCACCGTGCGGGAACACTGGGAACAGGTAAGGCCATTGACGCCTATGAAAACGGTTTTGAATTGCGCGTTTGCGGCGAGCGCAAAACAGCAACATACAATAAGCCCGCACAAATATTTCATAGAATAAAATTACGCAAGAAGAGTGTTAAGGAGAATAAAAAGTTGGGAAGTATATACTTCGTGCATTGACAAACAATAATACTTGGATTTTAAACCAGACTTAGCTTAATAGAAATTCTGTCATGGTGAGCCCCGCCGAACCATGACATGCTGAGGCAATATTCCAGGCTAAATCAAGGAATGAACCCTCAAATTTACCCGGCGTAAAAGTGTCAGTTGAGTGGAAACATAAATAGTGCGTTCTTGATTTTTTATCCGTTGCGTGAGGCTGCTTCGTTCCTCGCAGTGACGCACGTAAGTGTGGGAGCGTTCCCAAGCAGTTTGTACAATTTAATAGTCTCTATCGCCTCTTTTACATCATGCACCCTCAGGATGTTTGCTCCCTGCTGTAAGGCCACCATGTTGAGGGCGGTGGTGCCGTTAAGGGCGTGTTCAGGATTTACTTTCAGGGCTTTGCAGATCATTGACTTCCGCGATAGCCCCGCCAGGATAGGACGGTGTAGCTCTTGGAACTTGTACAACGATCCAAGCAACTGGAAGTTATGTTCCATTGTTTTCCCGAAACCAAAACCCGGGTCAATGATAATATCCTGGATGCCCAATGACGCGCAACGGCTACAAACATTATTAAGATACTCAAACACTTCGGCGGCTACGTCATTATACATGGGCGCTACCTGCATTGTTTTGGGTGTACCCTGCATGTGCATAGCTATATAGGGCGCTTTCAGGATAGCCATTGTCGGCAACATTTTTGTATCAAAGCTGCCACTGCTTACATCGTTTACTATGTCGGCGCCTGTGATTATCGCCTCAAATGCTACCGCGGAATTATAAGTGTCAATGGACAGCCAGGCGTCGGGGAAGCTTTTGCGAACAGCGATAACCACAGGAATTATCCGCTTTAATTCTTCTTCTGGCGATATTAGTTCCTGGCCCGGCTTGGTGCTGGCTCCGCCAATGTCTAATATAGTGGCGCCGTCTTTCAGCATCTTTTCTGCCACTCGCAATAGTCCCTCAACATCACTTTCCCGGCCCTTGTTGTAAAAGCTATCGGGCGTGGCGTTGAGGATGCCCATGACTATGGGGTCGGTTAAGTCTAAGTGGCGGCCTTTGCTGTGGATCATAGTTGGTCACTTTTTCTCATTGTGTGATGCATTAAGCCACGTAGGCGCGAGCCAACCACCCCAGATTTATTCTCCTAACACGGCGGAGAATAAGATCGTCCAGCCCTAAAACCTTCTGTGTACCCATATCTATTTTACAGTATTTCATGCTATAATATGCCCCATCGGGGCTATCTTTTTGTAGCCAAATATTGAACAATCCAGGATTTGCCCTGTAGGGGCTAACGCCAAACGCGATTGGTGTTAGCCCTTACAGACAATGTCATTAAGTTAAGAGATCATCCCAGTAAACGTAGTTCGATACCTTCGGCATCGTCACTCATGTTGTATCCGGTTTTCTATAAACGTTAGATGCCTTCAGCATCGCCCAGCGCGATTCTTTTCTTAACTTAATGACATTGCCCTACAGGGCATTTACATATTTTTCGGTCTTCATGCTACAAAAAGATAGCCCCGATGGGGCATACCATATTATCAATAAATACCTGTGGGTACACGGTAGCCTACAAACAGGAGGGACGCGTGTAACGCAATCAAACACGAAAATACATTAAATTGCTCTTGCCACGTAAACATTGCCGTGCGAAGACTTCAGTTGGTGCACCTACATAAATATTTTTTCACTACATAAGTAGGGGTATTTAAACAATTGGTTGTTTTATAGCAGCAATAAGTTCGAAAAGAGGGATAATCATTTTTTTAAGATTTTTTTTTGAAATTCCGGGGCGTTATCTTCAACGAACTATTGCCTAAGTGCTTTTATTTGAATTAATTTTACCCCACATTATTACAACCAATTAACCTTTTAACTAATTAACCAATTAACCAATGAAATACGTTCTCTGGGCATTAAGGATCATTGTAGGTGTATTGTTTATCTTCTCGGGCATAGTAAAGGCCAATGACCCTATGGGGCTGGTGTACAAGATGCAGGAGTTCTTCGAGGTATTGAATATGACCTTTATGAACGACTGGTCGTTTGTGTTCTCTGTGGTTATGATCTCTTTTGAAATAGTGTGCGGGGTAGCTGTGCTGCTGGGTTATTCCTTCCGGCTTTTTGCAACATTGCTGGTGCTGCTCAATGTGTTTTTTACATTCCTCACCGGCTATGCGCTGGTATCGGGCAAGGTGAAAGAATGCGGTTGTTTTGGCGCGTGCATAAAAATATCGAGTGAGGCTACTTTTTATAAAGATGTGGTGCTGCTGGTATTGTCGCTGGTGCTGTTCTTTTACCGCAACCGGATTACCGGTTTGTTCAACCGTCATATCAATACTGCAATAATGATCATTGCCGTTGTGTTCTCGGCAGGTATCCAGTGGTGGGCATTGCAGCACCTTCCTTTTAATGATTGTATGCCATACAAGCCAGGCAATAACATCTGGGAAAAACTACAGCCGGGTCCTGATTACAAACCTGCTGTTATCCAGTCTATGTTCACGTACCAGAAAGACGGGAAGAAGCAGGAATTTACGCAGGATAATTATCCCTGGAAGGATACTACCTGGAAGTTTGTGGAGCGCAAGGACAAGGTGATAACTGAGGCTGTGGGCGAACCGGAAGTGCATGATTTTATACTTACCGACTCTGATAATAACGACCAGACCCAGGCAATACTTACCGCTAAGGGCTACACTTTCTTCTGGTTTGTGCGTGAGTTTGATAAAGCGCATATGGACAATATGGACAAGCTACATGGCATTATGGCAAAGGCTGCTGCTATGCATATACCGTTCTATGTACTCAGCTCATCAGACCGGCCTACATCTATGCCATTCATGCAGCAATGGGGGCTTACCGGTGTGCCCATGTTCACGCTTGATGGCACGGCCAGCAAAACTGCTATACGTACCAATCCGGGACTTATGCTGTTGAAGGATGGCATTATCCAGAAAAAATGGAGCTTCCGCGATTATCCGGCTGATGTGACAATGAACAATGGACAAATAGAATTTAAGTAGTGCTGCGCTTCCTGGCACGGCGCATCCGTTATAGTCTGCTGGTGCTGTGGGGAGTGGTGACGCTTATATTTTTCCTGTTCAATGTTTTGCCTGCTGATCCGGCAAGGCTCATGATGGGGCAGCGCAGCGACATAGCATCGCTGCAAAATGCGCGGCGCGATCTGAACCTGGATAAGCCCATGTTCGTAAGGTACCTGCTTTATGTTAACGATCTACTGCCCGTTAGCATTAATAAAACAGACAGCTTTGCAAAACAGCAGTATCACTATGTTCGCTTGGTACCTGTTTCGGCGAGGAGGGCGCTGGTATTAAAATGGCCTTATCTTGGCCGGTCTTACCGTACCCGCAAGGAGGTGAACGCTATTCTTGGGGAGGCATTGCCCGGCACTGCCTTACTGGCACTTGTGGCCATGACGTTTGCTACTATATTTGGTATTTTGCTTGGCGTGCTGGCAGCCCTGAAAAAAGATACCTGGCTCGATACGTCGGCGGTTGCAGCAAGTGTGGCGGGCATATCCATGCCGTCCTTTTTTGCTGGCCTGCTTATAGCTTTTGTGTTTGGCTATCTCCTGCACAATTATACAGGCCTGAACATGACGGGCAGCCTTTGGGAATACGACCCGTTCACAGGCAGGCACCTGGCGCTACGCAATCTCATTCTGCCGGCATTTGCACTGGGTATAAGGCCGCTGGCTATTATTACACAGCTTACCCGCAGCGCACTGCTTGATGCCCTTTCGCAGGACTATATACGTACGGCTTATGCGAAGGGGTTATCGAAAACCAAGACCATTTTCCGCCATGCGCTACCCAACGCGCTCAATCCCGTTATCACGGCCGTTTCCGGGTGGCTGGCCGAGTTGCTGGCCGGCTCCTTCTTTGTAGAATATATTTTTGGCTGGAAGGGGGTAGGGAAGGTGACTGTGGACGCGCTGGATAAATTTGATTTCCCGCTGGTAATGGGCGCTGTGTTGCTTACCTCTTTTATCTTCATCGTCATCAACCTGTTTACCGATCTTTTTTATGCGTGGATAGATCCACGGGTAAGGTTGTATTAGTAGTGCAGGATATTCTTTTGAATAATTTCCCGATATTTGGAAATAGCAATTATACCATCCGCATGGAAAATCTCCCTACGCCCATACTTGGCAAAATCACAGCCCTCACCATTGCATCTCCCGATCTGGAGGCTTCACTTGCATATTATCGGCAGCTTGGTTTTTCTGAGGTATTTCGTGCCGACTGGCCGTTCCCGTGGATACAGGTGAGCGATGGCGTATTGCTTATAATGTTGCGAAAAGACCCTAAGCCATACATAGCCCTCACCTATTATGTCGATAAGATAGATAGCGTGATAAAAGACCTTGAAGCCAAGGGTATAAAGTTTGAGCAAAAGCCTAAGAAAACCGACACGATTAAACGGTACCTGTTCCGCTCGCCCGATGGGCTGAACATAAGCCTGGTAAGTATAGTGGATGGGTTTTACCAGCCGAAGGGCCCTGGTATGCTGCAGATGCCGCCGGAAGACTATTTTAGGCCGGAGAAATATGTGAACAAGGTGTGCGGTCTGTTTGGTGAACTGGCTCATCCGGTTACCGACCTTGAAAAATCTATAGAATTTTGGGAATTGCTGGGTTTTAAGGCCGTCTCGCGGTTTGCCTCGCCTTATCCCTGGGCCATTATCTCTGACGGGCTTAGCATAGTGGGGCTGCACCAGACCAACGAATTTGCTTACCCTGCCATCACTTATTTCGCAGCCGATATGGGTCAAAAGATCGCTGCGCTTAAAAAAGTTGGCCTGAAAAATTTTAAAGAAAAAGGCCCTTCCGAAATTGTACTTACCACTCCCGAAGAACAGCATATTTTCCTGTTCAATCTCGGAGGAGGGCAGGAGCCAGCGCAGAAAGAATTAATAACAACAGATATTATTGAGACGGAACGATTGCTGCTGAAAGTAGTAACGCCCGAGGTGATGGATAAACTGCACTCTACTTATTCAGACGAAGACATAATGTCTTTCCTCGGCCTGAATGACATGGAAGAATTGGAAGTGGAGAAAAATAAATGGCGTGGTGGCCGCACCACTTACCGATCATCCTTTAAGCTTTTCCTGATGGTGTCTAAGGAAACCGGCAAAGTCATTGGCCAGGCGGGATTTCATAACTGGTATGCAATGCACCAAAGATCAGAAATGGGGTATAATATGAAGGATGACGGGGAGAAGAGAAAGGGCTACATGAAAGAGGCAGTGGCAGCGATAATAGCGCACGGCTTTGAGCAAATGGGTCTTAACCGGATAGAGGCTATGGTGAGCCCTCACAATGTTGCCTCTCTAAAAGTAGTAAGGGGTTTTGGCTTCACAGAGGAGGGAACGCTACGCGAACATTTTTGCTCCAACGGGGTCTTAGGAGATTCAATTTGCTTTTCGCTTTTGAAGCGTGAATATGAGGTTCGTGGCTCGTAAATACTCGCAGTATCTATAGGACAGGGATATAAAACGAAACGGATTTTTGTTTAGTAGCCCCGGTCTTTAGACCGGGGTATAACAGGAAACACAAAAGGCTTTAGCCAAAATCTACCCGCGTAGAACAGTTTGTGTTGCGAATTTTCGGCTAAAGCCTGATGAAGTTTTGCTTTGCTCCCCGAGCTAAAGCACGGGGCTATTAGTACGCGATTTTATTAAGTGCAATTTGTTCTCAGCCCGGACCATATTGCTCGGCTGTTTTTATTATTTTTGTTTATAACTTAAAAGAAATGGCCTCTTCGAAACTTATCCTCGCATTGCTGCTGTGCTTTATGATGCATACTTGTTTTGGCCAGGCCAGCAAGTATGACCTGAGCGCCCCCACTGACCTGAAGCAAACCGGCTGGAACAAAGTGCTGTGTATGAACAATGGTAATACCCTGCTGTTCAATTTCGACCGGAACAAGCCGGTCATTGTGAAGGTTTTCGACAGCCTGCATAAAGAAGTAGCGAGTGAAAGACACACCTGCAGCCTTTTAGATATAATGCACCTGGAAACCATGGAGTTTAAGGGGCTTTACGAAATTGGTGGCGAAGCGGTATTATTCTTAGAACAGGAGCATCAGGGCAAACCGAGGTTAATAATGCTTCGTTTCGATGGTGTGAACGGTAAACTGATAGAAGAAAAGCCTGCCGGGGAATCGCAAAGCATGGCGAAGAAGACCCAGTTTTATGTGATGAAGAACAGGGAAGATAGCGGCTATGCAATATTGTTCTGTACTGATGTACCGCAATTTAAGCAATGCAATCTACATGTTACCTACTACAATAGTATGCGCGAGCAAATAAAGGATGTACCCTTAGACGTGGACAGGAAAAAATATGATTACCTGTTTGTTGTTGGCTCTGAATCGCTACCCGATGGCATTAGCATCACATTGAATCTGACGATCCTCGTGACGAATCAGACTGTTTCCAGTGTGAGCCCCGAAAAGGCAATTTACGATCACCACATAGCCATGTATTTCATTCCTACGGAAACCGGCAAGGTAAGCAAGAGTGTGGTGGACGTGTCAACGGATGTATATCCGAATTATGCCAAAGCCACCATCAACCCCTTCGCAAAAACAATCAATCTGTTGCTTTACAGCTACCGGCAAATCCGTTACCGGTTTGGCCTTAATCTGCAAAGAGGATCGGTAAGTGATAACCTGTTCTTTATATCTGACCGGGAGACTGGCGGTGTGAAACTGAACTATGTGAAAAATGACCTGGTAACATCTTATTTAAGAGAGAAGACCGACACTTCTAAGATATTTTACGGTGTACCCCTTGCGATGTTCACAAATGATAATGGCCTTTCTACAGTTATTACAGAGTCTTATGAAAGATACGATGAGCCGGAAACCCGTGTGCGGTATAACCACTATACCCACCTGGGAAACATTGGCATCACCCAATTGAACGACGATGGCAGCGAACTATGGGGAACACTGCTGCCTCACGCCGAGTGTTTTAAGAGTTATCAACGGTTTTACCATCCAATAGAATTTGCCAAGAAGCGGGAGATAGGCTATCCCTTTTACGACCTGCCTGAGCAAGACTATGAGCGGCAATTCCTTTCGCTGAACACATACAGCTACAACCGGAATATCTTTGTTGTCTATAACGATTATGATAAAAACTTCAATGACAGCATAGGCCAGTCGGGTGACACAGTATATACGTTTGAGCATACTAATGCATGCTATTATAAGCTGGATAGGAAGAGAGTGGTTACAAAGCACCACCTCTACGGCGCTCCCAGCCAGAATGAATATGCCTGTTCGTTTTTGGAGGGGGCTGATTTTGATAATAAAAAGGGCGTGTATGCCTCATTGGTACAATACACTAAAGAAGGGGATGTTTCGCTGCGTATGGCGTGGGTGCATTTGGATTGATGATAATGGCAGATGGAAAAGAAACTAACAAATAATTATAAAAAGTCGGCATTGAAAAAGATATTCTTATTTGTATTTGCTACGCTGTTTTTTTTCTCCTGCAAAAAGAGCAATAACAGCGCCCCCGGCACTTTGCCCGGCAGTTACAGCAACCAGGCGCTTGGCGCTTCGGCACATGATATGCTTAGCGGCGCAAAATATACCGCCATTCATATTGAGGTGCAGTATATGCCCGGCTACCAATTGGACCCAACAGCTATCACCAATGTGACCAATTACCTGGAAACCCTCTGTAATAAACCCAATGGTGTGACGATATCCCAAACCCAAATAGCGGCGAATGGCGACACGCTGAATGTGAGCCAGGTTGCGGTGATCGAAGCACAGAACCGCACTGCTTATACAAGCGGCGCTACGTTGGCACTCTATGTTCTGGTGACAGATGGATATGACACATCGCTAAACGTGCTGGGCTTTGCATTTCGCAATACGTCCATATGCCTGTTTGGCAAAGACATGTTCGACCATTCGGGTGGGGTGGGAGAAGTGACACGGATAAGTATAGAATCAAGCGTGCTGGAGCATGAACTGGGTCATATCATGGGGCTGGTAAACCTGGGCACGCCAATGGTCATTGACCACCAGGACGTGGCTAACGGCAATCATTGCATTAACCCTAACTGCCTGATGTACTATGCTACCGAAACGCATAAAAGCCTGGTAGGGTTTACTAATGCCGTACCGGTTTTAGACAGCAATTGTCGCAACGACCTGCACGCCTATGGCGGTAAGTGATCGCCTCAAATTTAGGGTCTGCTGAAAAAGTGGAATGTGTTGTCCAACGTGGATTTGAGCCGAAAATCCGTTTCGCACAAGCACGGACAGGGCAAACGCATTAAAATGCCAATATTCAATTGATTTAGTCTTCATTGTAAACCCGAAGGGTTGGCATTATTATAGAACAATATATCAAATCACGAAAGAACCCTGAAAAGGTGGCATTATCGGCTCACGTATAGAAAATAATGTCACCTTTTCAGGGTTTATCGGCGTTTTTTATTCCTCTGCTATAATAATATCAACCCTTCGGGTTTATCAATTTTAATGCGTTTGCCCTGCATGCACGGAATATGAACGCAGTATGCCAAAACCCTTGCACTGCATTCAGAACTCCTTACCCCTCGCCGTTTGTTATGCGGCATTTTGCGAGAATATTCGCGAGAAACCCCCGGCCCTAAAGGGAGATGCTACGTAAAACGAGAGTTATCGCGATTATTTCAATTTGCGAACAAGCCCTTCAAAACACTTGATTC
>JABDBX010000124.1 GCA_013288445.1 Bacteroidota bacterium
GGCGGGTTTCCGCTGACGCAGGATGAACTTGACTACCTGCAACAAGCTTATATAGCCTGTATCAATACCATTGCTGCAACAGGTGTAAATGGTAGCGCCCCTTATGTACTCACGGGTATGGCTGTAACCGGTGGTGGCAATACAGTGGCCGATGGCTGGTTTGTGTATGGCGGCGAGCTGATAAAGTTTACAGGTAGTACTGTAACGCCGGGTGCAGGTGAGGTCGCATTGGTCCTCATCACGGATAATGTGAGTACACTTGTTTATAACGATGCCAGTGTGTTTGGCGCTCATCATAGCAAAACAGCCACACTTACTCATGCTGCCACAGTTACTGATGCTTCGCATTTTCCGGTCAGTGCGTTGCTGCCATTTGGTACAGGGTTTGGTTTGAACAACAGGGAGCAAACCTGGAGCAGCCTGGCAGTGAGTACGCTTGCCGCTGATGGCGGTGTAACAGGCACTATTTATTACAAGAAAGATTTCACAGCCAATGCCCTGCAAATAAGGGGCTTCCTTACCGCTAATAACGCCCAGAACTTTGCGGCCTCGCCTGCTGCCTTATACTACACTATGGGCACACTGCCTGCCGGCTACATCCCTAATAACAATGCCTATTTCACTGCCTATTATTTTATCGCCGGTCTCCTGAAAGACGATCTCGGTGTGGCGTGGGTTAAGCAAATAAACTGTGCAGTAATTTCCTCGGGCCAGATATATGTAAACTGGATAAGACCTGACGCTACGTTTGTGGACTATTCGATAGACTTTAACGCAATAATACCACTTGACTAATCTATATCCTTGAAGTACTCTGCCTGGTAAAAAGAAGCAGGTACACAATTACAAAGAGCATTGATGTTATGGCAGATGCGGCAATCTTTAAAAGCAGCATTCCGAAGTTAGATAGGTTCCACAACTCTATAGTGAAGAAAACAGAGTGGTGCAGTATGATGAGGAACCCACTGTAAACGAGAAAGGGCATCCACCCCATGCTTTTTATTGATGGGTGTTGGTTGGCATATTCCGATAGGTTTCTTGGCAGCAGCGCGCTTAGCACATTTGTTCTTAGATAGGCAATAAGTATGGTGGCACAGGCGTGCATGCCCGCAGTGTTCATAAACGTATCTACCGTGATGCCTAAGAAGAACCCCATGATCAGCAATGCCCATACCGGTGTTTCGAAAGGGAGCAGGAGTATAAACAGGGGATATACGTAAGGTATGAAAATAGGAAAACCCGATGGCTCATTCCACCAGCGTAGCGTGATCTTATTTAAGATCAGCACCTGTAGCAGGATAATGACACAAAAGCGTAGAATATTTTTTAAATAAACGTTCATTTTATAAGCCTGTTATACTCTGGCCGGGTGTGTCTTACTCTAAACACGCCCGGTTATTTTTTTGCCGATGAATCTTCTACCTGTTTCTTCTCCACAGCCATTTTATTTTCTATTACATACACATACTGCAGGTTATGGAAATTGGTTGATGACCGGAGATAAATGATTTGAAGCCCTTTTTTCTTCTCTACTTCCGTTTTAAGCACTGTACCTATCAACACATCGGGCGGGAAAAAGAGGGAATAATTATTGGTAAAAATAGAGTCCCCTTTCTTCACTATGTTCTGCTGTGGCACATCTATCATCGTCAGTATGTCGGGGCCTTTTTCGTCCCATACTACAAAGCCGTTGGTGCCGTCTTTTAACTTCGCGCTTACTTTTTGTTTCGAGCTAAGCACGGAGAGTACACTTGCAAAGTGGGCCGATACATGTTCCACCCTGCCTACTACACCTGTGCCAGATATTACGGCCATGTTTTTGCCTATACCATCTTTCGACCCCCTGTTTATGGTTATGTAGTTGTCGCTGGCATTGGTAGAATTATTTATCACCCTTGCCGTGCGGTATAGGTAATCTGCGAATTTCACAATATGGATAGAAGAATCCGTTGGGCTTATTTTTTTATGCACTATACTGTCCCGTAGTGTATCAACGCTATGCAGTTGGTCTATCTGCTTTCGCAGCGTAGCGTTTTCGTCCAGCAGGCTATCGTTCATTTTTTTAAGCCCGAAGTAATATACCACATCGCTTTTCTTTTTATAGACAATTCCCGATACGGTGTTGGCTGAGCTGATAATGTCATTTCCCTGCAAAGTATTGGTGCGCTCTATAAGAATAATGCACACGATCTCTAATGCAAGAAAGAGTATCAGGTTAAAAAAACGGCGAACGAAAAGTATAAAATTGCGCACTCTGTTTTCAGTATTAGGAATTTGCCCGCAATATAATATTCATCATTTTTATTTTAACCTTTTCCAACGATTGCCACATCTACGTACCGAAGCTGAATATTAAAAAGGTAGCAACTCCACGGCACAACGTCCCGCTCTTTCTGCGGGAGGGGCAGGGGGGGGGTTATTTCATCAGGAACGGCATCCTTGCTATATTCTTTAAGGCCATGCCAGTACCACGCACCACAGCTCTCAGCGGGTCGTCAGCTACATGAACAGGCAATTTTATTTTGTGTGAGATCCGTTTATCCAATCCGCGGAGCAATGCCCCTCCACCGGTAAGGTATAAGCCACGACGGTATATATCTGCTGCAAGCTCAGGTGGTGTGCTTTCCAGCGCTTTTAAAATAGCTTCTTCTATTTTAAAGATCGATTTATCCAGCGCTTCCGCCACTTCCTGGTACGTTACCATTATTTGCTTTGGTATTCCGGTCACAAGGTCGCGTCCGTTTACTGCTATATCATCGGGTGGATTGTCCAATTCTTTGAGTGCAGAGCCTACGTGTATTTTTATCTGCTCTGCTGTGCGTTCCCCTATCATCAGGCTGTGGTAGCGGCGCATGGCTTCCATTATATCCCCCGTAAATTCATCGCCAGCTATGCGTATGCTCTGGTCACAAACAATGCCAGCCAGCGCTATTACCGAAATGCCCGTAGTGCCGCCACCTATATCTATGATCATATTGCCCGTAGGCTCTTCCACATCTATACCTATACCCAGGGCTGCTGCCATAGGCTCATGTATCATATATACTTCCTTGGCGCCTGCCTGCTCTGCCGAATCCCGTACCGCCCTTTTCTCTACTTCCGTAATGCTCGATGGTATGCAGATGACCATGCGCCAGCTCGGCGGGAACATTGGTTTTTTTGGGTAAACCAATTTTATCATTTCCCGCAGCATCCCTTCGGCAGCATTAAAATCTGCTATCACTCCATCTTTTAGCGGTCGTATTGTTTTCAGATTCTCATGTGTCTTTTCATGCATCATCATAGCTTTTTTGCCCACAGCTACAATTTTATTTGTAGTTCGGTCTATAGCTACTATCGATGGTTCGTCAACCACTACCTGGTCGTTATGTATAATTAGTGTATTGGCGGTGCCAAGATCTATTGCTATTTCCTGTGTCAGGAACTTAAAAAAGCCTAAAAAACTCATTATGGCGGTAATTTTATAATAATCGCAAAAGTGCGAAAAAAGTAATACAGTTTAGTGACGTTTAAAAAATAAATCCTATTATATGAGGAAGTTATTTTTATGGTCTCTAAGGATGGTTTTATCCAATTGCTGCAAAATTATGCAAATAATTATCCCCGAAGGGTAATTTATATAGAGTAAACGCATTAAAAATACAGTTATTCAATTGACTTATCCCCGTTTATGCTCCCACGGGAAAGGAATTTTAAGAATGAGGTTATTTGCTCAACATTGGCATTTTCAAGCTCTGCACCAGATTTGATATACAATCGAACGCATGTGTAATATTTGCATTGCTCATTCGTCATTTCGAGACAACACGGTTTTCTCGCGTTTACGTAACTTCACCCTCTCCCTTTGGAGAGGGATGGGAGAGGTCGGAATACAACCCCAATATTATTAATAAATATTTCATGTTCAGGAAATCTCATTTTTGCCTACTTTTGCACCCCGGGCGTTGAGCCCGATTTTCATATCTGCTCATCGCTGGAATTTTAATTTTTTACTTTTAATTTTTACTTTTTAAATGCCGCGCGATCTTTCTATTAAAAGCGTCCTCATTATCGGTTCAGGCCCTATAGTTATCGGGCAGGCTTGCGAATTTGACTATTCTGGTTCCCAGGCCGCAAGAAGCCTGCGCGAAGAAGGGATAAAGGTGATCCTCATTAATTCGAATCCGGCTACAATAATGACCGACCCTATCATGGCAGATAGGGTGTACTTGCTGCCGCTTACCGTGGAAAGCCTGGAACAGATACTGGAAGAAAATGAGATAGATGCGGTATTGCCTACCATGGGTGGGCAAACAGCGCTGAACCTTGCCAAGGAAGCAGATGAACTCGGTATTTGGGAGCGTTACAATACCAGGCTCATAGGAGTGGACATTAAAGCTATTGATAAAGCCGAAGACCGCGAACTGTTTCGTAAGTGGATGATCCAGTTGGGTGTTCCGGTTGCTACTGCACGAACAGCAAACTCGTTGCTCGAGGGTAAGGAGTTTGCGCAGCAGATAGGTTTGCCCATCGTTATCCGCCCATCCTTCACATTGGGCGGTTCGGGTGGCGGCATTGTAATGCATAAAGACGAACTGGATGCTGCGCTGGAACGTGGCCTCACGGCATCGCCCATGCACGAGGTACTGGTGGAAAAAGCAATGCTGGGCTGGAAGGAATTTGAATTGGAATTGCTGCGCGATATGAATGATAATGTGGTCATCATTTGCACCGTTGAGAATTTTGACCCTATGGGCATACATACCGGCGATAGCATTACCGTTGCCCCGGCCATGACATTGAGTGACACTGCATTTCAGCTAATGCGCAATACGGCCATCAGTATGATGCGCGACCTCGGTAATTTTGCCGGCGGTTGCAATGTACAGTTTGCCCTTAACCCTACAACCGAAGAGATAATAGCTATTGAGATAAATCCGCGTGTAAGCCGTTCATCTGCACTTGCCTCAAAAGCCACTGGTTATCCTATTGCCAAAATAGCGGCAAAGCTGGCTGTTGGTTATGCGCTCGATGAATTGAAGAACCAGATAACGCAGACAACATCAGCATATTTCGAACCTGCTCTTGACTATGTGATCGTGAAGATGCCCCGGTGGAATTTCGATAAATTCAAAGGTGCCGATGATACTTTAGGATTGCAAATGAAATCGGTAGGCGAGGTAATGGCTATCGGCCGTACATTCACGGAAGCTTTGCAGAAGGCTTGCCAGAGCCTGGAAAATAATGCGACCGGTCTGTCCTTTATCAGCACAAGCCGTTTACGGCCAGAAGAATTGATAGATAGCCTGAAGCGGCCTACCTGGGACCGCATATTCCGTATAAAGGAAGCCATGGCTGCCGGGGTATCTATAAAGACTATCCGGGAAATGACACAGATCGACCGTTGGTTTCTCTACCAGATACAGGATATTGTGAACCTTGAAGTAGAGATAAGAAAGTATAAGCACCTGGAAAAGCTGCCTGAGAACTTATTGTTCGAAGCCAAGCAAATGGGTTTTAGCGATGAGCAGATAGCTGAGTTAGTAAAAGATTGCACCGCCGAAGAGGTGTATGAACATAGAAAAGCGCTGGGCATTACCCGTGTGTTCAAAATGGTGGATACCTGTAGCGCAGAGTTTGAAGCAAAAACGCCGTATTACTACAACACCTTTGAGAAAGCCCCAGTCATGATCTCCTCTCCTTTGGAAGGGACGGAGGAGGTTTCCAGTGCGTTCGCTGTCACCTCTCCTTTGGAGAGGCCGGGAGAGGTCAATGAAAGCAAACGTTCTGGCAAGAAAAAAATTATAGTACTCGGTTCCGGCCCTAACCGCATAGGTCAGGGTATAGAGTTTGACTATTGCTGCACTCACGGCCTTATAGCAATAAGGGAAAGCGGCTACGAATCGATAATGGTAAACTGTAACCCGGAGACGGTTTCAACAGACTTCGACATAGCAGATAAGCTGTATTTCGAACCTGTTTATTGGGAGCATCTTTGGGAGATAGTTGAGCACGAACAGCCGGATGGCGTCATCGTTCAGCTCGGTGGGCAAACGGCCCTTAAGCTGGCAAAGCGCCTGCACGAAAAGGGCATAAAGATAATAGGCACTTCGTTTGATGATATGGACATTGCCGAAGACCGTGGCCGCTTTAGCGACACACTTAAAGAGTTGGGTATCCCTTATCCTAATTACGGCACGGCCTATACTACAGACGAGGCTATAGAAGTGGCAAAAGAAGTAGGATACCCGGTATTGGTGCGGCCTTCCTATGTATTGGGTGGGCAGCGTATGCGTATAGTGATCAATGACGATGAACTGGAAAAAAGTGTAGTGAGCCTTTTGAAACATCTGCCGGGCAACAAAATACTCATAGACCATTTCTTAGACAGGTGCCAGGAAGCAGAGGTGGATGCCATTTGTGATGGCGAGAGTGTGCATATAATGGGTATCATGGAACACATAGAACCGGCAGGCATACATAGTGGTGATAGCCATGCAGTATTGCCGGCGTTCAACCTTACGCCATTGATCGTAGAAGAGATGGCCCATATTGCTAAGAAAATTGCGCTGCGCTTGAATATAAAAGGGCTCATAAACATACAGTATGCAATTAAAGACGGAAAGGTTTTTGTGATAGAGGCCAATCCACGTGCCAGTCGCACCACGCCCTTTATTGCTAAGGCATATGGAATTCCCTACCTTAACATAGCTACTAAAGTAATGCTTGGCGAAACTAAGCTTAAAGATCTGGTGATAGAGAAGAAGCTGGATGGCTTTGCCGTGAAGGAACCTGTATTTAGCTTCAACAAATTCCCGAACGTAAATAAAGAGCTTGGCCCCGAGATGAAAAGCACCGGAGAGGCCATACGCTTTATTAAGAATCTCCGCGACCCCTGGTTCCGCCAACTCTATAAAGAAAGAAGCATGCACCTCAGTAAGTAATAAGCATGGTGAGCATCGCCGAACCATGACATGTTGAGATACATTCAATGCTAAATCCGTGTTGCTGAACTCACAAATTTATCGCGTACACAAGTGTGCCACACCTTTTTCTGGTGTGGCACACTTTGTGATGATACAAAGTCTGCCATTAATAAATATATTTACAGAAAATTCTTTCTATGAAATATAGGGCGCTGATATTGCTTTGTTTCACCTGCTATAGCCTTAATGCGCAGATATCGCTCAGCTCAGGTAGTTACCCAGCCTCTGTAATTGGTACTGACAGTCTTAAAGTCACCACTATAGCTTCTTCATTTCCATCGCTTCCTGCTATGGCGTCGGGTATCTGGGACATGAGCGTTGTTACAGATTCTATACCCATTCTTTTTGCTTATAGGGTGCCTACATCAGCTACCTATCAGTTTGCAGATAGTAATGAATATAAATTTGAGAGCTTTTCCTACCAAGGAAATTTACAGTCCTCAATATTGGCTGGCGGCATCTTTGAGTATGCAGTTAGTGTCCAGAAATCGGGATACAGTATTTCTGGGATAACTGGTAGCGCTACCGATAGCCTCATAATCACCACCCAAAACATGGCCTACTCCTCACCGCGCACCGTGATCGCTTTCCCCGCGGCTTATCACAGCTCGTGGGCATCGTCATACCACAATGATCTTGATTTCCAGCTTTCGTATCTTATGGCAGGCGACACCCTTGCCCCCGGCATAATGAGGACATACACCACAGAAAAAGATAGTGTGGTAGGCTGGGGGCAAATGAGGGTAAGTGATGCAAGCGGCGCACCATCGCAATACTTCGATGTGCTGCAGGTGCAAACAGTCATCACCCACACCGATAGCTTCTTCCTCAAAGGGGCGCTTTTCAGCAGCTCCATACTACTTTACTTTAATGCCTCCCAGGGCCAGAAAGACACCGTCTATCAGCAAAACTACTACCGCGCAGAGGAAGTTACACCCCTTGCCCAGGTGCAGTTTCATGATGCGGCATATACACAGCCTTATAAAGCCACCACGCATGTGCAGCGGCTCATAAAGCCAGTGGCAGTCCCCGGCCTTGTTAAGGATAATCAAATTAAAGTTTACCCGAACCCTGTAACAAATGGAAGCATCACTATAGAACTACCTGCACCAGGAAGCGACTGGCAATACGAGCTCACAGACATCACCGGGAGGAAGATTACCGAGGGTTTGTTGTCGGCAAAAGGCAAAATAGCTACCATTCAATTACCTCCTTCCACTGCATCCGGCAAATATTATCTAAGAGTCGTTGGTAATGACGGCCAAGTAAAAATATTGCCGGTAGAAATTGCCACCAAGTAATAGCCATGGACCCCGAACAATTAGTACTAAAACGAATTTCAAAAATAGCGCTCGCGGCCATGACGGCGCTGCTGGTCATAGCGATAATATTTTACAAAGAGCGGGTGCTTTTTGCTGATACGGCTTATTATGCTTTTAACAACCTCAATTACAAACCCTATTTTAATCCCACTAATCGGTACGGAGCATTTATTACTACAATTGTTCCTTATTTAGGCCGCCTGTTACATTTGTCGTTAAAAACGATTTTATTTTGTTATGCAATCAGTTTCAATTTATTTTTTCTTTCAGTAAATATTTTGCTTGTTTATAGGTTTAAACAATACGGCCTTGCTGTGTTAATGGCTGTATATTATTTCCTGTTTGTAAGTGATTCCTCCTTCCTGCTGTGTGCGGAAATTCACGAGGCTATTGCCTGGATGTTTTTATTCTTTGCAATTTCCTTTTTTCTCATCTGTGCCAATATTTCTTCGTTCACCCGGATTCTCAACCCAAACGAAGAAAGCGAAACGCATATGTAAACCAACCGGATAACAAAAATACCTACCAATAAAGATGAAGCTGCTAAAGGCTTAAGCCGGGGCAAAAATGTGAAAACAAACCCAGCTGATACAATAATGCTGATACATGCCCACTCACTTTCGATATGTAATAGCAACACTTTACTATCCTGGTCTCCATAGGTAAGCCCCATAATAATAAGATAGCCGAGGGTGGAAATAAAAGTCCAGGCGGCTAATGCTTTTTGATTATACTTTACGAGACTCACCATCGTGATAATAAACACAATTACGGCTATCCAATAATTAACAAGGCACCTGTAGAAAAACATTTGCAATACCGGCGTGCTAAACGTTTCAATAATATCTTTTAGCGAAAAGTGTGTAACCCCATGCAAA
>JABDBX010000125.1 GCA_013288445.1 Bacteroidota bacterium
AGGCTATTGTTTTTTATTTAGGGTACCTGAACAAAGTCAGGCAAGAAGGAAGTACAAGGCTTCGCACCCGTTGTGCACTGCGCCACGTTCTTTGTGGCGAAAGAATCGCTCATATCCCGCAAAATTTGTTAAAGCTTTCCCAAAGAAGAAAATATTTTTTGCAATTACGAAATAGTTCGTAGATTTGTTTACGAAATAATTCGTAGGCAGTAAACGAGTACAAAATAAGATGACCACCATAAAGCCAACAGATAGCGAACTGGAAATACTGAACATACTTTGGGACAAAGGCCCCTGCACTGTGCGCGAAGTGCATGAAGTGCTGGAGAAGAACAAAGACGCGGGCTACACCACCACCCTGAAGCTGATGCAGATAATGCACGACAAAACCCTGCTGAAACGGGACATAAGCGCCAAGAGCCACATTTACAGTGCAAACGTATCGCAGGAGAAAACGCAGGGCCACCTGGTGAAGCGGATGATAGACAATGTATTTAACGGCTCGGCATCGCAACTGGTAATGCAGGCGCTTGGGCAGCATAAAGCCAATGCACAAGAACTGGATGAAATAAGAAAGTACCTGGATGAAATAGAAGGAAAAAAATAACAAATTCCAAATAACAAGGCCAAACACCAAATTCCAAATAAAAATTCCAAATGCGCTAAAAACAATTGTATGGGCACATTCCACACCACTATTCCGTTACTGGCACACTCGTTGGCATGGGCGTTGCTGTGCTCCCTCTGGCAGGGCCTCTTGATTCATGGATCCGTGTTTATACTGTTAAAAGCCCTGCCCGGTATTAATGCCCGTGCCAAATACAATCTCTCGTTAGCTGGGTTGTTCTCCATTCTATTATGGTTTGTCGATACCTGGTCAAGCCAATTTCAGAAGCTGAAGGGAGTAACCGTTTATGTTACCCGCAGCGAAGCTGATGCGCTCGCTGCCACCACCTACCCTGTAAAGGTGTTTGCAATTAATGAGCAGCTACACCAACCAGTCATTGGCTATTCCATACAATTTTTAGCTCATTACTTCCCTGCTATAATAACCGTTTATATAATCGGGCTTGCCTTCATGTTGTTCCGTTTCCTGATGAATATAGTACAACTTCGTGCGCTCAAAACAAAAGGAATAACGCAACCCGAAGCAAAATGGAACGAATTGCTTTTGCAGTTGCAGCAGCGGCTGGATATAGCCCGCCACGTGCACCTTTTGTTTTCCACCCGCATCAACGTACCTATGATGCTGGGCGCGGTAAAGCCGGTGATCCTCTTGCCCATTGCCGTTATCAACCACCTGGCAACGGAAGAAGTGGAGGCCATTTTGCTGCATGAGCTGGCACACATAAAACGCCACGATTACCTGCTAAACATTTTCCAAACCATAGCCGAGACCATTTTATTCTTCAATCCGTTTGTATGGCTCGTCTCTGGCATCGCACGCAGGGAGCGTGAGCATCGCTGCGACGACCTTGTGATCGCAGCCACAGCAAGCCCCATACACTACGCAAGGGCGCTCGCAAATATAGAATCGCACCAGTTAGCAGCAAACCGCCTTACCATAGCAGCAACAGGCCATAAAAAACAATTGTTTCACCGTATAAAAAGGATCATGGAAATGAAAAAGAGCAACATTAACTACAGCCGGCTTACCATAGCCATAGTGGCCATCATAGCTATTACCTGCACAATAGCCATGTTCACATTCACGCCTTCCCTGGCACAAAAAGCAAAAAGCGATTCCGTGGATACAACCACAAAGAAGAAAAGTGTTTACAAATACAGGTCTGTAACCGTTGATAGCAATGGTAAGGAAACGGTTGAAGAACACGTATCTGACAAGCCGGTAAAAGGCAAAATGCATGACAAGGAAAAAGATGGTGATGAGGAGAATACGGAGGCAAACGTGTCCATAGACGATGGCGACGTAAAGGACATGAAAAACAAGATATATGAAGAGGTAATGAATGACTCAAACGGACTAAGAAAAATTATAGCAGAAATTTCAATTTCCTCCAAAGACGCATCCAGCAATGCTTTAGCCAGCATTGATTTTGACAAGCTGGGAAGAGAAATGGACCAGGCAGGGAAGGAAATGGATGAAGCGGGGAAGGAAATGGCCCGCATCGACTTCGATAAAATGAACAAGGAGCTAGCGGCATCACAGAAAAAACTGGCACGCATTGATTTCAAAAAAATCAACAAAGAAATGGAAGCTGCAGGGAAAGAAATTGACGCCATAGACTGGGATCGGATAAGTAAAGATATTGCCCAGGCAACCAAAGAGCTAAGCGACCCAAAAATGCAAAAAGAAATAAGTGTGGAGATAAGGAAGGAAATGGAGAAAACAAAAGATGCGCTCGAGGACACCAAAAGACAAATACGCCAACAGCGCCGCGAGATGAGCCTGGAAGCAAGGGCAAATACCGAAGACCACGACACCCATGCTGGCAACAACGACCTGGAAACCATGCTAAGAAAAATGGACCATGATGGCCTCATAGACCGCTCTGGAAACTATAAGATAGAGAAAGAAGACGGCGAGCTATACATAAACGGAGACAAGCAACCCAGCGAAGTGTACAACAAATACCACCGCTATCTGAAAGACAGATCGGTAAACATAAAGGGCCATAATGGGACAATAAAAGTAAAGATGAACAATTGAGGGGCTACGCCCTCGCCTGTTTTGTGATGGAGTAATATTCAGCGCCGATGTCATAACTTTATGTTTTGCATAAACCATGGAAGTCGACAAGAGCGAATCCGCACTGTTGCAGCGCGCTATAGGCGAATGGGAGCAACATGGCCTTATAACAGGTGAGCAGGCCACAAAGCTACAGGAAAGCCTTGAACAGAAGCAAACTGACCGCCAACAGGTGGCACAGTATTTCTTCTTCATTGCCCTGTTTTGTATCCTGCTGGCATTCGGGGCTATTTTTATCAATGAAAAGCTGCTGGAGCGCATCAAGGTTTACTTTTCGCTTAGCGACCTGGTGATCGGTATCATTACTGCGGCCTTATCGGTGCTATGGTTTTGGTATATAGGCCGCAAGAGGCCAAACATCAGCCCGGCGGCATACGAGGTATATATGGTTTTGGGCGGGCTGTCTGTGCTTACCTCCCTTATCTATTTCTGTAAACATTTGAGCGCAGATACAAGCTATACCGTTTTCCTCGGATGCGCCCTTTTATTGCTGGCCATGCTTAGTGCATTGTTCCAGTCAAAAGCGCTGTGGATCGGCGCTATTTGCAGCCTCATCGGCTGGTTTGGCACATTCAGTTACGCACATAGCGCCGATAATCTTTTCATAGGCATGAACTACCCTATGCGCTACACAGCCTTTGGGCTGGCAATATTGCTGGTGGCCTGGCTGCAAAGGTTTGCGGGCAAGTTGTCTTTCACCCAGCGCATCACCTATACTACCGGGCTTATCCTGTTTTTTACCGGTCTGTGGGGTGTTTCCATCTTTGGCAATTTCAACTCGCTGGTAGGCTGGCAGCAGGTGCGGCAGATACATGTACTCGCCTACTCTATTGCGTTTGGCGTTGCCGCCGCGCTGTGCTTCTATCTCGGCATCCGCTACAAAGACGATATGGCCAAGGACTTCGGCGTCATCTTCCTGCTCATCAATTTTTACACCCGCTATTTCGAGTATTTCTGGGATGCTATGAATAAGGGACTATTCTTCCTGGTATTGGCCATCACCTTCGGCCTGGCAGGCTGGTGGCTGGAGCGGAGGAAAAAGACTTGACACGTCGCTTTAGATTGGCGCAATGGCTCAATTTCCATATACCTACTATTCTCTTGTGCGTAGGAACGCTGACGAAATAAAGCACACCATATTGCGAAGTTATTTTTCTTTTTTACGAGGCGTAAAATCTGCGAATAATGAATTATTTATCCCGATAGCCAACGGGAGGATTACAACGAAGTAAAAATGGAAAAGAACAAGTAAGATGGTGTACTTTATTTTGTCATCGTTCCTTACCTCACCCCATCGTGTAAAAATCAATTGCGGACATGGGAACAGGTGGTACGGGCCACTGGCCAGCACCCACAAAAAAGCAGCCATTGCTGACTGCTTTTTATTGAAATACTACAAGTTATTCAACTATTAATAGATCACCATTTTCTGTGTCATGCTGTTGCCCTCAACGGTCACGGTTACAAAATACATACCCGCTGCAGGGGTAAGTGAGCGTGGTATAGATTGCTGCTCGGTTGTATTGGGAGCAAACGATTTCTGCTCCTGGTAAACTACTTTACCCGTAAGGTCTTTTATGCTATAGTTTACAATGCCGCTAATGCCTGTTTTGAACACTAAGAAGCAGCCATTGGTTGCCGGGTTGGGATATATGTTGAATGAATTATCGGAAGTCAATAACTCCTTTACCCCCGCAGGGTCAGAGGAGATAGAGAACTTATCGAGGTAAAGATTATTACCTTCATTCCCGGGCCAGTACTGGAAACGGAAGAATGTATTGTTAGTGCGGTATGCAGCAGGGATACTCACTGAGCGTGCCACCCACTGGCCGGCATTGGTTGGCGCAAATTCCACGCCATAGTCGCCATTATTGGCGAGGTCGCTGCCGTAAATGGAGGCTATTTTGGTCCACCGGGCACCCCCTGATGTACTCGCTTCCAACACCAGAGAGTCCGTTACATTGGGATCATAAGGCCCTATGCCCGCTGTGGTATAAGCACCGGAGGTAAAGAAGTCAACAAATAGGTTGCCGGACAAACCAGCAAGGTTAAAAGCAGGTGTAAAAAAGTCGTCATGATCGCCTATAGCTATACCCGTTATTCTCTGGGAAGTATCAAAAGAACGGTAACGGATACAGGTATTATCGCCCAGGCCCGCACCAGTATAGAAGTCCCATTTAAACTGGTTGTTGTAATAGTTAAACATGGGCCAGTTGGCTATATCGGCAGCCGCAGTAAAATTCTGGAAATAACCATTACCGCCTATCGATGCGGTATCCGCAGCATATACCGCGTGGTTGTTGGTCAAAGTATTGCTGCCGGCATTAGAGTTAGCAGTTAGGGATACGCTCACCCAGCCTGGCACACTGAATTTATTGGAGACAACACCCGTGGCGGCAGATGTGGGTGTAGTGGCGCCGTTTGAGAACGTCCAGGCCACACTGGAAATGGTATCATTCCAGCTTGCATTCATGAAATTAAAACTGGCCAGGTTGTTAAAAGTGAGGAAGTAAGACCGGTTGTCATAAATGCTACCACCACCTGATGCCTTATTCAAAATAAAATCGGCGATCGGCGGCAGATCAGGCATTGGCGCTAAAGCCCCTGTCGCAGCCAGGTTTGCAGGTGTATAAAGATTATTCCTGCCTGCGGTAGGGCCGGTGAGTGCGGTGCGCATACGCACCGCCTGGCCTTTAGTGAACATTCTCTGGCAATAGGTATAATCCATTATGTTCTGCGCGTTTACAGTATCGGGATAGTTAACTACAGAATCCAAAGTGCCATCGGAAGAAGTATATGTTTTGGTATATCCGATCGCGCAGGTAACATCATACAAGGCGGCGGGGCTGCAGCCAACAGGGTTATGGCCCATTGTAGGGGGGGTATCGTCCACATGGTCGTCGCCACATGCTACGGCCGGTTCATTTGTATTGCCCCAGGGATGCTGCAGGTTCAGCACATGACCAAGCTCGTGCGGGATGACTTTTGCGTAATTGGCATAAGAGGCCAAAGAAATAACCCCATCGTAATATGGCTCATATGCTGCCGAACTCGGCAACAAAGCATAGGCGGCCGCACCGGTTTCGGCTGCGCCAAATGTATTTATAAACCAGATATTTACATATTTACTTGGGTCCCACTGGTTATATTTTGCCTCGTCATCAGCATTCATCGTAAGATAAGACTGGACACGGTCTATCCCTTTTGTAGGATGCCCGTTAGGGTCTTTGGTAGCCAGGTGCAGGCGTATCTTCGGGTTGCCTATGTAAGGAAGAAAAGGAGGGATCACATCTACAGTATCTGCGTTCCGCAACATGTAGATGTCTGCCCAATAAGAAGCTGCGTCATAAAGAATATCATCACTTATATTTTCAGTGCCGTAATCGTGGATCACATGCACTACAAGGGGAATATCGTAGGTATTGGTGTCAACCGGAACGGAAGTAGTACGGGCTCCTATCCTTTTTTGTATCTGTGCTTCAAACTGGTCTTCGTAATCGGCCAACTGTGGATATTTCTGCAATAACCGTTGATAATGTTTATCAGCGGAACATGGTAACTGGGCACGGGAAACGCCTGCCACGCATAAAATGGTAAGCGTAAGTGCTACAAACTTATTGAACATTAGTGTTGGGGATTAAGATATAAAAGGAAGGCGCAAAGATATGAATTGTAACTTATAGAAAGTAATCGGATTGTCAATTAATTTCTTCATGCGCATTTCCAGCGCACAGAACGCATTTAGTTAGTGACGTTGACAAAATAAATACCACTATATGGCGAAGTTATTTTTCGTTTATGCAAGGCACAAAATCCGCGAATAGTGAGCTATTTAAGGACTTTTGGGACGAAGCAGAAATGAAAAAGAACAAGTCAGATGGTGGTATTTATTTTGTCATCGTCACTTAGCTTTCATCGACCGTCTCCGCGCCGAGAAATCATTGATGACGCGGTAGATGGCTTTCACCATGTTCTCCCAACTGTGAGATAGAGCTACTATGCGCCGCTCTTTAGCAATGCCTGCATTATCTTCCCTCATAGCTCGCTCTATCAAGGTTACATACTCTTCTTTGGTTTCGGCAAGGTAGGTGTCATCTGCAAAAATACTCATGCCTTCGGTTTTTGTTGCCACTACAGGCTTGCCTAAGGCCAGGTACTCATCTATCTTCAATGGGTAGTTGCCAATGGTCGTTTCATTTACTACCTGTGGGTTCAGGCATACGTCAAACATGTTTATGTAAGCAGGCAGTTCATCAGGCCGCTTGGTGCCCAGGAAATACACGTTCTTTATGTGATGGAGGCGGCTGTCCCTGAACACTCCATCTTCCGGGCCTACGAGCACCAGGCTCCAATCCGGCCTTTCTGTTGCAATGTGCGCCAGTATTTCTACGTCAAGCCGCAAGCTTACCAATGCCCCTACATAACCAATTACGGGCCCTGGTATATCGGCCATATCAATGGGAACCACTTTATGCTCCGGTATCCTGAACATATCTAAGTTGCATCCCTGCCCGACCCGATAAGACTCGGGATTGAATTGCCTGCAATACCGGGCAATATACTCCGTGTTGGTAACGCAAACATCGCTCTTGGCTATCAATGCAGGCTCCAGGTCCTTGCCATGAAATTTCCAATAATCAACGCCCAGCATCACATCACGAAACAGGTAAACACTTATATCAGGCTTCAGGAAGTCTTTCAGATAGAATGGCCTGAAAATGTCATTATCATTGAACAGGATCACATTTTTAAACCCAAGCTCATTGATGGCATCTTGTATGGAGCGGGCAAACAGCCGGTTGTTCCTTTTATTCAGCCGGTCGAAAACAGACCTTATTTTTATCCAGTTGATGGACTCTGCAATGCAATTAGGGTAAAGGTTCCATAGGTTGGGTTGTATGTTTACCACCCCCTTCTCTTTTCCCCGTATTACAGCAATCCTTTTCTGCACCTTGGGTTCGGCACGTTCCTTTAACCATGCACGGCGATCGAGCGCATTATTCACATAAAGCACGCGATTGTTGCGGCTAAATTCCGCCGCTATATTTTTACAGGTGCTGCCTATATCCGTATCCCAGGGTTGCTGGCTTACCACAACAATATCCCTGTTTTTTATTTCATCACTTGCCAACATACTTCAGTTCGTTTTGTTGTATGGGAACGATGACAAAATAAGTTACACAACCTGACTTGTTCTTTTTCATTTTTTCTGCGTTGTAAAAGTCTTTAAATATTCTTGATATTCGCAGATTTTACGCCTTGAAAAAACGAAAAATAACTGCGCCAACTTGCATAACTTATTTTGTCAACGTTCCCTTATCCAGCCTCATAGACACCGTCATTATGGCCAGGGCAAGGTAAAAGTAAATGTTGCTGGGGAACTGTACCAATGCTTCCTGTGGATAGTTCCCGAAATTCAGCGCGAAGACTACCAACAGACATGCGAGGCAATAAGACTTTAGCCGTGGGTCCCTGATCCTATAATAATAGTTGATCCCGGTAGCCAGGGCGGTGAACATAAAAATGCAGAATATCAACAATCCCAGCCAGCCATTCTCTACCTCTACACGCACATAGCCGCTATCTGGTGGAAAACTGGAGAGAAATGCGCCCGGAGAAAACTTTGCACCCCATACGCCGGTAGCACCCAGCCCGCCCCCGAGCGGGTGCGACAATACAAATGGCTGTATGCGATGCTGGTTTATGGCCCTTACATTGAACGAGGCATCGTCTGACGGTTTGAATGCAGACTGGAAACGGTAAAGGGTAGGGTTTGAAGTAGGCATAAAGATGAGCCCAACACCACCTACTACCGACAATAATACAATGAGCAATACCCGCTTGCTGTATTTTAGTATAGCCAGCAGCAACAAAGTAACCGGCACTAAAACGTATGCGCCCCTGGTACCCGAAGAAAGCATAACGTACATAAAAAAGAGTATGCAAAACCAAAGTATCAGCTTCTTTGGCCGGGATAAAGGCCCTGTCAAAAGTCCCACGCACATCATACTCGCGGTAACCATGTTGTAGGCAAAAGCTACAGGGTCTGAGAAAATAGAGAACTTCCGCCATACCCCGCCAATAAAAAACAACTCTTCAATTATTGGATTGGAATGAAGATACGCTTCCTCGAACTGGAAAAAGCCCACATGGTCTTGCTTAAACGCATAGAACGCGCCAAACATAGCGAGCGCTATCCACAACTTGAATAAAAGCCTGATGTAGTCTTTCGTATTGATGTAATACACGAAAATAAAGTAAGTGAGCATGACCAGCGCTACAGACCTAACCGTATAAAGCCATGCTTGCTTTGAAGTAGCAGCAGGATTAATTACTTCTATCAGGTTGTAACCGATCCATATGAGCACGACAACACTTATGGGGCCGCCAAATGAAGACCAGTCCTTTTTCTTCTTCTGGTGT
>JABDBX010000126.1:0-8646 GCA_013288445.1 Bacteroidota bacterium
TGGAGTTGTGCCAATCTTGATGGTTACAGGTTTGCCGGTGATGGCATTGCTGCTTTCCACGGTTTGGCCAAGCACATTGGTAATCCTGATTTGCATATTTTCAGTAGTGGAGGAAATAAGGTTCATCGTGAAGCGACCACCAACTGAAGGATTAGGATACACGTCTAATGCCCCTGATACGTTACTTTGCACTGCACGTACAGCCGTGTTATCCCATATCTGTGGCCCAATTCGACGTATTATTTCGTTTCCACGATCGCATAAATAGCTAATACCAGAATTGTCGAATACTATGCCAGATGGATCCCATAGCCCAGCATTTGTTGCGAGGCTATCATCTCCACTGAAAGTCCCGGTCATTCCAGCAGTACCCGCTCCTATGCCATTGCCTGCATAAGTGGTGATAATACCTGATGGGGATACCTGCCTGATTACATTATTGAAGAAGTCCGAAATATAAACATTACCAGCATGATCGAAATTGACACGTTCTGGTGACCGAAGCCGTGCCGCTGTTGCCATGCCGCTATCGCCGTAATACCCAGCTGAATCGGTACCGGCGAAATTGGTGATGATGCCGAAAGTGTCCACTTTCCGCACCACATTGTTGTCGGCATCGGCAATATATACATTCCCTGCATCGTCCACGCCTACGCCTATCGGGTCGCGTAGAGCAGCCATTGTAGCAGGGCCTCCATCTCCGCTGTGCCCTGCAGTATTGTTTCCCGCAAAGGTTGTAAGGGTGCCGTCTGTAGCCAGCTTGCGTACCGCGTTATTATGATCGTCTGCTATGTACAGATTACCTGCTTTGTCAAGCGCCACGCCTACCGGGTTATCCAAAGATGCAGCCGTTGCCGGGCCACCATCTCCTGTGTAGGCTGCTATATGATTGCCTGCAATAGTGGTGATTATGCCAGATACGTCCACTTTCCGTACCACATGATTGTAACCATCGGCAAAATAAATGTTCCCCGCCGGGTCTATGGCAATGCCGAACGGGCCATTCAATTCTGCTGCAGTTGCCGGGCCACCATTCCCGGTATATCCACCACCACCACCACTAAGTACCCCTGCACCATAACCATTGCCTACAACGGTAGTAATAGTTCCGGTAAGGTCTATTTTGCGTATCACATTGTTGATAAAATCCGTGAAGAACAAATTCCCCGCAGTATCTATTGCTATATCTGATGGTGAGTACAACAATGCGCTGCTCGCCGCGAAGCCATCGCCCGCATAACCTGAATTATCTGGTGTCCCGGCGATTGTGGTTATGTATTGTGCCTGTGTATCGGATACAGACATCAAAAGAAAAGCCGCTGTTGATATAATGGATAAAAATCGTTTCATACAAACAAAAATAGTTGTTTTGATGATATTTTATATCAGACCTAAATCAACCGGTAATAAAAATTGGGCGAGGGGGCATCCAAAAGACAAAATGTACTGGAATCCCCCCGGCGAACCAAAAAAAATGGAATCACATAGAAATCATATAATAATATAAAATCATCTAATAATATACTTGAAATCAGCCTGATAAAGTAAATTGCTCCCGGGTGAATTGATAAATTTCCAGTTCTCTATCCTTACCGGGTAGGGTTCCCGCTCTTCTTGAAAATATTTTTTGTACTCCTCTTTGTTCCGCGCGTCCTTAAGAGTCCTAAGGCCATCCCAGTTGAGAACAATAGTTGAGTCATCTATATTCTTCCAATCTCCGATCGAGAAAAAACTACGTACGTGGTATTTGCCCTGCGCGGGATCCCTGAATACGAAATGATGATCGGCGGTAAGTGTTATATATATTTTTACAGGTGTACACATTTCCTCTGTTGCCACAAAGGTCCTGCCGGCAACATCGTGCAGGTTGCTGTCTCCCGGCGTGCTGCTGTACCTAAGGGATTCATATCCCTTTCCAGTGAATGCTAACGGACAATGAACCAGGTACGTGTCCATAGCAGGAGGTGCAGCATGCCATAATTGCCATCGCCCCGAATCCTGCAACGAAAAAATATTTGCATAAAGTGATGTCAACCCGATCGTGCCGCAAAAACCGTAGTCCGATATTTTTTTGATAGAGCCATCGTCAAAATAAAAACTAAGCAATGCAGTAGCCATATCTGACGCGGGTATACTGTAACTGCTGTCTAACGACCGCACATCCATATATGCAAGCAAACCCCACACCTCACTCAACGTGGTACGGTCTAACCGTTGAACAAAAAGATCTCTTGAAGAGTCACCCGCCTTTCCATATAGTATTTCTTTCATCGCATAACCATTCCTATTTATCTCTATTACGTACGATGTGCAATCTCCAAAACATGCCGGGTGGTTGACAAATACAATCTTTTGAACATAAGAAGGCGGCGGATGTGAGTTGTACTCGACTATTTTGTTGAATTTATAAACCAGCGTATCTGTTATGAAAGCCACCTTATCATCATCCGGCCATTTTTCGCCACTCCTCTCATGCCTGAAAAGTAGTACAGGGGTACCGTCTGGCAGCGTGATTTTTTCTTTATAGAAATAAGAAGCACTCGACCAGCCGGACTCAATGGTGAGTTGCAAATATTTACCACCTTTGCCAAATACTACCATTGAAATCCCAGCGTCAATGACCAGATCGGTTTCCCCGTCATTGTCTATATCCACTTTGTAAAAACTATTGCTTCTATGCGCAATACGGTCATATTCATTATGTGCCCTTAGTGCATCTTGTTTTCTCTTAGGCAGCCGTGTATCAATTTTGGCTCCCCCGTTGTTATCAAAAAATAGACTGTAATTTTCATATTCTTTTCCGAAGTGGGACGAAAGGAATTTCATAACATCCTCTTTTGTTTCCAGTGAGTCTATCGCATTTGCACAAGCTGTATGGACCATACACAAGCATACGAGGAAGATGAATGCATATTTTATGATGGGCCTCATTGAGGAGCAGATTTAAGAAAGACACACTGAAGCAGATACTATTTACGAAAATATGAAAAACGGGCGACACGTGCGGGATATATACTAATATGGGTCAGGGAAAAACTGCTATTTGCCTTCCACGAGTTTTTTCACCATGTCCATTATTTCCTTTTTCTGCTTTACCAGCAATGCCGCTTCTTCCTCACACAGTTCCCGGATAGCGCCTTCTTCGTCTTTCCCGGTTTTTTTTGACGAAAAGGAAGATAGGTGTGCCAATGCATTGCGGTCGTCGTTGAAGTCGCCTATCACCTGGGTAATGTTGTTCAGTTTTTGCTCCGGCATTTTCTCAGCCTGTTCATAGGCCGCCTTCCATTTTTTCTGGGCAATGATAGAATTGTACATGATGTCTTTTGCTACTTTGCGTATGCTATGTACCTGGTTGTCTGATGGGAATTTATGTTTGCTAAGATTATTGATAGATGTCATTTGGTCATCGAAAAAACTTGCCAAAACCTCAGGGGGAACAGGTTCATATTTGTAACTCAACAGCCGTGTTTCCATCTTCTTCAAAATGTCTTTGGAATATATTATTTCCCATTCTTTTTTCTGTCGCTCCAATGTTTGTTCCAGCATCTGGAAGTAGGAAAGGATGGGTGGTTCAACGCCAGATAGTTTTTTAAGTTCCAGTTGTGCATCGCGGATAGCCCCGGCTGTCTGGTAAAGTCTTTTAAATTTTTTCGGCATTTTCAAACCCGGCTCACTATGGTGGGTCCGCAATAAACGAAGAAAAGCGCGCAAAACTTTCACGGCCACCCTGAATTCATGGATGATGTCTTTATCAAAATCCTTACCCACTTTTTCGCTTAGCCCGGCTATTTCCTTGATCTTGCGTTTTATAATAGCCCTGGTCTTTTCAGGTTTCATTTGCCCCAAAATTATAAAAATGATATTACGCCAATGTTAACACAATTATTGTACCGCGTAGCAACCGCAAGTATTTTATGTTTGCAGACCAATGTATTTTCAATAACTTTATCAGGCTTTAAAATACTTTGGCCATGACGCTTATCGCCATACTTATACCCTGGTTGTCGTTTCTGCTGAGAGGCAGGATATTGAGGAGTATTATCTGTTTAATTCTACAGTGCACCATCATAGGCTGGGTTCCCGCAGCTATATGGGCGGTAATAGACCTGCAAAACCGCCGTGCCGATCGCCGGACGCAGCGGATCATCAGGGCGATGAGGTGAAAAAGAATGCCCTACGATAATAGCTGTTCTAACTTCCGGAAGCCATCAGAAGGGTTGAGGTTTTCCCAGAGTACCTGGTAAATCATTGTAGCTATAGGTATGGGTATTGAAAACTCTTTTGAGATCGATTGCATACCTCTTGCCGCATAGTATCCTTCGGCAACCATGTTCATTTCCAGCATTGCCGCTTTTACCGAATAGCCCTTGCCTATCATAGCGCCGAATGTGCGGTTGCGGCTGTGCAGCGAATAGCAGGTTACCAGAAGATCGCCAAGGTAGGCGCTCGTATGAAAATCGGGATGTTCGTTGGATGGGTGCACTTTCTCAAAATGATCTTGCAGGAAATGGTACATTTCGCGGTAGCAGTTGGTAATATACACGCTCAGGAAGTTATCGCCGTATCCCAAAGAATGGGCAATACCTGCGCCAACTGCAAATATGTTTTTTAAAACCGCAGCAAACTGGGCGCCCCATATGTCATGGTTACATAGGGTGTTGATATAAACATTATTGAAAGCTGCGGATGCACTGCATGTAAGTTTGTCACAAAGACCGGAAAAAGTGAGGTAAGACAACCGCTCCTCTGCTACTTCCTCGGCGTGGCACGGCCCCATAATGGATACATACCTTTCCAGCGGATAGTTGAGCTTTGCTGTGAGGTAATCGTTGAGCAGCACATTTGAATCAGGTAGTATCCCTTTTATGGCCGAGATGATGTTTTTATTCTGCCACAGGGTTTTGTCCACCTGCTCTATTACTTTTTGCGCATAAGCCGATGGTACTGCTACTATCACCGTATCACACGCTGCGAGCATTTCCGTCAGGTTGCTTGTAGGCAAGATAGTATCTGGCATAAACCGGACTGAAGTAAGATAATGCGGATTATGGTTCCTGTTCTTTAAATAGGTGATGGCCTCTTCATTACGTATCCACCAGTGAATGGTTTTGCCATTATCCGTTAGTATCTTAGCCAGGGCCGTACCCCAACTGCCATTGCCAATAATACCTATCTGTCCTAATTGCTTGTCCAAAAGTCTTTAATTGTAATTGTTAGTCCGAACCCTTCTCCACTTGATCTCTCCCGCAAAGGTAATAAATAGGGTGTAGCAAAAGTGAATACATATGAGTTAAAAATTTTGTTTGTCATGCTCCGCAAACCAAACTATGCAAAACGATGCCAATGGTTGTGATGTGGAAAACGGTGGTGCCAATAGTGATGATGCCAATGCCTGCCGGGGTATAGGATGCAGGATGAAAATGCGCCGGTGAGTAATAAGAACAACAACGTTTTTTTAAGTGCCTTCATGGGTTTGTAATTTGGATCACAATTATCTCATGCAAATATATTCACAAAGAGTTGTGTTTTACAAGGATGTCTGTTTTCTTCAATGAAGACGTGTTTGTGTCCTATTTTGAAGTTCGATTATAAAATTGTTTAGGTATTACCGATAGCACCTCCTTAGGTGGGACGACTGATTTAAAAATAACTGACTCTCCGTACACTGGATTACAAGATAATTCATCCTCCGAAAGAAAACTTATGTTCCCCTTACTAAAAGGCCCCCCACCGCCGTTTGCATATATGGTATAGGTATCTTTTAATGAAGAAGAATCACAAAAGCATATTACTGGGTTACAATACTGCTGGCCGAATTTAATTTTACCGGTCTCAGCATCCCTATAGTATTTATAGTTCAAGAGCTGTAAACAGTTTCTTTGAAGGATCTTTCCTCCCCTGGCTAAATAAATTGAATCAGTTCTCAAAGTTGAGGGAAATAAATAGTAATCACTATCTACTACTTTGAAAACGCCATCAACATGGCGCTTTACTACCCATGTTTTATTTGTTAGTTTTTTCAATACTCTATCAAATGACTGCGTTTGTTGCTGACTAAACAAAGCGATTGGCAGAATAATTAATACAGCAAGTATTACACATAATCTCATTTAGTAAAATTAAAAATAAAAGTCAAAAAACACAATTAAACCCGGGATTATTTCCCGTTTTTCCGTGCCTGAAATTTCTACTCTGATTTCTTGCATTTCTTTCTTTTTATTTTTTATTCCGCCATTGAAATTATGATAGTCGTAGCTTATCTTTGCGCAACTCAAAATCACAATAATGCCTAAAAAGTTAAAATCGACCGGGAAAGATAAATCAATGCTTTTGTTGCACTGCGTGGTATTCGCTATTGTTACCGCCTTATGCTGGATGATGTATGATCCGCACAACGGGCACTGGGCATACCCCTGGCCAGCCTGGACTACGGCAGCATGGGCACTGGCGCTACTCGGTCATTTCTGTATCGTATTCACCAGCTATGAAGATAAAGGTTACGACATTTATCGCCAGCAGGATGGTAAATAGTATTTCGTATTAATGATATTAACGCCCCGTTGCACCTCGCAGTCGGGGCGTTGTCTTTATATGTGTCCTCGACTTTTATAAGGTGTAATTCCCTTAACTTTGCAGTATAAATTAGCTTTGCAATAAGTCCATGAAAAAAACGCACATAGTTTTATTGTTGCTGGTGGTTATATCCTTATCAGTCATCGTTAGTGTTTTTGCCGATTTCAGTACGTATGAGACCTTTTCATCTGCCTCTAAACAACCAGGGAAAAGCTACTATGTAATAGGCAATTTGCAGAAAGACAAGGATATGGAATATGACCCGGTAAAGGACCCCAACCACTTCATTTTTTATGCAAAGGATAAATCGGGAAATGTGAACAAGGTGATCTTTAACGGTGAAAAACCCCGCGACATAGAAAAATCGGAACAAATAGTGATGCTTGGATATGAGGATGCCGGTACTTTTCATTGCTCGAGGATACAGATGAAATGCCCTTCTAAATACAAGAAGGATATGGTGGTGGAAGGAAAGAGCAGTTAAAAGAAGGTGCATTTAAAATAGAGTTCTTTTAAAAATAGATCCAATACCTGATTGGCGCGAGTCAACCACCCCAACTGTATTCGGCATTCGCCTCATACAGTATCCCCTCCTAAAAACAGGAGGGGAGTGTGTTACGCACCATTCGTTAGTAACAAGACAACCGATTACCGCATTAACCTATTAACTTTTTACCCAATTGCCAATTACCCAATTAACTTTTTGACCTTTTAACCAACAATGGATACACAGTTCGCAGGAGAGCATCTGAGGCCCGGGCAACTGGGTCATTTTTTTGTTATCACATCTTTTGTGGCTGCATTGTTCAGTACATTCAGCTACTTTAATGCTGTTCGTACCGAAAAAAAAGACCCTCTTGGCAGCAGCAAGTGGCAATTGTTTGGCCGCAGTGGTTTCATCGTCCATTCAGCTTCCGTTGTCGGGATCTTTGCCGCGCTTTTTTACATCATTGAGCAGCACCTTTTTGAATATCATTACGCCTGGGAGCATTCGTCTCTTTCACTTTCTCCCAAATTCCTTTTATCCTGCTTCTGGGAAGGGCAGGAGGGTAGTTTCATGCTATGGACATTCTGGCATTGTGTGCTGGGCCTCATTGTGATGAAGACGGCTAAGGCGCTGGAAACCCGGACAATGGCCATTATTTCTCTTGTCCAGGTGTGTCTTGCTACCATGATACTCGGCTTTTATTTTGGCCAGGATCTGCAAATTGGCAGCACGCCATTCATATTGCTGCGACACAGTATGCAGAATGCGCCCATCTTTATGATGCCCAATTATATGGACTTCGTGACAGATGGCAACGGGCTAAATGTGCTGCTGCAAAACTACTGGATGGTGATACACCCTCCGGTATTGTTCCTGGGCTTCGCTACTACTTTGATCCCTTTCGCCTATTGTACAGCGGCACTCTGGAAGGGCGAGTATAAAGATTTTGTAAAGCCGACGATAGCATGGTCGCTATTTAATGGAGCGGTATTGGGTACGGGTATAATGATGGGTGGGGCATGGGCCTACGAATCGCTCAACTTTGGCGGCTATTGGGCCTGGGACCCCGTGGAGAATGCCTCGCTGGTACCCTGGCTGGTGCTTATAGCCGGGCTGCATACATTACTTGTGTTCCGGGCAACCGGGCGGGCGCTTACCATCACGCTTTGTTTCCTGATGCTTAGTCATTTGCTTATCTGGTACTCTACTTTCCTTACTCGTACCGGTATCCTTGGCAAGACATCGGTTCACGCGTTTACCGGCGATGGCAAGGCGCTTACGTATCATTTATTAGTTGTCATTGCCGTACTTCTGCTGCTCACTATTGTAGCGCTTGCTAAAAGATGGCGCAGCCTGCCGCGTATAAAGACCGAGGAAGAGACACTATCGCGGGAGTTCTGGATGTTCATAGGGTCTGTGATCCTGTTCCTTTCATCGATACAGATAGCTATTACCACCTCTATACCTGTATGGTCGCCATTGGCAAAGTGGATATCAGGCAAGGATTTTGCGCCGCCCACAAACCCTATGCAGCACTACAACAATATACAAGTGTGGGTGGCTATAATTGTTGGGCTGCTGTCCGC
>JABDBX010000126.1:8656-9133 GCA_013288445.1 Bacteroidota bacterium
GTCCGCTACCGTGCTGTACATGAAATTCAAAAACAGCAATGGGCCACAACTGGCAAAACGGCTGGGTATTACTGCACTTATTGCCGGCGTAATGGCTGCGGCTATCGGGTGGGGGCAACACATCACTATGTGGCAGTACGATATTATGCTCTTTTCGGCCTGCTACGGTATTGTGGCCAATATCTACTACGGCATCGTAGTGCAAAAGGTAAGGTTTAAAAAATTGGGCCCGTCTGTGGCGCACCTCGGCTTTGCAACAATACTGCTGGGCATCCTTATTTCTTCTTACAATAAGCACGCTATATCGTTGAGTACCACCGGTGTGCCTATAGATTTTGGAAAGAAGACAGAACATGAGAATGCGATAGAAAGCCGTGAGAACGAAATACTGTTTCATGGTGTGCCCGTGGCTATGGGCGACTACTTTGCCACCTTTGTAGGCGATAGCGATGTGGCTGGGAAAGACCGCCGGATATA
>JABDBX010000127.1 GCA_013288445.1 Bacteroidota bacterium
CGGTTTCTGTATCCGGTATGCCAGCAAGTATCTTTTCATCGGCACTCACGGTTTTATCCCGCAGTTGCTGCAGGCAGTGGTTGCGCATAAGTATATACAGCCATCCTTTAAAATTGCTTATCTCTTCGTGTGGCAGGTGCGTAAGCGTTTTCAGGAACACCTGCTGTACGGCATCTTCGGCGTGTGCCTTATCTTTCAGGTATTTGAGCGCCACGCCGAGCAGGAGCGCCGTGTATCTCTGCAGCAGGTAGCCCAGCCATTGGTTGTCTCCGGTAGCCCTGTAGGTGTGCAGCAGGTCCTCGTCGGTAAGGTTGGTATGTTGGGTTGTGCCGGGCAATGCAGGTAGCGCTGGTTTTTATGCAATTTACAGTCTGTTGCATACAATAAAGATGGGGAATCGGGGAAATTCCATAAACAGAGGGCTCAAAGATGTATTGCCCGTCTGCGCGATATGCCTTATCAGATGAGGTGTGGCCTGATATTCGCGAGAAAACCCCGACCCTAAAGGGAGATGCCACGTAATTCGCGAACTATACAGTTTAGACGTCAAAATCAGGCAAGCCTTACATTCAACGCTTTTCAGGATTACAATTCGACAGGAAAGACTACAGACACAGCGCAATGCCTGTCCTGGTTTTTACGTTTTCTGTGTTATCAGTGGATTAAATTTTTAGCCAGAAATGGCGAAAACCAAGGTATTTAACATAAAAAACTTCATAAACTATTCATAACGTGATTAAATAGTTTCTTGATATTTCATAAGTATGGTTATTTTTGCGCCGTCAACTAATTTTTGTTCATGTTCAATTTAGTGTTATTCGGCCCTCCTGGCAGTGGTAAAGGCACACAATCAGAAAATATCGTAAAGACGTACAATTTACAACACATTTCTACCGGCGATCTCCTGCGCGAAGAAGTAAGCAGGCATACCCCTTTGGGAACAGAGGCCAAGAAATATATGGACCAGGGGATGCTGGTGCCCGATGAAGTGGTAATAGGTATGATAAGCAGCAGGATAGACGAAATACCTGACGCCCGTGGCTTCATATTCGACGGTTTTCCGCGTACGCGCCACCAGGCCGAGGCGCTGGATAAACTGCTGGAGTTTAAGCAGACCAAAATACACCTGGTACTGGCGCTTGATGTGCCGGAACCGCAACTGATAAAGCGCCTGATAGGCCGTGGTGAAACAAGTGGCAGAAGTGATGATACCGAAGAGGTGATCACGAAGCGCATAAAAGAATATCATTTAAAAACACAACCTGTTGCCGACTACTACAGCGCCTATGGCAAGCTGGAGCAGGTAACGGGCGACCATACAGTGGCAGAAACTTTTGCATCACTGGCCAAGCATATAAACAAGTATTTATTACCCGTAACATAGTGGAGAAAGGAAATTTTGTAGATCACATCCGTATATTTTGCCGCTCCGGGAAGGGAGGAGCCGGTAGTTCACATTTCGAGCGAAATAAGTTTGATTCCATGGCGGGGCCTGACGGTGGCAATGGTGGGCGCGGTGGCCACATCATACTCCGTGGCAATTCGCAGTTATGGACGTTGCTGCACATGCGCTATTACAAGAACGTGCTTGCCAAGGACGGCCAGAACGGGATGAAAAATAATTCGAGCGGGCATGATGGTGCAGATATAATACTGGAAGTGCCGCTGGGTACTGTGGCTAAGGATGTGGAGACCGGGGAGATAGAAGCGGAGATACTGGAAGACGGGCAGCAGGCGATATGGGTAAAAGGCGGCAGGGGCGGACTGGGTAATGCAAACTTTGCAACGCCTACCAACCAGGCGCCCGACTATGCACAGCCCGGAGAAATGGGCTCGGAAGGGTGGAAACTGCTGGAACTGAAAATACTTGCCGATGTGGGCCTCGTTGGGTTCCCGAATGCCGGTAAGTCAACCCTGCTTTCTGTAGTGAGCGCTGCAAAACCTAAGATAGCCAATTACGCATTTACTACGCTTACCCCGCAATTGGGCATTGTTTCTTACCGTGATAATAGATCTTTCTGCATGGCCGACCTGCCAGGCATTATAGAGGGCGCGGCGGAAGGCAAGGGATTAGGGCACCGGTTTTTAAGGCATATAGAACGTAACTCTGTGTTATTGTTCCTGATACCGGCGGACAGCGATGACCATGCGAAGGAGTTTGATATACTGATAAACGAACTGGAGCAATACAACCCGGAACTGCTGCATAAAAAGATAATCATAGCCATAAGTAAAAGCGATATGCTGGACGATGAACTGAAACAGGCTATTGCAGAAACCCTGCCAAAGGACGTGCCGCATATCTTCATTTCATCGGCGGCTAATAAGGGGATCAATGAGCTTAAGGATACGCTCTGGACGGCGTTGAACCCGGCGTAGTGAAAAAGGCGAACGCATTAAAATGGATAAACCCGAAGGGTTGACATTATTATAGCAAACCAATATAAAATAGGTTGAACCCCGAAGTGGGTGATATTATCAAGCCATGTGCGGATAAATAATGTCACCCACTTCGGGGTTCGGTACAGATTGGCTTGTTGTTCTATAACAATGTCAACCCTTCGGGTTTATTATTATTAATTACTTAGACAATCGTACACTGGCATTTTATTGCACTTAGTGTATGCAATAAATCCGTTTCCCTCTTTGCAGTAACTTTGCGTACATCATAATCTATGAATATATCAACAAACAGGGTGGAGGCATTTAGCGATTGTGTTATTTCTATAGTGATGACCATAATGGTGTTTGGCATAAAGCTGCCAAACAACTTAACGCATATTACAGACACGCGTGAGCTGAAGGAATTACTAATACTTGTACCGCAGCTTGTGGCCTACCTGTTCAGCTTCACGGTGCTTGGCATAATGTGGCTTAATCATCACCACCTGCTGCACATGATACAGCGGGCCGATGAAAAATTTCTTTGGCTCAATCTTCACCTGCTCTTTTGGCTCAGTCTTATTCCCTTTCCTACTAACCTGCTGGGTGAAGCGCCCTTTCTCACGTATTCGGCGGCCTTTTATGGCATTATATTGTTCATGGCGTCCTTTGCATTCTTACTGCTGCGCAGGTATGCCATACGGCACAACTTCATGTATATTGAAGAACAAAAGACACTGAGCAAGACAATTGCAAAGGTGACCAAGCGGGCTATAATAAAGAACTACATAGGCATGGCGGCATATCTGCTTTCTATTGTTGCATCGTTCTGGTCTATATACGCCGCATATGCCTGCTTTACGGTAGCGCCAATACTGTTCTTCATACCGGATGGAATTGATGATGAAGTCCTTGCGGAAAGGATGATAGAGAATAACCTGGGGGCATCTAACAACAACAATAACAACAATGCGGTATGAGGCAACTGCTCCCAAAAGAACTCAAAGAATGGATGGACACTGGCAAGGAGTTTGCCCTGGTGGATGTGCGTGAATTGCATGAACGGGATGCTTATAACATAGGCGGAACACATATACCCATGGGCGAAATAGTGCAACGGATAAATGAACTGCCGAGGGATAAAGAAGTGGTATTCTACTGTGAAAAAGGAATAAGGAGTGTGATAGTTATACAACGGATTGAAGCGGCGGGATTTCAGAACTTGCTTAACCTTGCCGGTGGCATGAAGGCATGGAAGGCAATAGTATTAAATCAAACCGATTAATTTTGAAATTATTTTTTAAAGTTGTAAATTTGTTAGTAACATATAAGTTATGCTGGTTGCAGAAATAGAATTATATAAGGTATTAAAAACGAAGTTTTCTGAAAATGAAGCCGAAAAAATCGTGGCCAGTTTAGATTTGAAAATACAAAGTAAGTTTGAAGAAAAAAAAGGGGATTTTGCAACCAAAGAAGATTTAGCAAATTTGAAAGTTGAGATGGAGCGCGGTTTTAAAGACCAGTTAAAATGGATGTTTATTTTCTGGATCGGGCAATTAGCGTCTTTTATTGCTATTGCTAAATTTATCTTTCATCAGTAAGAATACTACAATTTAAAAGCAGGGTTCCGCTGTCTTGCAAGGGCTTCATACTTCAGGGCTGAATCCATTTTTCCAGTCATTTTGTAGAGTATGGCTGTGTTGTCGAAAGCTTTATGCTCGGAATATTCGGGGTCAATAGCGATAGACCTTTTGAAGTGCAGGATTGCGGAATCGTACTTGGTCACCTGGGTATAGCAGTAAGCGCCATTGAACTCTGCCAGTATGTTCATGGAGTCTATGGAGATAGTTCGTACAAAGTATTCGATTGCAGGTGGGAATTTTTCCATGCGCATATACACCATGCCTATGTTGGCCATTGCTGTGGATTGTTTTGGGTTCAGGGCTACTGCCTGTTTCAAATGCACCAGGGCCGAATCGTAATTTTTCAATAGTAAGTACATAGCGCCGAGGTCAGCGTGGGTGTCAGCCCGCAATGGGTATATTTCAATTGACTGGCGAAAAAGGGCTGCCGCTTCATTAGCGTAATGCTGAATGTTGTTGGGGTCGTGTTCGGCAACAGCCAACTTCTCATATTCCATACCCAGGTAGTCGTGGGTGCGCCAACTGCCAGGCGTGGTTTCCAGTCCGCTTTTAAACAACTCAAAGTTGTTTTTCCAATCCTCATTTCGGGCCATTGTTTTGGCACTGTATAGAACGGCAATGGCCAGGATGGCGACTGATAGTTTTGGCGTGGTTGCATAGGTTACGGAACTCGCATCCGTTTTGAAAAGCTTTATGATAATAAAGACCAGCGCTATACAAAAGCCAAGCGATGGCACAAATAAAAACCGCTCGCCCATCGTAGCGCCTATTTCGACAAAAAGGTTTGACGTGATGCTGGCCGCCAGGAAATAAAACAATATGCAGAAAGAAAAGACGTCTTTGCGCCGGAAGCCCATAGCCGCATACACCAGCAAGCCAGCAAGAATAAGCAGCGCAAGGATTGCTTTAGGATCCGCAAAGCCTATGACGGGCACCTGGTTGTAAGAGTAGTCGTAGGAGAGTGGATGTGGGAAGATCAACAGGACAATATACCTAAGCTGTATCCAGCAAATGGTGGCAAACTTCTGGGCGAAACCAGAAGCGCCAACCAGGAAGTTCTCTGTGATCAGTACCGTTTCATTGCCTGATGGCTTGGTGAGAAAACAACTTCGCATGACCATGAATACTACGGCCATAAGCAGGTAGGGTATTCCGGCTACCAGGAATTTCACTGGCTTGCCATTAGTGAAGAAATAAAGGGTAAGCGGCACAATGGCCACAAAGCAAATGGCGCTTTCCTTTGATAGTAGCGCGATGAAAAAGTAAACGGCAGACAGAATAAGATGCTTCACCTTATTGTTATCTATGTAACGAAAGCTTTGCAACATACTTAGTACCGTAAACAACATGGACAGTAGCTCGTCGCGGCTCTTTACGTTGGCTACTACCTCGGTATGAATGGGGTGTAGCGCGAAGAGCAGCGTAATGAGGAAGGGGATATAAATGGAATAGCCGGAAAACATTCTTTGCAGCAACTTAAATAAGACCATTACCAGCAGGCAAAACAAAACGAGATTGATAGCGTGGCTAACGGCAGGGTTGAACCCAAAGAAATGATGCTCGACAGCAAAGCTAACGGGCAGCAACGGACGGTAGGACCCAACATCTGTTTTGTCGAAGTTATAGTTTTTGCCGTGTGTGAGCAGTGCGGGTATGGCCCCAAGGTCCTTTATGCCGATAAGTGTATTCTCGGAAGTATAAACCATATCGTCGAGCGCATAATCGTAGCCTATGGTGCGGACGTTGACTATAAAGGCGATTGCTACTAAAATGATGATGTACCACTTGGGGGCAATGGCTTTATTTGCTTTGGCGGCGGCAGGTGTTTCCGGCCCTTTGGCAGGAACAGGGGTGATTATTTTTTGTGACTTATTTTTAGCCATTTGCTAAATTTAGGGTTTACCAAATATTTCAGGGAAAAAACTAGCTGGTGTCAAAACTAAACTACTCACATTTTAATATTTTAAGAATCGTGGGATCTTGAGATAACTCATCGTTGTCATATACAAGAACATAGAATTCCTTCCCATTACCATCTTTTATATCAAATACATCTAGATATTGTCGGAATCCATTTTGTTCGGATGTATGGTTATCTAGAGGGAGTTGTTTATTTGATTTTAGAGCACTGGTTATTTTTTCCATCGTCTCATTACTAAAGGCAAATGTTCCTTTCGATTTAATCGAAATTATCTTATCTATTCCACAACCATTTTCTTGTATTATTCTATTTGTTATAAATGAATAATATTTTTCTAATTTAATATCCATAACATTATTGTTTTGCCGTGTTATCGATATTTTTTTTGTTATGTACTAAGCCGTTTGCACCGGAGACTCGTTCTTCCGTGATGTTCCGCGAAGGGGGCATCCGGAAGTGCAAATGAACTCCTTCTGTGAAGGCATTCAAAGATATGCAGCCAAATGGTTTGGGCAAAGTAACACATGTAATTTCCTCGGTTCAGAATAAACATCAACGATCGAATGCATGAACTCCGTTATCCCGATAGCCATCGGGAGCGTTTATTTTTCGTCACAGATGCCCGCTTTGCGGAACATCTGCGACAACGTGCAACGTGTTCTGCACGAAAAAACATCCCCCTTGCCCCCTTCGCCCACGCACAAAGCCCGCGCTCAAAGGGGGAATGCAATATCAAGGCCATTTAGCTAATGTCCTTTACTATGGCAATTCACTATGTGATGTAAACAAATCTAGACAATCCAATAACTTCAAAATTAGATTTAGCCTGTCCTGGCTATGCCCTGAATTTTGCAACAGCATCAGGGCTTTTATATTCCAGGCTGGCGCCGTTGGCATTAACAATGAGCTTGTGCGGCATACCGAGGGTAAGGGTATAGTTAACGTCCTCGTGGCCGCAGGGGAAGTTGAAGCAAACGGGGTAATTGTACTCCTTTACCTTGTCCCATATTATCTCTTCAATGGTTTGGCCAAAGGGACGTTCGGTGTCCTCCATATCAGTAAAGTAGCCGAGTATCAGTCCTTTCAGGTTATCCAGCTTGCCGGCGCGCTTCAGTGTGAGCAACATACGGTCTATTTTATACAGGTGCTCGCCGATATCCTCTATAAATAGTATCTTTTCTTCGGTGTCCACCTCGGAGGCAGAACCCATAAGATGAGTGAGGAGCGAAAGGTTGCCGCCTGTAAGTATGCCCTCTGCAATACCGCTCCGGTTATGGGTAGCGGGTGGTGTATGGTAGTAAATTGATTCCCCGGTAAGTGCGGCGTAGAAGGTCTTAAGGTATTCTGTATTTTCTGTTTCTGGGGTGAATGCGCCGCACATGGGGCTATGCAAGCAGGGCATGAAGTAGCGTGCCTGCAGGTGGTTGTGCAGCACTGTAATATCGCTGAAGCCGCACAGCCATTTAGGGTGTTGCAGGAATTTTGTAAAGTCGAGATTATCAATAATGCGGCTCATGCCGTAGCCGCCGCGCCCCATAAGTATGGCCGCTATTTGCGGGTCATCTAGCATGGCCTGGAGGTCGGCAATGCGCTCATGGTCTGTGCCGGAGAAGTAGTTGGCGCCCAGGCCTATGGTTTTGCCATGTTCTACCTTAAAGCCCCAATGTTCCAGCGTTTTTGTAGCATTGGCAACCTTATCTGTGGCAACCGCGCTTGATGGGCATGTGATGCCTATGAGGGAGCCGGGTTTGAGAAATGGGGGGTGTGTCATATCTAAAATCGAATGGCTTGAAGTAATCAATGTTAACTATACCGTTCCTTCTTTGATTGGATAATATTAATCACGTCATCATGAGCCTTACCTTCGACTATATCTTTTAAATGAAGCTGGCCTGATGTATATTGAACATGCAACCGCCAGCCGGATATCTTATCAATGTCGGCACGGTATATGCTCTGCTTTACACCGACAACTTTGTGCAACCTTGTTTTGGGAAATTGCCGAAGCTTATGAGCATTATTATCTTCCAACTCTGCTAAAGCCTCAAGAAATTTTACTTTAAATTTATCAGAAGGTAACACGCTGCAAGCCTCATTGATAACACCGAATTCATCTAACAAGACCTTTATTTCAGCCATATCTATAATATTCCCGAGCCTTTATAAATATTTTCACCGATCTCCTTGTAAACATCTTCTGCGCTCTCTTTGCCAACTAACCGGAACAGTGTAAGAGAAATTTTATCAAAAACAGGATCTTCGTCCACACTTACTATCATTCGATGGTCTTCATCTGCTTTAATAACGTATAATGAACTATCGAGTCCATCTTTAAGATTAAAAATATAAGGGATAGAAGAGTTCTCTTTAAATTCAGTTTGCCCGTTCAAAAGTGATTTGGAAACGAGATTGATCTGGTCGGCGACGACACTCCGCTCCCGCTCCGACAAGGTGCCCATGTCGTCACTAAAAGATTGGGTGATATCAAATTCAAGTTCCATGCTACAAAATTATGACTTTTACCCCGAAATCGTTTCACGAATTCAGGATACCAACAAAAACCTCATCATTTCGTATCTCCACCGGGTAGGTAAACAGCTTGTATCCTTCGCCGCTTGTGTTGCGGCCATTGGCGGGGTCAAAGCGGTATTTATGCTCAGGGCATACTATGCGGCCCAGGCCATCTATCCAGCCATCGCACAGGTTGGCACTGGCATGGGGGCAGAGGGCAGTAAATGCGTGAACGGTATTGCCCCGTTTCAGCAGGCCTATTCTTTTACCGGCTACGGCCACCTCGGTGAGCTTACCCTCTTGCATAGCCGATAGCGGCAAACCCGAATAGTGCCAGTTATAGATCATCTTCTTGCTATAAAAAAGTCTTTCATCAGTTGGGCGCACTCCGTAGCCAGCACTCCACCGGTTAGTTCCGCCTTCTGGTGAAAAGGCCAGTTTTCGCCGGTAGTTTTTCTGTAACCATTCTTTACATCTTCTGCACCATATACTATGCGGGCTACCTTGGCCCAGTACAGGGCACCGCAGCACATAAGGCATGGTTCTACGGTAACATAGAGCGTAGCCTCCGGCAGGT
>JABDBX010000128.1 GCA_013288445.1 Bacteroidota bacterium
TGAATTTATAAAGCCCATTATTGTATGCGATGCTACTGGCGCACCGGTGGCAACCATAAAGGATGGCGATGTGGTAGTATGCTTCAACTTCCGCACCGACCGCTGCCGGGAGATAACGGTGGCGCTGACACAAGAGGCTTTTCATGAGCAGAACATGCACGCGCTGGCCCTGCACTATGTAACCATGACGGAGTATGACAAGAGCTTCAAAAATGTAGGCATCATCTTTGAAAACAAAGACCTGACACATACGCTTGGCGAGGTATTGGCAGATAATGGCAAGACACAAATACGTATTGCCGAAACGGAGAAATATCCGCACGTCACCTTCTTCTTTTCTGGCGGGCGCGAGGAGCCATTTGTGGGGGAAAGGCGCATTATGGCCCCATCGCCGCGCACCGTGGCTACTTATGACCTGAAACCTGAAATGAGCGCCAATGAACTTACGGAGGATATTTTGCCAGAGATAAAGGCGCAAAGCGCAGACTTCATCTGCCTCAACTTCGCCAATGCCGATATGGTGGGCCATACCGGCGTGTGGGATGCAGTGATAAAGGCTGTGGAAACCGTGGACAATTGTGTGAGCCGTATAGTGCCTGCCGCGCTGGAAAATGGCTATGCGATATTCCTCACAGCAGATCACGGCAATGCCGACTACATGATAAATACTGATGGAACACCTAATACGCAGCACACACTAAACCCTGTGCCGCTGTTCCTGATCTCTAATGACTTCCAGGGCAGTTTGAAGCCCGGAAAGCTTGGCGACCTGGCGCCAACCATACTTACCTATATGGGCATTCCCATACCGGCAGAGATGACGGGCAATGTACTGATCTGAACCGGTCATATCACATAATAGCCCCGGTCTTCAGACCGGGGTAGAAATCAGGAACATACGGGCTTTAGCCGAGGCTGCTCTTACTAGAAGGTTTGCGTGGCGTAATTTTGGCTAAAGCCGACTCGTCACTACCATTCCCCGGTCTAAAGACCGGGGCAATTAGTATAACGGGAGAACGTGCAATTTGCCAATTTTACCCCTATGCTTACTGCGGGTTACTACCCAGGCCGTTGGTGAAACCGTCACCGTTCTGCTTTGGGCGATGGTCCACAAAGGTATCGTTGTCTGAGCGCTTGCTGTGGTACTTCATACGCATCGATCCGCTACGGATCGTTGTTGCGCTGCCGTTCGTAGCCTGGTTATACATGATCTCAGAATTCTTGCCCGACCCCGTGTGCTTGTGCACTGCACCGCTACTTGCATTGGCCATAGCACTGGTATCTGCACCGGCAGTGGCGCTTGCTGTTGTATTGGCTGTTGCCGCAGTATCAGTAGGTGTAGGCACGCCGGATGTCACAGTGGTTACTGTAGTATCGGAGGCCGATGTTTTGCACTCAGTACTGTTGTTGCACGATGCAATAAACAACCCGAGTGACAAGGCGACGATACTGATCTTAATAGATTTCATGACTTTTGGTTTTATTTACCCTAAGTGTTATAAAATCTATGCCCCGGGAAATTATTGTGGATAACTGACAGGTTTTCAATCGGTTTCGCACCACACATTAATTTAAACCTCTGCCGTCCTGAATTCTTTACGGCAACAGATATTACCGCGGAAGTTTGCTTTTTCTTCAGGCGTCATTTGCTGCCACTTCATAAACAAGCGCCTTTTGTGGCAGCCACCCATGCCCCGCCTGCCGCGCATACCGCCAAATAATAAACGGCACAGCAACAATATACCTGCAGCCTGCCACAAAGTAATAGCGCCGATGTGCAAAACAGGAGGCAGAATGCCATTCCATAAAAGCATTACAACGCCGCTAAATACAAAAACACCTGCTGCCGCTATTGCCAGCACTATCGGTACCTTCCTAATCCATGTCTTTTTCATAAAACCAATTTTTCAACAAAGCTACCCTTCGCCTTTTGGCAGGGAAAGGGGTATTCGGTAGCAGTCCGAAAAATGTAGGTGAGCGGGTGAAAATGAAAGGTGGTGTAGCCTAAAATTTAGGGCATACTGTTTTCTTGGCCAGGCCCTTATCGCTGAAGTTGCCGGTATAGAACAGTGTCACTTCCATACCGCCCTGCATATTGCTGGCTTCTTTCAGCGTGGATACGTTTATATCATAGCTTACCCCAAAGGATAGTTTCTGATAGCCAACTTTTACCACCGGTATAAAGGCATCACCCACACGATAGAAGGCACCAAGGGTAAGCACTAATACATTCGACAGGCCCTGGGTAGAAGTTACATAACTCACCAGTCCGCCAACCATGGCTTCGTGGTAGGTGCCCTGGATGGCGTAGTTGGTCTGTAGCTGCACAGAGAGGAGGTCGGTAATAGAATTACTGATGGCGCCATTGGCGTTGAGCCGCATATTCTGCGTTATGCTGTTGGTCTGGTAATAAGAGAATTTGGGCTGTGTGAAGTGGTATGCCGAAAACCCGATGACATAGGTTGTCTTGTTGTTCTCTCCCCTGCTGGTGTTGTAGTTAATCCCCGCGCCCAGGTCCCAAAGGCTCATTTTGGCATTGGGCAGGTTCTCCAGCGATGGGTTTGCGGGATCGAACTTGCCCCCGATATACTGGTTGTTAAAAGTGGTCTTCGATGGGTCGAAGCTGTATTGCTCATAGCCCCCGGTAAAGCCCACCGATAAAAACGTATTGTTTTCGGGGTTTATTGATTTGTTGTAATTTATTGCGGGGTAGAACGTGGTTATTTTTTCGTCAATGCTGCCCGCTTTATCAGAAAAACCGAGGATACCAAAGCTAAAAAAGTCGTTGGACGACTCATTGAACTGTACATGCGATTCGGCGCTGATAAGGGTTGTCACAAACGGGTTGCTGATACTGCTCCACTGGCTGCGATAGTAGGCGCCTAATTTGTAATCATCGCTGAACACGCCTGTGAGCGCAGGATTACGAAGTATCGATGTTTCGTAAAACTGCGAAAAATGTATATCTGCCTGCGCCTGCGCCCGTGTAGGAGCTAGTAATACTACTAAACAAGCTGCTGCCAATGCGCACAACATGCAGCTAATACGTCCCAAATTTTGATTTGTTTTCATAAACTTCACAATTACCTGATGATAGTTACATCACCTTTCAAAAATAATGGTTCTCCTGTCCCGCACAATGCTTGCACCTATGCCATGCAGGAAGAACACATCATTCTGTTCATCACCGTTAAATGATTGCCGGATAATAAAGTTAATAAAAAAATGTTAAGACATATACTTATCCGTGTAAATAAGTTGACATTTCCTTAAAATCCTGGAAATACCCCCTTACAAATGCCAACAAAACAGCATATCTATTAATCATGCGTTAATTCAATGTAAGATCACCTAATAATAGCCACGTCACCTTTCAGGAACAGCGGCTCCCCGGTTTCGCATATCGCATCAAGCACATAGACATATACGTCAGGTCGCGGAGCATTCCCGTTCAGTGTACCGTCCCAGGCACTTGATTCATCGTTTATCTGTATGTTCGACCGCTCAAAGATCATTTCCCCCCAGCGGTTGTAAATACGGAATGACTTTATCAGGCTGACGCCCGTGCCGCGCGGATAGAATACATCATTCATCCCATCACCATTCGGGGTAAACGAGTTGGGGATAAATATCTGGCTGTTGTCGCAAAATATATGAACGGTAACTGAATCTTCACTCAGGCAACCAAAGAAGGATGCTACCTGCACTATGTAAGTGGTAGTTACCGACATACTGGCCACAGGATCGGCGCAGGAATCGCAGCTTAACGAACCGGCATTATCCCATACGTAGGTATGTATGAGCTTGCCTGTGGCCGCTAATTTTGCCTGCGACCCCGCTACCAATGTCTGGTTGGGTCCGGCATCCACCCTGGGCAGGGGGTGGACTATAACTGTAACATAATTGGTATCGGGGATGCAGCCGGCAAGTTGGGCTATAGCCATATAGATTGTCGTGGTATCGGGCGTTGCCAGCGGGTTTGGGGCATTTGGATCGGTAAGCCCTGCTGCGGGTAGCCACGTATATTTAGTGCCGCCTGAATCATACAATGGAGTTGCATTGCCATAGCAGATCTGGGTATCGCCTCTTGCAACGCCTACGGTAAGGGTTTTGATAAATACCGTTGTTGTATCCGTGCTTGCGCAGCCGTGTTCGTCTGTGCCGGTAACGGTGTATTGAGTAACAGCGGTTGGGTGTGCATGGGCCGGATTGCAGGAAGAGCAACCGATAGTGGAAGCATCGGCCCAGGTATAGGAAACACCGCCGTAGCCCGTGAGTATTGCCGAATCGCCCACGCATATTGTTGTGTCGGGGCTAACTGTTATTACCGGAGGAGTATAAACATTTACATTTTCCGTTACATTGGCAGTGCAGCCCCATCCATCCGTCACTACCAGTGTAGCGGGATAAACGCCGGGTGTGGCAATACTGTATGAGGGTGAGCTGATAGTGTTCGTGCTGCCGTTGAAAGTCCAGGTCCACGAGGTAATGGAAGACCAATAGCTCGTTGAGGTATCGGACAAATTAAAAGCAGTCCCAACACATACCGGGGCTGGAACAGTTGTAAAGCCTGGCACAATACCATCGATTTTTATGGTATCAAGTCCGAGGCTTGAATTTTCGCAACCGGTATTGTCACTCAAAATTAGTTTTGGCAGGTAAGCGCCAGCCTGTAGATAAATATGTGTGATCGTGTCTAACGTAGAGGAGGGGCTGATGTTCCCATCGGCAAAGTCCCACACTATATTTGGCACATGGCTGAGTACGGCTGAGAAGTGAACCGCTACAGGAGAACAGCCGCTATCCGGGGTGTATGTAAATGCACCCGCATAGCCAAATACGTTAACATGGCTTATAGCTGTGTCTTTACAACCATAGGCGCTGATAGCCACGAGCATTACGGTATCATAACCATCTGCTACGTACAGGTTAGTTGGCGAGGGGGTTACCGAAATGCTGCCATCGCCAAATGTCCAGCTATAGGTAGCGGCACCACTGCTGGTATTGGAAAAATGCACAGTGAGGGGTGGGCATATGGAAATGGAATCATCCATGTAAAAGGAAGCTGCGGGCTTGACAAGACTAATATTGGATATGGCGGAATCCTTGCAGCCATGCGGGTCTGTAACAACCAGCGCAGCCACATAAGTCCCCCAGGCGCCATACTCGTGCCAGGGCGAATAAAGAGTGGAAGTGACGCCATCTCCAAAGCTCCAGAAGGAGCTGGCAATGCCCACCGAGGTATTAATAAAATGGCTGCTGTCATTAACACAAAGGTGTGTGCTGTCCGTAAACGTTGCTAAGGGCCGGTATATGTTTATCCGTTTACCGAAAGTGTCTTTACACCCAATATTATCGGTGGCTATTTCCGTGACGCTATCAGTGCCTGTGATGGTAAAGATGTGCATAGAAGCAGGAGTGGCAACAGTGGCGCTATCCCCATCGCCATACATCCACGAATAGTTAAGGAACGTGCCGGGAATATCTGTACTGTGGTCAGTGAACGTGACCGGCGCTGAGCCGCATATAATGGCAGGAGAAACAGTGAAGGTAGTGACCGGCTTGGCCACATGCATATAGTGATATTTCGTGACCGTATCGAGGCATCCGTTTTGGTCTTCTATGACGAGGCGAAAATCGTAGATGCCGGTAGTATGGAATGTGTCAACGAAATGATATGATGTATCACAAACGGGCGTATCAATACCCAGCTGATACCATTCATAAGAAAAGGCGGTTCCCCCGATTACCGACGATGTAAAAAGAATAAAATCGTCCCGGCATATTGCCGTATCCGATGCCGAAAAATCAAGTACCGGTGTGGTAATATCAAAACTGGCAGTGGCAGTATCCCGGCAGCCAGAGGTAATATTATAAGTGGTTAAGGCTATTGTATAAGGGCCTGGAACCGCATAAGGGTGCAATGGATTTGAGACCGTAGAAGTAGTACCATCGCCAAACATCCATAAGTGAGTATCAGCTCCAATAGAATAGTCATCGAACTGGACGGAATACAATGGTGAACACGAAACAGTAAAATGCGGGACAGATTTAGGTGGGTCGATAGTGATGTAGTTGGCCATTGTGTCCGGCGTCCCCGGGCAACCGTTAAAATAGGGCGTAAGTATTACAGAGAACACACCCGGAGCACCAAATTGATGGTATGCAGCGCCCCCCGTTATCATATCAATTTCCCCATCGCAATAATTCCACTGGAATTCCGTAACGATGCCGCCGGAAACGGAAGTGACAGCAAAATTAATAAGCCCCCTGTTATAGCAAGAATGTGTTTCAAGGGCATGGAATGTGACATGGGCGCCCGGCGTACCAGCCTTCATATCCACGGAATCGTGCACTATGCAACCATTGCCCGTAACTGCAGTCACGGTTGCGACATATAAACCCACGGCGGTATAAACATGCGTAGGCGCCGCACTGGTTGACGTGGCGCCGTCGCCGAAGGCCCAGCTATAAGATGCTATGCCCCAGGGATAAGGCGGGGGAACAAGGGTCGCGGTATCCGGTTCATAGGTTACAGCGCTTGCCCCGAATGTTGCCGATAATGGAATGCAACCGGAAGGGGTATCAACACCCGCTCCAAATACCATATCGTACAATGTATCTATACGTTTAATGGTATCCCGGCAGCCGGTGGCCGGATCAAGCGTTATCATCTTTATGGTATCTATACCCCTGTGCATATAAGTGTGTGTGACGGTTGTACCGGGGCCTGATATGCCATCCCCATAGCTCCAGGTGACTGAGGCACCCGATGGCGCAGTACCTATAAATGTTACCGGTACAGGAGGTGGGCACGGGTGAGCGGGCGACTGGGTAAAGCTGGTAACCGGGCCAGGAATAACCGTTATTGTGTGCGATACCGTATCATAGCAATGCCCATCAAATACCACTAGCTGAACAACATAAGACCCAAGCGCATCATAAGTGTGTAACCCTGCGTCTGTAGTCCCCGTGGCTCCATCGCCAAAATCCCAACTGCTGGAGATATGGGTGCTGCTGGTGTTGGTGAAGGTAACGCCACTATACCTGCAAATGGTAGCAGGAAATGTGAAGCCCGGAGTAAGACTACTGACAAAAACAGCGGCGGGCACAAATAGGCTGTCTGTGCAACCATTTCCATCCGTAACCCTCAAAGTCACATTGTATGAACCTGCTGCATAGTTATGGGTCGGCGAGGTTAGGGTTGAAGTTGCACCATCGCCAAATCTCCAGGTAAAAGCAAACGGCCCTGTACCGGTAGTAGTATTCGTAAATACAGCGTGACCTGGAGCTGTGCAAAAATAAGCACTCACGGGAGTGAACGATGGCGCTGCCGGGGTAAAAACATGGATATAAGAAGTCAGCGTAAGCAAACTCGTGCAGCCAGCACTGTTCGTTGCCGATAAAGTAACATTGTAATGGCCGGGAGTAGCGTAAGTATGTGTGGGGGCAGTACCTGACCCCAAAGACCCATCGCCATAATTCCATACATAGGTAATGGAGCCAGGAGTACCGCCCGAGGTCGTACTACTGAATGCAATAGTTGTGCCGGGACAAATGGCGGTGTCGCTTGCTGCAAAAGCCACCGTTGGCGACGGGATGACGGTTATCGTTTCTGTATGTGTAGAAGTGGTGCCTCCGCTTGTTGCGGTAAGGGTTACAGTATAAACACCAGGAATTGTATAAGTGCCGGCGCAGTCAACAAGATGTATGGGGCCGGTGCCGTTATCGAGGTCCCAGGTATAAGTGCATGATGCGCAACCGGTGGTGTTAGTAAAATGTACGGCCAGTGGCGAGCAACCCGACGACACATCACTGGTAAAGCCTGCAACCTGCCCATGAACGCAAAGTGACCCGAGCGAGAACAGCAGTAACAATAATATGGTCCGCAGCAACAAGCTCATAGGTTGTCGTCGATTGAAAGAAAATAGTAGGGTGCCGATGTGATTTAGGAAATAAAGTTAATGCAAATTTTATGAGAATATATAATAATCGTAAAATAATTTCCTGCGGCCAAATAAAAACAAAAATCGGGAAACCATTGCAAGTGACGAAACAGGGCTAAGAGCGCAGTTGTTTCGAGTAGGTGTCCCCACACCAGAAAAAGGTGCGGGACACCAATTGACCGCGAAGAAACAGGGCGGGAAGCGAGGCGAAAAAGGTGTGGACACATTGTGGCGTTCGATAGGCGATGCCCCTCGCTATTAGATTACGTCCTTACAAGGGATGACCATGTGAAGATGCGGGATACCTTTTTAGACGTTTGTACCTTTTACTTTTCTACTTTTACCTTATTATGGCGCTTGATGTAATCGGCATTATCCTTATTGTCTTATTTTTTATACGCGGGTATATGAAGGGCCTTATTGTAGCCCTTTTTTCGGTGCTTGCCATACTACTGGGCATTGTGTGTGTGCTATGAAGCTATCGCAAACCCTTGCATCGTGGCTGCTGGAGCACGGCTATATTACATCGGGCTGGGCGCAGGTGGTGAGTTATGTAGTATTGTTTGTTGTGGTAATGCTGGTGGTGCACCTTATAGCCCGCCTGTTGCAAAAAGCATTGGAAGGCATGATGCTGGGCATGATAAACAAGCTTGCGGGCGGTATCCTATATGCCTTGCTTGGCGCAGTTCTGTGGAGTTCCTTTCTTTGGCTGGGCAACCATATGAACCTGATAGCACCCGAAACAATAGCAGCTTCCAAAACATATCCCTGGCTGTGCCGCGTTGCTCCCTGGGTTTTTGAACAGGTGGGCAGACTGCTGCCCTTCGCTAAAGATACCTTCGCTAAACTGGAACATTTCTTTGA
>JABDBX010000129.1 GCA_013288445.1 Bacteroidota bacterium
CTGAGCGATCCGGTAAAAATGGCCAACTACCTCTTGCAAAACTCAAAACTATGGACTCCAGAAAAAATAGACAGCGCTATGAACTGCGGTGTGGAACAATGTGTGAAATTAAAAAACACGATCCCTGTAATTATTACCTATTACACCGCCTGGGTTGACGAAAAGGGCACGCTGAGGTTTGCGGATGATATATATGGGCATGATAAGAAAATGGCCTTGAAAATGTTCACTAATCCGCAATTATAACATTGTGCGGATTTTTCATTAATGCTTATTTGTCGTCGTCACCAAAAGAGATCACACCATTCCCAGGTCGGGTGTAAGTGTGAAATTGAAAACTACGCCATTGTCCGATTCTGATTCCACCCAGATGTTACCGCTATGCTTTTCAATAACCCTTTTTACTATTGCCAGCCCCAGGCCATTTCCCTCAAATTCGGAATGGAAACGTTTGAACGGCGTGAAAAGTTTACTGATCTGGTCAGGGGACAAGCCTACACCGTTGTCCTTAATAAAATATACTGCCACTTTGTTTTGGGCATAAGCCGCGATCTCTACCCTTGACTTTTCTTTTTTAGAAGAATACTTTATGGCGTTTGAAATGAGGTTTGTAAATAATTGCCGTATGGCGCCCTCATTGCCATAAGTGGGCGGTAACTGGCCGATGATTATTTCACCGGTAAAATCTGGCGGCGTTTGTGCAGCGCATATTTCCTTAACTATCTCGTTCAGGTCGAGCTGCGTTTTCTCAAGCTGTGTAGCGCCTAACTTAGAAAAACTCAACAGATCCTGCAGCAATTGACGCATGGCAATCGTCGTTTCTTCGATTGTTGAGAGGTATAATTTTTGTTCTTCATTGAGGTTATCCGTTTCAAAAAATCCGATAACAGACGATATCCTTGCTAATGGCGCCCTTAGATCGTGAGCCGCCGAGCCTGTAAAGGCCTCGAGATCTTCTATCTTACGCTTTTCATCCGTTATGTCGTTTACACTAACAAGATACGCGTATGCAATCCCGTCTTCACTGTAGATGTTCCTTGATTTAATGTTAATCCATATTTTATCTCCATTTTTTTTAAACACCTCAGTCTCGTAGTCTTCCTCTTGCCCTTTTTTTCGTGCTTCAAGCCTTGAATAAAACTCTTCTCTTTTGCTTGCCGGTACGATCAAGTCCACTACCCGTTGCCCGATTAATTCGGCTTCATCGTACCCCAATATGTCGCAGTATGCGGGATTGCAATGCATCACGTTTCCCTGGAAGTCTATGCACGCCACACCTTCTTTAAGGGAATTGAAAAACGTCCTGAATCGCTGTTCGTTTACCTCAAGTTGCTTGTCAGCCATGATGCCCGTATTATGATGCTTTTTTCTTGTGCTGTGGAAAACAATAATACAAAATTTCAGCGAGATCATTTAGACTTTTTCAAGGTCACTTATTTGTACTGTAGAACAATAATGCCAAAACAATAGTTGCAATAGCATCTAATTTTTATTATCGAAAAAAATAAAAAGACTAAAATGAGACTAAAAACGTTCCTCCTTCCGAACACGCTAGCCGAGGACTGGGACCCTGTGGATATATCGTGGTGGCATCTTAAGCAAAGAATACTGCTACCGGGGCAACGCCTGAGGTTGGATTGGCAGGAATGGTGTGGGTAGGGTGTGAGAGGCCGAAATAGCATGAAGTATGTGCAATCAGCGGCTGGATGTCATTTATTGATGCAAATGCACTAATCAAACTGCCCGGTATATAACTCAAAGTATCGCCCCTTCTGTTTCAGCAAAGAGGAATGATCTCCCCTTTCTATGATCTCCCCATTTTCCAAAACCATAATTTCATCGGCATTATGAATAGTTGAGAGGCGGTGTGCTATCACAAAACTGGTTCGGCCTTGCATCAACTGGTCTATTCCTTTTTGTATGATCTGTTCTGTACGGGTGTCAATAGAGCTGGTGGCTTCATCGAGGATCAGTATGGCGGGCTTTGCTACCGTTGCCCTTGCGATGTTAAGCAATTGCCTTTGTCCCTGGCTCAGGTTGCCACCGTCATTTTCCAGCATTGTCTGGTACCCTTTTGGCATTCTACTTATGAACGAATGCGCTCCTGCAAGGGTAGCTGCATCAATAACTTCTTCATCCGTTGCATCCAATCGTCCGTAACGGATGTTTTCCATAACCGTTGTTGTAAAAAGGTGGGTATCCTGCAACACAATTGCCAATGATCTGCGTAAACTGCTGCGCTGTATTTTCTTTATATCTACGCCATCAACAGTGATCTCTCCCGATTGAATATCGTAAAACCGGGGCAGTAAATTCATGATGGTGGTTTTGCCAGCACCGGTAGAACCCACGAACGCGATCTTTTGACCGGCCTTTGCTTCTAACGAAATATTTTTCAGGATAGTTTTACCGGCATCGTATCCAAAACTTACGTTTTTGAATCGCACATTGCCGTTTACGTGACCTAATACAGTTGCATCAGGCGCGTCACTTATTTCAGGCTGTTCATCTAATATCTGGAAAATGCGCTCTGCGCCCGCCAGGGCTGCCTGTATGCTATTGTATTGACTGGAGATCTCATTCACCGGTCGCCCGAACTGGCGTGAATATTGGAGAAAAGCGGCAAGGCCTCCCAGGTCAAGGCCCCGGAACACTACCAGCAGGCCACCCACAACGGCGGTTAGGGCAAAATTGATCGTGTTTAAATTCTGTATTACCGGCATCATAACACCGGAGTAATATTGCGCTTCCGTAGCCTTATCGCGCAGATCATAGTTGATGGCCTCAAATTCTGTGGCCGCACTTTTTTCATAGCAAAATACTTTTACCACTTTCTGCCCTGTTATCATTTCTTCCAGGTATCCGTTTGCGGCGCCCAGCGCCACCTGCTGCGTTGCAAAATAGTTTTTGCTTTTTTTTATGATCAACGCAGCCACCCACAACATAAGCGGAACAATAACCAATGTCACCGTTGTAAGCATAGGGCTGATATATAGCATGAGAACGAAAATGCCGGTAAGTGTTATGGTACTGGTGAATAATTGCATAACACTTGTGTTCAGTGAGTCACTTACATTATCCACATCGTTGGTAAAACGACTCATAATATCTCCGTGATTGTTACTGTCGAAAAATTTTATGGGCAATGATTGTAGTTTGCCAAACAGGTCGGCCCGGATAGCGTTAACTGCCCTTTGCGCTACGAGGATCATGAGCCGGTTTTGAAAGATAGCGGCAACCGCACCAACAATATATATACCCAGCAACAGGAATGCCATTTTTATTAGTCCCGGTATATTGTGTGGCAGGATATAATGGTTGATGATAGGACGCAGCAAATAAGAACCGGCCAGGGTTGTAGCGGTATTGACCAGCAGAAAAACAATTATTACCACCAATAATACCTTCTCCCTGCTCAGGTAGTTCCATAGCCTGCGAATAACCCGTTTTGAATTTTTAGGTTTTTCTACAGAAACGTGCCCATGTCTTCCGGGCAGCCCCGCCGGACTTAGCCGGGAAGTTTCACTCGTTTGTCCGTTCATAACGCAGTCTCTTTTTGCAGTTGCTGTGACTCATAAATTTCACGGTAAACCGCGTTGCTTTTTACCAATTCATCATGCGACCCTAACCCGATTATTTCACCATTATCGAGTACAATGATGCGGTCTGCGGCTTGTATGGAACTTACCCTTTGCCCTATAACAAGAGTAGTAACATCTTTGAGGTGCTCGCTGAAAGACGCACGTATTTTTGCTTCTGTTGCCGTATCTACTGCGCTGGTACTATCATCGAGGATTAATATAGCAGGCTTGCTTAAAATAGCTCTTGCAATACATAGCCGCTGCTTTTGCCCTCCCGAAATATTCACACCGCTTTGTCCTAAAACTGTTTCATATTGTTCCGGGAACGACATAATGAAATCATGCGCCTGGGCATCTTTCGCCGCCGCTATGATCTCATTGTCGGTAGCGTTTACATTACCCCATTTCAGGTTTTGTTTAATAGTGCCTGAAAACAATTCGTTTTGCTGAAGTACCAGGCTAACACTGGTTCTTAGATTCAGCAATGTGAAATCCCGGATATCTGCATCGTCAATGAGTATTTGTCCGCTGCTTACATCATACAGCCTCGGAATGAGTTCTACAAGTGTGCTTTTGGATGAGCCGGTGGAACCGATAATGGCAATATTCTCGCCGGGCTGAACGATAAGATTTATGTTCTTCAATACATATTCTGCGCCGTCAGGGTGGTATTTGAAACATACATTCCTGAACTCCACCTTACCTTTTTTTATCAGCAGGTTTTTTTCTTTAGCCCCCGGTGAGTCAACAATGTCAACCTCCGTATTTAATACCTCCAATATGCGCTCTGACGATGCCTCGGCTCTTGAAAAAGTCATAATGGTCATGGAAAGCATCATCAGCGACATTAGTATTTGCGTGATGTAGGTTATGAACGACATCAATTGCCCAACCTGTAGTGTGCCCGACATTATTTTGTTGCCGCCAAACCAAACTATCGCCACAATAGACACATTCATTACCAGCTGCATCACCGGCATAATAAGTACCACCATACCGGAAGCCCGCACGGCCATTTCTTTCAATTCATCATTGGTATAACCGAACTTTTTCTTCTCAAAATCTTCTCTCACAAAAGATTTTACCACACGCACGTTGACGAGATTTTCCTGGATCACACCATTCACCTTATCCAGCCGCTGCTGCATTTTCTCAAAAAAAGGAAGGCCTCGGCGCAGGATGAAATAAATGCTCACTGCCAATACCGGTATTGCTATACCTATGATAGATGCCAGGCTTGCATTGATACGTATGGCTATCACCGCCGCAAACAAAAGCATCAGCGGAGCGCGGATCAGTAATCGCAACGACATCATGACGACCTCCTGGATGATATTTACATCGTTGGTCACCCGTGTTGTCAGCGATGCAGAACTGAATTTATCCAAATTGGAAAATGAAAATTCCTGTATTTTATTGAATAGTCCCTTCCTTAGCTCGGCAGCAAACCCAACAGATGCATGTGACGAGAAATAAATGTTCCCCACATTCGCCGCTATTGCCACAAGTGACAGGCCCACCATTAAGCCTCCCGTATGAAGGATAGAAGTCATGCTTTTATGCATCACGCCATTGTCAACGATTTCCGACATGAGTTCGGGCTGAACGATCTCGCAGATAACATCTATAACAACAAGGGCAGGCGCTAACAATAAAGCTTTTCTGTACTTTCTAAAAAAAGGGAAGTATTTTTTCATGCCCTGGAAGCGTAAGTTTGAACAATATAAAATTACGCAAGATCAACCAAAACTGTCGGGCCATTGTAGATAAGCCGCTTTGGCCTTATCGCCTGTGCGCATCTACCTGTGTTGTGGTGATTTTATTGCCACTGTTAACAATAAACTAAAACACGGGTTTTGCTTGCCCGCCCGGGCAACTTGCGCAGAAAGCGGCAGTCATAAAGCACACCTAAACAAAACTTTATGAAATATCACCTCATTTTGCTCGCGTTGCTGATCGGCGGTATGGGCCTCAACGCCAATGCCAGGTCAGTAGAATTGTCGCATGGCGGCCACCACCACAGCGGCGGTAGCCACCATGCCTATCACCACCATGCTACTTATCATTACCACCCGGCCTATTACGGCCATAGCTATGCGCATTTCTCTTTGGGCAACTGCGAAGACCGTTATGATCGCTGTTTGCGGCGCCACCCAAGCCATCCTTCCCGTTGCAGAGCATGTAGGTAGTTTCGTTAGTGGCGTACAAGCAAAAGCGCTTTTGAGGTAAAAAAGCTATTTTTGCGCCAAACATTTACCTATATGTCAATTTCTATCAAATTGCTCTGTTGTGCCCTATTACTTACAATTTGCTTTACGCCGGCACGGTCCCAGATCATAACAGCCTTTGCCGGCAACGGTATGAGCGGCTATCTTGGCGATGGCAGCCCCGCCACCGCAGCACAGATCGGGCAATCGTCGGCGCTGGCTATGGATGCGACCGGCAATCTATTTATTTGCGCCGAAGGGGAAGACAACATCAGGAAGGTAAGCCCCAGTGGAATAATCACGTTGGTTGCCGGTAGCCCGTTTGGCGGGGTGTGGACCGGTGATTATGGGCCTGCTACTGATGCCGGCTTGAATAATCCGCGCGGCGTGGCCGTAGATGCTGCCGGGAACGTATATATAGCCGACGGACTCAACCAGCGTATAAGAAAGGTGGACCCTGCCGGTATAATCACCACAATTGCCGGCAATGGAACCACCGCCTACACCGGCGATGGCGGGCCTGCAACGGCAGCCACATTGTATGGGCCACGGAACCTGGTGCTTGATGCCACCGGCAATTTATATATAGCTGAAAGCGGCAATAACTGCATCCGCAAGATCAGCACTACTGGCATCATTTCCACATTTGCGGGTACTGGTGTTGCGGGTTCGTATGGAGAAGGTGTGCCCGCTACCAGCGCCCAGTTCAATGACCCACGGGGCCTGACCATAGATGCTGCGGGAAATATTTACATTACGGATGTGGGCAATGACGTTATCCGGAAAGTGAATACCGCAGGTATTATCACTACTGTTGCCGGCAACGGCACTGCCGGCTACTTCGGCGATGGCGGCCCGGCAACGGCAGCACATCTATGGTATGTGACTGGTGTAAGCGTAGATGCTGCAGGCAATATTTATATTGCCGACCAATGGAACCATGTTATCAGGAAGGTGAATACCTCAGGCATCATTTCCACCTTTGCCGGTAACAACACCAGTGGTTATAGCGGCGATGGCCTGCCCGCCACCGATGCAAGCCTGAACGACCCCACCGCAGTTTTAGCCGTCGCTTCAGGCGATGTGTATATTTCAGACCGGTTGAATAACCGTGTGCGTAAAGTTTGTAATCCCCCGGCTTTTAGTTCCGTAACAGGTACTTACGCAGTTTGCGCGGGCGGCACCACAAGCCTCTCAGCATCACTTGCAGGTGGTAGCTGGCTGTCCCTTTCGCCATTAGTGGCCACAGTAAGTACTTCTGGTATTGTATCCGGACTGACGGCAGGCACAGATACAATAACCTATAAGCTGACCAATACCTGTAGTTCGTCAATCACGAAAACTGCGGTAACGGTCAATCCGCTTCCCGTGTCCGGCATCATTACAGGGCTGGACACAATATGTGTTGGCACTACAGTCACACTTTCGGATGCTGCATCCGGCGGTATATGGTCGTCCATTTATCCTACGGTAGCTACTATAGGCTCGTCTGGCATAGCTAGCGCCATTACTACGGGCGCAGACACGATCCATTATACGGTCACAAATAGTTGCGGAACCTCGATCGCACACTTTTTATTAAGGGTCGATTCCATACCCATTGCGGCAACGATCTCGGGTGGTTCCGCAGTCTGTGAAGGTTCAACCATTACACTTGCCGACCCGGCTACGGGGGGCACCTGGACGTCAATTTCTCCTGCTATTGCCACAATAAGTGCTACGGGCATTGTAAGTGGCGCGGCTCCCGGTACGGATAGTATCCGTTATACCGTCACGAACCTATGCGGCAGCTCCCATACGGTGGTTCCAATTACTGTTAACCCGCTCCCACATGCCGGCACTATTACCGGGCAGGACTCTGTGTGCATTACCAACTCAATAACTGTAGCAGATACAGCCCCAGGAGGAACCTGGACGGCGGGAAATACCAACATTTCTGTGGACGGTACAGGATTAGTCACCGGGCTTGCCATTGGCAGCGCTACAATTTCTTATGCCGTATCTAATAGCTGTGGTACGGATGCTGCATTGAAAACGGTTGTGGTTTACGATTGTACTACCTCAGTACACCCACTGCAGAATAACGCCGGGCTCATCGCGCTCTATCCCAATCCTATGAATGACCAGTTGTTCATTCACGCACCATCGTCTATTGGCAAAGTCGTGATAAAAAACATGGTTGGCCAGGTGGTAGTTTCTATTGACACCCAGAATAGCGAACAACTGATAAACACAGAGAAGCTGCTGCCCGGCATATATTTCGTCCAGGTAAATGACGGCTATACCGGCAAGGTGATAAAATATTGATCTCATTCAAACAAATTACTTCCTAACTACTTTAAAAATGAAGACAGTTGTTATAGGCGAAGGTTCTGGCGCAACAATGGAAACGATCATGGCCGTGTACCCAAGACATAAAATTGTTGCTGATAAATACATTGGCCGGGGCGATATAATAGGCATAGGACCTTTTACAGACAAGGGTGGCAATATGGCCATATTTAAGACAAGGGCCGCCGCCGAGCAGTTTGTGACGGAAGATCCATTCATACTGGAGGGTATTGTCAAATCATTTGTCATAAAAGACTGGGCCGATAATCTAATTCCGGTTTAAAAACGCAACGGGTATCATGGTGGCACCCGATGCCCTTCAGAATCGGCATATATTTACGGAATTCCTTACCTTGGCAGTCAATTTTAAGATTTGTTCACAGCCGCCAGACATATCATACTTGGGGTCATTGATTTTTTTCATAGACCGTTTGCCCGGATTATTCCCGTCCAGCCGTTTCGTTACCTGGCCTGCGGTGGGTCTAATGCCCTATTGGGTATTCT
>JABDBX010000130.1 GCA_013288445.1 Bacteroidota bacterium
TATTTCTGTAAAGAATGCCGCGGGAAAAATAAAACTCTCCGATGCCGAATTTTATGAAGAGAATATTTTCAGCTACCTCAATTGGTATCTCACCAACTTCGACATAAAAACAAAGACAAGCCAGTACAAAAAGAACATCAGGGTGGCCTATGGCGACTATTTCGATTTCATAAAATCATTGGCGAAAGAACAACTTGGCAAACCCGGGCTAACGCCGCTGGAAACATTCCTGCTAAACTTCTTTATTCACCCTTCATTTTCCATGTATTCGCAATTGTCTTATCCCGACTATAATGGCACTGTGCTGCAAAGGGAATGGATAGAATACAGCCAGCAATTCAACGTTGTTTCGGGTGTAAATGTTTCTTTGATCTCTGGTGTATGGAGCCCACAAGGCAACGCGGCCTTATTGGGCAACCATCCTTTTTTAGGCTGTACTGCGGGCGAACGAAAAGGAAAGTTCATGCTTGATGCAAACCTAAATTTCAGGTGGGTGAACTCGCCCGCGACCTATAATATAATAGCCAACAGATACCTTTATAAGACTACTTACTTTTTCGGCGCCTATGCCGGGCTCGATGGCGGCTATCAATTGCGACGGAGAAGAAATGAAATAGACCTGCTGGCGGGAGCAGGGTGGGACGGATTCAGTGCCATGCAAAAGCGAGGCAATAACAGCAATTCGGACAACAATACCACTAAAGAAATAAGCTCGCTCAACTACAATGCGGGGCTGGCGTACCGGGTATTCCTGCATCACCGAATGAAGAAAAGTGACGAATACCTTTCTTACATCACACTCCAGGCACGGTATAACTTTATTCACTACAGCAACCCAGGCGGCACTAATCTTGATGGAAATGCGGTTACGGTAGGGCTTTCGTACGGCTGGTATTCTAAAAAGGGCAGACCCCAATATTGTAAGGTGTTTAAGGAGCCTACCCAGTGATGCTTTATTTCTATCTTACCCCAAACAACAAACCAGCATTTACACCGAGGTTGTGATTTACATTGTAACGACCTGCGGGATCATTCACAACATCGGTTAACCCCTGGTAATACACAAGGTCGAGGTCTAGCCAAACACCTTTTTGCACCTTGATGTTGAGGCCCGCGCCACCGTTCAGGCCGAAGTCGGCTGTTCTGAAAGTGCCGGTATTCGCTGCCATAGCCACATCATTGTACATGGCTCCCCTGCGGTCGTTCTCGCCTGTCTTCAAACCAAATTGGGGACCAAGAAAGAGGTTTGGACGGATGCGGTCTTTATCGGTATTAAAAAAGTAATAGCCCCGTAGCGGCAAGGTGAGATAGCCGGTAGTAACCTGTGCAATGTAGCCGTTGTAATCTTTTGAGTAGCCACCCTGCGAAATATTAAGCTGACCACCCCAGCCCCAATGTTCGCTGCGTGCGTAGATCAAACTAACACCCACACCAGCCGAAGGCACAGCATAAGACACACCGCCCATATTGCCTACCCAATTATTGCCGAAGCTGACGGCGGGCCCTAAAGAGATATATTCGGCGAAAGAACTCTTAGTGGTTGCGGCTTCCTGGGAAAAAGATAGCGGCCCGAATGCAAGTAACAGTATTGTTGAAAACAGTAGCTTTTTCATATCGTTATGGTTTGGTCCATCAACGATGTTTTCAAAACCATGCCATTGCCTCCAATTAAAGTTTCAGGAACGTTAAAATCGATAGTTGACAATAGCAACATTCAAGTCCCTAATAATTTTTACCTTCGCCGCACGACTAAATTTCCTTTTATGCCTGATCGTGTTTATGATAATATATTGCAAACCATAGGTAATACACCTTTAGTGCGCCTGAACCGTGTGGTAGCCGACCTACCCTGTAAGGTTTATGCCAAAGTGGAGACATTTAATCCCGGCAACAGCATTAAAGACCGTATGGCCGTAAAAATGCTGGAAGTTGCAGAACGTGAGGGGAAAATAAAACCCGGTGGCACCATCATAGAAGGAACGAGTGGCAATACAGGCATGGGCCTGGCGCTGGCGGCGATCATAAAGGGATACAAGTGCATATTTGCCACTACCGACAAGCAAAGCAAGGAAAAAGCTGATATACTTAAAGCGCATGGCGCAGAGGTGATCGTGTGCCCTACGAATGTGGACCCCGAAGACCCACGCAGCTATTACCAGGTGGCGCGCCGCCTGCAACGCGAAATACCGAATAGCTGGTATGTGAACCAGTATGACAATCTAGCCAACAGGCAGGCGCACTACGAGCAAACAGGCCCTGAAATATGGGCCCAGACGGAAGGAAAGGTTACACACCTGGTGGTGGCATCTGGCACCGGCGGCACCATTGTGGGCACCGGGAAATATCTTAAAGAACAAAACCCTAACATCCAGGTGTGGGCTATAGATACCTATGGCAGCTTGCTGAAGAAATGGTTTGATACGGGAGAATTAGATATGAACGAGGTTCATCCCTATATCTCAGAAGGGTTTGGCGAAGACTTTTTGCCAGCGAACTATGACCATGATGCGATAGACCATTTTGAAAAAGTAACCGATAAAGATGGCGCGCTGATGGCCCGCCGGATAACCCGGGAAGAAGGCATATTTATTGGCTATTCAGCAGGGAGTGTGATTGCAGGGCTACGCCAACTGAAAAGCAAATTAAAGAAGGACGACCTGGTGGTGGCTATCTTTCACGACCACGGCAGCAGGTATGTAGCCAAGATATACAATGATGAGTGGATGCTGGACAGGGGCTTCCTGGAAGTGGAAACGGTGCGCGACCTCATAGGCGGTCTTGGGCGCAGAAGGCTGGTAACGATTGATGAGAACAGCAAAGTAATGGATGCCCTGGCGCTAATGAAGAAGTATGATATAGAGCACATACCGGTAATGATGGACCTGGAACTGACCGGCAGCGTATCGCAGGCAAGCCTGTTCAAAAAGCTGATTGAGGAAGAGGACGTGCGCGACCAACTTGTAGCTGATGTAATGGATAAGCCCCTGCCCATTGTGGACATGGACACACCGCTGGAACGCCTGACCCACTACATAAACAAAGACAACGGAGCAGTGCTGACACGCGATGAAAGTGGACAATACTCTATACTCACCAAGTATGATATTCTGAACGCATTCAGTAAAGGATAATGGCTGAATTAATTCGACAATGAGGCAATTTGACAATGTGACAATGACAATGTAGTAACAGCTTTTGACTTTATGCTATCTACTAACGACCATCTACCCGCTACTAACGACTATCTACTTTATACTTTCGACTAAAGACTTTCGACGAAACAAAAATGCGCAACCTGAAGAGTTTTGTTACTGATATAGTGCGCAAACCACCGGTATTGTTTCCGCTGGTGGGGTTGTTTCACGTGTTGTGGCTGGTGCGCACTGTTTATGCTATGCGCCAGGCGCCATTTGGGGGTATAGAATGGCTGCAGGTACTGTGGATGGCGGCTTACACCATTTTCTGGATCGGGGTGTGCGATTTGCGTAAGTGGGGGGCGCTTGGCTACATGGGCCTTGCCATCCTGAATTCTATTTTGTACTACACGCTGAAATCAGCCTACAACAAGGATATGTACACCAGTTTACTATTTTTGCTGGATGGTCTGTTTAGTTTGTTCGTCTTGTACTATTATAAGCTGTTCCGATAATAATCTCGTATGATGCGGCCATTTACTGACATGATGGGGAACGAGATACTTGTGAACTACCCACCCAGGCGTATTATATCCCTTGTGCCATCGCAGACCGAACTATTGTATGACCTGGGATTGACTACCGAAGTAGTAGGGATTACCAAATTCTGCGTGCATCCACAAGAATGGTTCCGGACGAAGAAGCGAGTGGGAGGAACAAAGACCCTACATATTGACGTAATAAGAGCACTGCAGCCCGACCTTATCATTGCCAATAAAGAAGAGAACACTAAGGACCAGGTGGAAGAACTGGCGGCACTTTTCCCGGTATGGGTAAGTAATATACAAACCATTGACGAGGCACTGGTAATGATACGCGAGGTGGGCGCACTTGTGGGAAAACCGGACATTGCAGGCCTGATAGTAAATGAGATAACACGCGGATTTACCGGCCTTCAACAACCTACTCAGGGTGACAATGCGAGGAAACGTGTAGCATACTTTATTTGGCGGAAACCCTGGATGTGTGCGGGTGGGGATACATTCATAAGCGATATGATACACCATGCCGGGTGGATAAATGTGCTGGCCAACCAACCGCGCTATCCTGAAATTTCTTTAGAAGCCTTAAAAGACAAGCATGTGGATATGGTGCTGCTGTCGTCAGAGCCCTACCCTTTCAAAGACACCCATATTGCTGAAATACGGGCAGTACTTCCTGATGCTGATATAAGGCTGGTGGATGGGGAAATGATGAGTTGGTATGGGAGCAGGATGAAGAAAGCGGTCGGCTATATTAAAGGGCTAAACAGTTGATTTTGATTTTGTAATATTTATATTAGCGGTCAAAATCGTCTGCCATGAAAAAAGAGATCATTTTAGTGGCTTTTAGCATCCTGTTCTTTTGCTCCTGCCACACTGGCAAAGGACTGGTTGCCGTAAGTAGCCCGAACGCGCCCAAAGCCATTGGGCCATATTCCCACGCAATTAAGACGGGCAACCTGATCTACACATCTGGACAGATAGGATTATCGCCAACGACCGGTGCGCTTGCGGGAGACGATATATCCACACAAACGCGCCAGGCGTTGGATAATCTGAAAGCTGTATTGCAGGAGGCAGAGTCTGATATGGCACATGTAGTAAAGGTTACCATATTCCTGAAAGACCTGAACGACTATGCCAAGGTGAATGACATTTATAAAGACTACTTTCCCGAGCTAAAACCAGCAAGGTCGGCTGTGCAGGTAGCCCGGCTACCCAAGGACGCACTCATTGAAATAGAATGCGTGGCCACCACAAATTAATTGGAGACCGCTTTAAACACCTTTGAGGGTGCTTTCAGCCAGTTTATATTCTGGAACTGCATGGTAAACGATACACTGCGGGCAAACAGATTTTTCTTTCCGTAGGTATTGATAATGTAGTTATCAAAATCACTGCTCATAATGATGGGTATATACAGGCTCACTACATTCTTTATCAGGTGTACCTCCACACCACCGTCATACATAATGGTGTTGTTGCTGGGGTGTTCTATTGTAGGGCTCGCATTAGGTATTATACCCGCATCAAAAAACAGGCGGATGGGCAATTTCCTGAGCGGCAGGTCAGTTTCTAAATTTATCGTTGCCATATAGTTATCGCTCCTGTCCACGTTATTGAAGGCAGGCACTTTAAAGCCACCTTCCTGTATGGATATTTGCTGCGCATCAACTTTGTTCTGTGCGTTACGGCCAAAGTAAGTGCCATCATACAGGTAGTCATCAAGCCCGGTATAGCTTGCATTGAGCTCATACCTGGAGTATATTGCAGGGTCGGCATTTATAGCGAAAAACTTACCAACAAATGCCCTTATATAAAGCGCTTTGTTTTTTACGTTGTAATCTATTCGCAGGTTGCCTTCCGCGCTTATCTTGGCATAGTCTGCGCCCATTTGCCCCTCCAATACGTAGCTAAACGGATTGTAAGTGCGATTATTAGCAGTTGTATATCTCAGCAGGCCGTACATTTTTGTTTGCGCAGCAAGCGATGGCTTGCTCAGACTGTCCGGGCCAAAAGCGATATTTTGCTCCATTATGCTGTAGCCCTTTATCAAGAGTGTGCGTTTTACGCTACTCAGCGCATCGCGTTCATTGAAGGTGAAGGTTAACGAAGGCGCCAGTTTGGTATAACTTCCTGATAACCTCGACGGGAGGTTCACAAAAGTTTCGTTATCGTGAAATGTCTTGCCATCGCCCTGCAGCATTATTTCTTTAAACAGATTATCGGGATACCATAGATAGCCTACAGAGCCTGCGCCAACAAACGATTTCGTTTCAAAAGAATACATAGGAGCCAGGGCGAAACGAAAACGGTTTTCGGGTATGGTGAGGTTGTGAAACAACAGGCCAGCCATAATGCCATCGTATTGGTTGTAGCCAAGCGCCGGAGCTATGAAAAGCTTGTCCTTATGATCGAGGTTGAGCCCGAAGAACGGCTTTACCTTTACCCCGAAATGGTGAAACAACGCCCGTTTACGGTATTCATCGTTTGCACGCTTGCCATCTGGTATAATGTTGTCGTCTATTTTTATGGTTGTCCAGTCTGCGACGGGCAATGAAAGAGTTGTATTATGCTCAAAAGGTAGCGTCCAGGAGTGAGCCACGAGGCTATCCCCGTTATAAGCTTCTATAAGCGCAGGCAGGGGCAGGTCGGCATTATTGCGGATGGTCACCTCTGTTTTTGCGTCATCGGTCTCTACTTTTGGCACTAAGAAGTCTATCTTTTCGTCAGTTTTAAGGAAGCCGCTAAAGAACCAGTCAAGGGGCAATGTGGTGTGCCGCTGCAGGCATACACGCATATCATCGGGATAAGGGTGATGAAAGTGCCATGTATCGTAGTAGTCGTGCATACCCGCTTCAAAATCTTTATCGCCCATGTATTTTTCGAGCCAGTTCAATCCCAGCGTGGTTTTATAATAAACATCGATACCATAATTGAGCTTTTCAAAGTTTGCAGAGGTTTGATCTATTGCCTGGTCGTCATGCGTGGCCAGCTTGGCATAATAAAGTATGGCCTCCGCCTGCATTCCTTTTTTCCTGACCTTCATATGGCGAGAAGTGTCTTTGTTCAGATCGCGAGTGGTTTTCTGCTCATAAAAGGTATTTATGCCCTCGTCCATCCAGGCATGGTCGCGTTCATTGCTGCCCAGCATACCATAAAACCAGTTGTGGCCGGCCTCGTGTATTAGCACCGTCCTCAACCCCTGCGACGAGGCTTTGTCTATTACCGTGATTGTTGGGTATTCCATTCCGCCGCCGGCCTTTAAGTCGCCAAGCACGGCCTTTATAGTCTTGTATTGATAGGGGCCTACCCACTTGCCGTAGTGCTTTACGGTTTCCTTCAGGTGATCGTTCCCTTTCTTCCAAAGCTGCCAGTATGATGGCATAAAGGCCGTCCAGGTGGTTACTAACTGATTGTTTCCCGGCGAGTAAACGGTATCTTTCTGCACGAGCCAGCGCTTATCGGCAAACCACGCAAAATCATGCACATTGTCTTCATGAAAGCGAACTGTTTTTAATTCTGCGGCGCTTTTAGGAAAGGAATCAACCTCGTTATTTAGGCTGTATTTTTCAGTGGGCAATGGCTGCTTCGCCTTGTTGTCGAGCCAAAGGTTTTCTTTTTCGTCAAGGCAGTTGCCAGTAGCCATAAGCACATAATTTGCAGGCAGGGTGATACTCACATCATAGCTACCATACTCACTGAAGAACTCTCCCTGGTCGAGGTAAGAGATAGGATGCCAGCCCTTGGTGTCATATACTGCGGGCTTGGGGAACCATTGCGAGATATAGTATGCCTGCTTATTGTGCCCCATGCGCGAAAACACCTTTGGTATCTTTACCCGGAACGGCGTGGAAACCACTATTTTCTGGCCGGGCAGCAATGGTTTGTGCAACTCCAGGCGGGCAATATCCGGCGCGTTATCTGCGCTGTTATACTCGGCAAACTGACCGTCTATCATAAACTGCAGGCTGTCTATGTATCCCTTCTCATACGGTTTTGAATAGTAAAAGGCTGTGCTGCCGTTGATATCAAGTTGCCTTGCAAACGGCGTGCGGTCATTCTTATAGGCATTCGGCCATAGGTGAATGTACAGATAGCTTAAAGTATCGGGCGAATTATTGGTATAAGTAAATTCTTCAAAGGCATGAAGAAAGTGTTTTTTATCATCGAGGGTCACATCGATCTTTGTATCCACCCGTTGCTGCCATACCGGTTGGGCGAAGGCTGAACGAGCAGTGAGCAGGCATATCAGGATAATAAGGCGCTTCATAAGTTGTGTGTCAAAAGTAGAAAGTAAAATCCAGAAAGATTAGTGACGATGACATTAACGTCACTAATAAACAGATTATACTCCCTTTTATTGCATAGAAATGATTTGTATAATTCACGGAAAAATCGCATCTTGGCTGTATGATCAGGCAATTTCTCGTGGCTATGTTTTTACTGTGCTGGTTAGCTAAACCACTTTGTGGGTACACCGAACCGCTTACGGACACCGCAAGGCAAAAGCCCCTCCACAATGGCATATACACAGAGTCTTACATACTGGGAGGCAGTGGCAGGTATTCGCAAACTACGGCAGCCTACCCAGCGGCCGGTTTTGGGCTGAAGGTGGCCTACCGCTACGGCCACTTTTATGTAAATGCCGGGCTTGGCGTACTGTCTATGAAGCAGGTGCCTTACGACAACTATATCTACTATTCAAACGTATCAAATGACCGCAACAGGTTTCTTGTACAATTACCCATGGGCGTTGGCGTGAATTTAAGCAGGGGTACCTTCACCATGCAGGCAGGCGTTGATTTCCCGTACATGGCCGAAGTAAACCTTACGGCAGCAGAGAATGGCTTTGCCGTTTCTCCCTATTTATC
>JABDBX010000131.1 GCA_013288445.1 Bacteroidota bacterium
TTGCTTTTTGAGTTGCGCCGTCCGCCGCACATACTTTTCCCGTAACGCAACACGGCTCTCTGTAACAGATTTTATCCTTTTGCGGTATTGCCGACCTTGATTCAATAAAACCTTGTTCCTATCCAAAAGCAATGCGTGGCTTTTGGTTAAATGCATTAACTTTAACTCAAGTTCCCGTTCGCGTGCACTCATATTCCCCTGGTTTTTTTGGATTTTAGACGATACAAAAATGGGGGAATATTTTTAACCGTTTTGGACAGCCTACCCATCGGGGCTGACATCAATCGCGGATAGGTCACCCCGAATGGAGCATATCATGGTACAAAACACCTTAAAAAGGAAATGGGTGCGTAGTTTCTCCCGAGTATGAGACAACTATGTGCAGACCAAATTTTGTAATAGAAATTTGCAAACCGCTAACGTTTCCCAGTCCCTTCTTTTGTAACTTACATACAAATTCCAAACTTATGAAGCCAAAGATACTTGCCGCCTTTGTTTTATGCCTGCTCATGGCCGGTAGCGCATATGCGGCAAAGCTGTTCATACCTATGGATTCACTGGGACAGACCAATCACTTGAAAGCATACGGAATAGCGTTTGCCGCTATGCAAAAAGGAATAAAAGTGGATTGGCTGCTGAACTACAAAGGCGGTAGTTTTGCAATGGAGTACGACAATGACCTTGCAGATATCTGCAATAGCCGCAACGTAAGCTACGAAAAGATAAGCAACAAGGAATACTCAGTTATCATCAAAAAAATCAACGGCCCGGCCTTTAATGGTGCGGTGGTGACGCTGGACAAAGTGCCAAAGATAGCCGTCTATACCCCACCCAATAAGGAACCCTGGGACGATGCTGTTACCCTGGCGCTCACCTATGCCGAAATACCATTTGATAAGCTATATGCCGACGAGGTGCTTGCAGGCGCACTGGACAAGTATGACTGGCTGCACTTGCACCACGAAGATTTTACCGGCCAGTATGGAAAATTTTGGAGCGGCAGTAGAAATACTGTGTGGTACCAGAAAGACCAGCATACAATGGAAACTATAGCAACCAAAAACGGCTACAAAAAAGTGCAACAGTTGCAGGCAGCGGTGGTAAAGAAAATACGCGATTTTGTAGGCGGAGGGGGAAACCTCTTTGCCATGTGCAGTGCTACTGAGACGTTTGATATAGCCCTTGCGGCAGATGGTGTGGACATATGCGACACCATGTTTGACGGTGACCCGGCCGACGCAAATGCCCAGGGTAAACTTGATTACAGCCATTGCTTGGCGTTCAAGGATTTTAAGCTCAACACAAACCCTTATGCTCCGGAATATTCCGACATTAACAACATTTCGACAAGATATGCGGCTAACATCGGTAACACGTTTAGGTTATCCCAATTCCAGGCCAGGGAGAACCAGCTTTCCGCAATGCTTTGCCAAAACCACACGGATAACATTAAAGACTTCAAAGGCAAAACATCATCGTTTAGTATAAAGACACTGCGACCTGATGTAACAATACTTGGCGACCGATTGAACACAAATGTAACCACCTACAATATAGAAGGCCAACTTATTGCTTCGCCCCGGTCGGAAGTCTCCGATGCGCAATACATTCATGGCGAATACGGCAACGGCACATGGACATTTTATGGCGGCCATGACCCGGAAGATTATGAACATTATATCGGCGCCCCCCCGACTGATCTCTCACAACATCCACACTCACCAGGCTATCGGCTGATACTTAATAATGCGCTCTCCCCTGCCGCTAAACGAGTTGTGACGCCCACGGTTTTTTGCTGCGACTCTATGAATACCCCGGCACCACAGTCCCCGCCCGGCCTTGTTCATAGCGCTAACCTCAAAATAGCCGATTTTGTGAAAATTTACCCTAACCCCGCTAACAGCGAGATACTTATTTCTGCTTCCAAATCTACTACTGGCGATGTCGTAACTACTATAGAGAAAGTTGAAGTTTTAGACATTTCTGGCAAGTTGGCCCTTACCCGATCTTTCAACGCCCAGCAAGCAACCATAGATATGAAGGGCCTTAAACCCGGCATGTATATGATAAAGGTAAATGGCGAGAATGTGGGTAAAGTAATAAAGGATTAATGGTTTACCCTTTCTTATTCTTTATTACCGCAAGCATCTGGTCGTGTATCAGGCCATTGGTGGCAAGGGTCTCCCGCTCAAATACGTTATATACCGCTCCATCAAAGTCGGTGATCCTGCCCCCTGCTTCCTGTAGTATCAGGTAGCCCGCCGCAACGTCCCATGCATTCAGATTGTACTCCCAAAAGCCATCGAACCGGCCACAAGCTACCCAGCAAAGGTCTATTGCAGCAGAGCCCAGCCGCCGTACCGGTAAGCCTTCTAGTATGATGCGCTCAAATACTTTTATAGGATGCTCGGTATTGTCTGGCCACTTATACGGGAAGCCCGTAACTAAGCAGGCAGTCCTGAAATCTTTCTTGGTGGATACGCTGATAGGCATACCATTCAGCGTTGCGCCCTTACCCTTCTCGGCAAAAAACAACTCGTTCATTATCGGGTTATACACCGCACCCAAAACAAGTACATTGTTATGCAATAGCCCTATGCTTACACAACAAATGGGAATGCTGTGCGCGAAATTCACAGTGCCATCAATCGGGTCTATGATCCACTGGTAATCAGAAGGCTGTATCATCTCCCCTACCTCCTCGCTGATAATGGTATGCGATGGGAACACAGCGCGGATAACCTCTATGATCTTATCTTCAGAAAGCTTGTCAACTTCTGTAACTAAGTTATTGATCCCTTCCTTATGGTCTATCTTAAAAGCGCCGTTGAAGTACTGGGATATTATTTTACCGGCCTCGTTTGTGGCCCGCAGCAATACCGCTCTAAGATCGTCCATTGACAATTCATCCATAGGTTATAATTTTAGTTCCTTTCCCAGGTAGTAATCTATTACTTTAAGTTTAAAGATCAGGTCATACTTCGCGCTGATAAGATTGGAAGATGCGGTAAACGATAAGTTTTTTGTTACAAGCAGGTCCACCGTACTTGTCAATCCCAAATCATAGCGCTTTTGGGCGAAATCCAGCGCGCGGGCAGCCGCATCATCGGCGCGTTTTGCAGCATAGTATTTCTGTATCGAGTTCAGCGCATCATTATGTGCCTTATACACATTTTGCTTCAGGGTCAGTTCGGCATTATATTCATTTAGTTGTTGTTGGCCCAGGTTTATCTTCGCCTGCCGCACAGCATACTGCGACTGCCATCCGTTGAAGATCGGTATATTCAGGTTAAGGTAAACAAGTTGGCGTAAATTGTTATTCAACTGGTTGTTGAATGGGATCACAGGGGTAAGTGTTTTATAAACAGGCTGGTAAACCGTATCAAGGCTATGCCCGGTAATACCTATGGGCGCAACCCCGAGTAACTGGTTAGTAGGCTGGTAGCTCAAATAATTACTAGCCCAGTTGGTACCCACCTGGTACCCCAGGCTCAGTTGCGGATACAAATTTCCCTTTGCCGCATCTACATTTTTCTCTGCTGCGGTCACCCGCAGAATAGCCCCTTTTATAGCCCCAAAATGTTTACGGGCTTCCTGGTACACATCTTCCGGCAACATATTCGTTACGGCCACCTGCTCCCCCGGCTCCACGCCTGGCACCTTGATTGAGACTGGTACACTAAAATCAAGATTCAACAAGGCTTTCAGGCTCAGTATGTCAGAGTTATAATTTGCTATGGAATTAATAAGGTTTGCGCTGTCCGATGCAAGTTGCGATTCAAGCTGGGCCACATTAAGTTCCGGCAACCTGCCCGATTCGGCAAAGGCACGCGTCTGGTCCAGTTGGGCTTTCGAAAGAGCTACCTGGTTTTTACTCACATTTATCTGCTCCTGCGCCAGCAGGGCCGTGAGGAAACTGGTTGCTACATTTAGGGATATATCATCCCTTAATTGGTCAAGGTCGGCGAACGACGCCTGCAGGCTGAATTTATTTCGCTCAATGGTTTTACGCACCTGGTTCCAGCCAAACAATAACAGGCTGCCATTGCCCGAAGCAGACAAAGAATTATAATCGCCTTCTACGAAGGTATTGCTGGTTGGGTTGATAGAACGGCCAAAACTCTTGCCATAACTGCCGCTGGCGCTGATATTGGGCAACTGCGACAACTGGCTCTGTTGTAATGTGTACCTGGCCAGCCGTGCAGTTAAGGAATCCTGCTTTATAGATATGTTGTGGTCGATAGCGTATTTCACACATCGCTCCAGCGACCAAACATTGTCTAAGTTGACACCAGGCTGCGATCGGGCATTAGTATGTAAGAGTAAAGCAGTTAGGAGGATAACTAAAAACAAACGCATACGGCAAAAGTAATTGAAAAAAGCGGATAGACTACATAAAGAACGTAAGCAGTCCCGAAGGCCGCTAAATCTAATAATGATGGCTTATCCCATCGCAGCATATGACGGATGCTCGTATCTAGGGATTGTAAAAACAAGACCTGCATCTTGGCTCATATACATCGTATTCCCCTAGCAAAACCTGGTCATCTATCTTTGCTTTCCTGTAAGAGAAATTAGCGTTATCGCCACATTTAGAGCACACGGCGTGTAGCTTAGTTATATACTCGGCCCTTGCAAGTAGTGCCGGCACCGGGCCAAACGGCTTACCCGTATAATCCATATCTAAGCCTGCCACTATTACCCTCATTCCTTTCAGGGTCAGGTCTTCAATAACCTCTACAATACCCTGATCAAAAAACTGGGCTTCGTCTATCCCCACCACGTCCACATCAGCAGTGAGCAACAGAATATTATAATGGTTCTCCACCGGCGTGGAGCGAATCCTGGTAGCATCATGCGAAACAATATGATCTATTGGCTCAAAACGCACATCTCGCGCGGGCTTGAATATCTCCGCTTTTTGCCCTGCTATTTCCACCCGTTTCAGCCTGCGTATCAACTCCTCGGTCTTACCAGAAAACATGCAACCGCAGATCACCTCCACCCACCCTTTTTTCCTTCCTGAATTTCGCGGCTCTATAAACATAATCTACTCCTAAAATTAGGGATACAATATACTACACAACACTACATATTTTCAAATACAATTTAAAAACATCAATAAATATCAGCATGGGAAATTCGTTGACAAATACTCAGAACCGCGCACATTTACGGTCGATTTGACTATTATTCGCAATTTGGAATAGTAATAATAACTCGCGAACTACTTGACATCTCCCTTTAGGGTCGGGGTTTTCTCGCGAAGATCATACAAAAAATGCCGCACATAAGACCACATGGGGTTACGAATCCTGGAGATAAAAGAAAAAAAATGGCTACCAAAATCTTGGCAGCCATTTTTATGAATAGATGAGTTACACACCATTACTGTACTACGAGCTTACAAGTTTGCGACTCGTTGCCTGTAACTACATGCACTAAATAAAGCCCCTTAACAGAAATAGCTGTTTGCGGAATTTGTATATTTTCATTGGTTCCGAACAGCTCCTTGCTCGTAGTATAAACCACTTTGCCGGTCACGTCCATAACAGTTATTTTGGCAGATGTATTGCCTGCATTATTTATCAATACATATGCATCACCCCGGGTTGGATTCGGCGCAACGGTGATATCCATAGCACCTGCTTTAACTATGTTATTTACGCTTACTGGTACAGAGCCAAAACTGATGTTGTCCATATAGAAGTTATTGCCACTGCTGTAATAGTTAAATTCAGTAGATCCACCATAACCATAATCAACACCATTCTTCGGATAGTAACGGAAACGGAATAAAGTATAAGGCTTGCGGGCCGCAGCTGGGATAGCAATTGACATAGGCGACCAGTCAAGATAACTTGTTGGGATATAGCCAAAAGATACGGCCCCCTTATTGTCAAGCCTTTCTTTTGTAAGGGTATCCAGCAACTGCCAGGTTTGTGCGTTGTCAACAGAATAATCTATCTCCATCTTATCATTGATATCCAATGTGATGCTTGACCTTGAAGCGCCAGAATACATGTAGTTAAGGTAACATTTACCAGATGATGCAAACCCAGACAGGTCTATCGGCATACTGAAAAAGTCATCGAAATCCCCGGAAGGGCTGCCAGTTGGCACAATACCCGATGTAAGGCCTATTCTGCTATCGTAACCAAGATATTCTATACTAAAATTGTCACCATAACCATAGTTAGACAAAGCCCATTTGAATTCGTTGTTGTAGTAATTGAACATTGGCCATTTTGCGGTATCTGCGTTATTGAAACTCATATAATAAGTTTCACCGTTTTGAGCAGTAGCATCGGCCACAAAGACAGACCTGTTATAGGTAGTAGTCGTTGTCCCTGCTGCACCTTTGCCGGTGGCTGCAAGCGTCGTAGTTACCCATCCTGGCACGGTGAATGCAGTTGCAGCAAAAGTTGATGATGTTGATGTAGGGTTTGTAGCGCCGTTTGAGAAAGTCCATTTAACACTGGCAATAGTGTCCACCCCCCAGCTAAAGTTATGGAAATATAAACTTTTATTAGGGCATGTAAAATAATCTAACGTAATATTCTGGCTTGGGCTAATGGTGCTTGAATTTGACACCACATAATCAGTGACAGGCGGAAGAACTGGCAAAGGATTAAAAGTAACGCCTCCGTCATTGCTAACCCCTGTATGTACGAGGTTAACGGAATCCCATAAATTAGACCTGCCGCCTACGTCGCTGTTCAGCGCTCCATACATGCGGGTGACCTGGCCCTTGGTAAACATACGTGTACACGAAGAATAATCCATTATATTCTGCACATTTGTGGTGTCAGGGTAATTTACTAAGGAGTCTCCGCCGGAAGCGCTGGTGTATATTTTAAAATAATTGAAAGCACAAACTGAATCCCACAAATTGCAATCGGAATAATGCCCAATGGTAGGTGGGGTATCGTCCACGTCATCATCCCCACAAAACCCGGGGGTTTCACAAGGTTTGCCGTTACTGTTCCACGGGTGGAATAGACTAAAATAATGGCCGGTTTCGTGCTCTACAGTATATTGGGAAAGTGTTTCGGCATTGTACCGGGATATAACACCGTCGTTAAAAGGGTTCACAGCCGCGTCAGAAGGGAAGTTGGCATAGGCAAGTATAATACCATTGGCCACGGTAGCGCCTATAGTATTTTCAAACCAGATGTTGTAATAATTAGTCGGGGACCACAGATCCATCTTTGCTTCGTCATCGCCACCATAAGTAAGATAGGTGGCATGGTGGGTGATACCCCTTGTAGGGTTGCCATTAGGGTCAATAGTAGCAAGATGGAACCGGATGGTCGTCTTTCCTATGTATGGCACATACGGAGCTATGACATCGCTCTGCGGGTTTAAACCAGCATAAACCTGGTTCATCTCTACTATCATGGCATGCAAAAAAACGTCAGACAGGTGCGTAAGTTCCGGACCATAATTGTGCATTACATGAAATACAACAGGAATATCGTAATAAACGACGCCAGTCGATGTAGTCCTGGCAAACTTGGAGAGATTCATTTTGTTCTTGGCGTAGTTCTGAATATCTGCCGTCAATTTTTTCTCATAAATCTCTATCTCCGGATGTTGTAACTTATATATTCTATACATTTCATCGGTTGCGCAAGGCTGTACCTTTTGTGCATAGCTTTTGCCGGCAAAACTTGCCAGCGCAAACAATAATATCGAAAAAGTCTTCTTCATTAGTTATAAATTTATAAGTTCCAAAATTAAAGAAATATTAAACAATTGCAAGGACTTTTTTACATTTTTCCTTAAAAATCCTATTAAATATGACACTATGGTTATAAAGACGAATAGAGAGCGTAAAATCTTGGGTGTTTCTAAAAATATTTTTTTAGCCCATCCGTTGGCAAACCGGATTTTAACCTCGTTCAAAGAAAATGCTGCCAATGCCTGAGTAAGTTCAGATATTGGCAGCAAAAAAAAATAATTGCGTAGTGACGTTGGCGAAATAAATACCACCATATGACGAAGTTGTTTTTCTTTTATGCGAGGCGCAAAATCCGCGAATAGTGAGCTATTTAAGGACTTTTGGGACGAAGCAGAAATGGAAAAGAACAAGTCAGATGGTAGTATTTATTTCGCTATCGTCACGTAGCTATCTTATCAGCAGCACATCACCCTTATAGGTTATATTCTGTCCTCCGGGCACAGCTACTATGATCTGGTAGAAATAAGTACCTATATCCTGTGGCACATCGTGGTAAGTACCATCCCAGCCATGATCTTTATTGTTGGAATAGAACACCTCTTCGCCATATCGGTTGAATACTCTGAATTCAAGCATGCGGTAGAATTTAGGGCCTATCGGCTTCAACACATCATTCAGTCCGTCATGGTTAGGTGTAAACGCTGATGGCACACCTTCGGTC
>JABDBX010000132.1 GCA_013288445.1 Bacteroidota bacterium
TCTGGCGTTCGGTGATATTGATGAGAATGGCGAAATAAATGACTAGAGCATTAGTAACAATGGAGACAGGAATGAGATTTTAGCTACTGTCGCATTTGCTGTAGAGATATATTTGAAAATGTATCCCGAAAGATCGATTTATTTTAAAGGCAGCACCGAGGAGCGAACAAGGCTTTATAGAATGGCAATAGGGATAAATATGGGAGAATTATCATTAAAATACGACATATATGCCGAGCAGAACAGTAGTTTTGTACCTTTTCAGAGGAATATTGAGGTTTTCGGATTGTTGATTAAGAAAAAAATGAACTAAATTTGTATTATGAAACAGGGTGCCATAAAGTTCAAAAGTGACTTGTTTAAGCAGGAAGTGACATTAACAGTTGATGAAAAATTGAATAAATTGAAAGGGAGAATTCTAGCTCCTTCCAAACTCAATGCTGCAAACAAAGCTTTGGAAAAGTTGAAGGACGTTCTTCCACGTTAGTGTATGAAAAGGGAATTGCATCAAAAGGTATTTATCCAATTAACCTTTTGCCTTTTACCCTATTAACCTTACTTTTGAATTCTAAAATACAGAACAAATTTTATGGCGGAAGCGATACGTATGCCGTTGCTGAGTGATACGATGAAGGAAGGCGTGATAGCAGAGTGGCACAAGAAAGTAGGCGACACAGTAAAAGCCGATGATGTAATTGCCGATGTAGAGACCGATAAGGCCACTATGGAAGTAATGCCTTATGTGGATGGAACGCTGCTGTACATAGGCGTGGAAAAAGGGAAAGGAGTGCCGGTAAACGGCATCATGGCCATAATAGGCAAGCCGGGCGAAAATTTCCAGTCGATACTGGATGCGGAGACCAGTGGTGCTAAGCCATCCGAACAGCCTGCCCCCGCAGCGGCCCAACCCGCTCCTGCCGCAACCCCAGCGCAACCTGCTCCCGCAGCGGCACCAGCCCAGCCAATTCCAGCCCAGGCAGCAACGCCTGCGTCGGCTCCCCCGTCAACTCCTCCACAGCCTGCACCCGAAGGCCCCGCAGCAGAAACAGACGACCGGATCAAAGCCTCTCCACTTGCCAAGAAGCTGGCAGAAGATAAGGGCGTGGATATACAGCAGGTGAAGGGTAGCGGTGATAGCGGCCGTATCATAAAGCGCGATATTGATAATTATACACCACCGAAGCCACAGCAGGCACAACCCCAGAAAGCCGCCGTTATGCCATCGCAGCCCGTAGTACAAGGACAGGAAGGGCATACCGACACACCGCTGAGCCAGATGCGCCGTATCATAGCCCAAAGGCTGGCGGAAAGTAAGTTCAGTGCACCGCACTTCTATTTGCGCATGACCATAACGATGGACAAAGCAATTGAAGCGCGCAAGGCTATGAACGAGTTATCTCCAGTAAAAGTATCGTTCAACGACCTGGTGATAAAGGCATGTGCTATGGCACTGCGCAAACACCCTGCGGTAAACAGTTCATGGATGGGTGAGTTCATCCGCCAGAATCACCATATACATATTGGTACCGCAGTGGCAGTAGAAGAGGGGCTGATAGTACCGGTGATAAAATTTGCCGACCAGAAGTCATTATCGCAGATAGCGGAGGAAGCAAGTACACTTATAGACAAGGCCCGCACAAAAAAAATACAACCGCAGGAGTTTACCGGTAATACGTTTACTATTTCCAATCTCGGTATGATGGACATAGACGAGTTTACTGCTATAATAAACCCGCCGGATAGCTGCATACTTGCTGTTGGTAAAATAGCGCCAACGCCTGTAGTAGAGAATGGAGGGGTAGTGGTACGGCAGCTGATGAAGATAACCCTCAGTTGTGATCACCGTTCAGTGGATGGCGCAGTAGGTTCGCGGTTTTTACAAACATTGAAAGCATATTTGGAAAATCCGGTGACGATGCTTGTATAATAGCTGGATGGCGCAATTAATGAATGGCCCAATTAATGTTTCCAAAATGGCTTTTGGTGTATATTGAATATTCTTAAAACCTGAATTAATTTATTGCGCTCATCAATTGTATAATAGATGAGGTAAGGAAATGAGGGTATTCTTGCAGCACGTATTTCCCTGTATCGGAATGAATAGATTTTGGGTGCTGCGGCGATGTTATTCAGGACGGTATCTGTCTCAATTGCCAGCCGTTTGCCCAAACCATCACTTTGTGAGTTGTAATAATTAACTGCCTCAATAATATCTTTTGACGCAGCCGGAGAAAGGTAGAGGACAAATTCCATTAGGAAAGCAATTGCTTTTTAATATCATCCCATTTTATAAGCCTGTTCGGATTCGCCTCAAGCTCCCGAAGTTCTATATCTAAGGCATCTTTTTGCCACTGCGGTATATCTATTTGTAATTCCTGCGACAATTCGTTCCATTCCTCAATAGAGATAAACACGCCCACCGGATTGCCATTTTTATCATAATTATATTGCGGATGTACTTCCATTATTATGTTTGTTGTACCAAAATTACTCAATTTTTCTGTATAAGTATCAGTTCAACACAAGAAAGCCACCCCATTTATAAGGTGGCTTTCTTGTATTCAATTATGAAACTTTTTTTATTAAGCCAGGGTTGCTACAACTGTTGTTTCGCAGTTATAGAGCTTGGTTACAAGGCAGCCGGCCCGTGCTTCTTCTGCAAGCGCTTTAAACTGCTCTTCGGTAATGCCCGGAACCTTGCCGGTTACGTTTAGCTCGCTTTTAGTGATAGTGCCGTTATCAAGGGTGATGTCGCACCTTGTTTCCAACTGCTCTGGCGTGAAGTTTGCACCGCCGAGAATGAATGTCAGCTTCATAGTAAAGCAGCCTGCGTGTGCAGCGCCTATAAGTTCTTCTGGGTTAGTGCCTACTCCGTCTTCAAAGCGGCTTTTCCATGAATACTGTGTTTTATTAAGTACCGTGCTTTGCGTGGTTAGGTTACCACTGCCTTCTTTGCCTGAGCCGTTCCATACGGCGGTTGCGTTACGTTTCATGAGAAATGTTTTTAAAATTGAATGGCAAAGATAATGGGAAGTGGTATGTAATCAAGCAGGTTTATGTTATTTTATAGTCGTCACTTAATTGTCTACTCCTTCACAAACTTCCGTATTTCTAAGCCATTTATTTTAATGAAGTACATGCCCGCTGGAAGGGCCGATACATAAAGTATCAATGCTTACAAACAATAAATATTTAGGCCGCTAACAAGAAAAATTTTGCCGTGACGATAAACTGTTTATTTTTGCACTCCAATTTAAGCTTCCTTAGCTCAGTTGGTTAGAGCATCTGACTGTTAATCAGAGGGTCTCTGGTTCAAGTCCAGAAGGGAGCGCAGTTGTAAGGGTCACAGAAATGTGACCCTTACCTATTTTTACACATCATTACTTTAATCGGCTGATTTTTAAAGAATTATAACAAGGGCCTCTGTTTGATAATTTCTACCTTTATTCAGGTTTACACATTGTTAATCGACAAAAAATCGACCAAAATATGTTGTTACCTCTTAAAGCAATCATCAGCAAAAAGCCAAGGAAAGACGGTAAATCGGTAGTCTATTTCCAGTACTGCTACAGTTCAACAAATCGTGTACTTATGAGTACGGAGATCGCAATTCCATTCGCGTATTGGAACTCCAAGCGGCAGTGCGTCTCTAAATTACTACCGGTTGAGTTTGGGTGTTCGGAAAACCTGAACGCCGAAATTACCAAAATGCGTAAAATAGTTGAGGCAATAATTGAGGACGGAATATCAAAAGCTGTTCCAAATATTCCAGACTACCTGAAAGGCACTTTTACGCCAAGATTTGACATTTCGGCTCTGGAAAATTCCGTACACGTCCAGGCACCTAAAAGAAGGGAGCCGAGCCTTTTCACTGAACTTAATGAGTACATAACCTCCAAAACGAAGAAAGTAACAAAGTCAGGGCTATGTAATTTCATTAGCCTTCGAGATCATTTACTGGCATTTCAGGAATTCAGGAAAACTCCGATAACATTCAAGTCCCTGGACTATAACTTTTATCTCGAATTTGTGGAGTTTCTAACGTTTGAATATAAAATGCGCCGGAAGAAAACACCCACTTTCGGCCTAAAGGTAAATACAGTAGGAAGGACGATAAAGCAATTGCGGGTCTTTATAAAAGACCGAATCAAAAGGAAAGCTATTAGCTATATCTGTATGGATGATTTCAAGATTCTGGACGAAGAAACCGATGCCATATACCTTTCTTACGAGGAGATCGGCAAGATATATGCTCTTGATCTTTCCGACAATCCAACTTACGCCCTATATCGGGATATGTTCGTCTTTGGCTGCCTAACAGGGCTGCGCTGCTCCGATTTTACGACCCTTTGTTTTGAGGACTATCGGAATGGTTTGCTTTTCAAGAAAACTGATAAGATCAATAATTGGGTAGCAATTCCTCTTAGAACCGAGGCCGTTACTATTTTCAATAAACACTTTAAGAGCGGCCCGCCGACAATCTCAAACGTGGTATTAAACAGGTATATTAAAGAAATTGCGTCAAAGGCTGGTATCACTCAGCCCATAACTTTTAGCTACAAAAAGGGAAACAAGGACATCGTAACGACAAAACCAAAGTCTGAGTGGGTTACCACCCATGCGTGCAGACGCAGTTTTTGTACGAATGAATACTTACAAGGAACTGAAGTTAGCCTGATAATGAAAATTTCTGGACACAAGACAATTCGGGAATTTCAAAAGTACGTGCGCATAAACCATGAAGAAGCCGCACATAAGATTCAGGAGATATGGACTGCCCGGAACGGTATGGCCGCATTTGCCCTTCCAAATTCTGCGTAGCAGAATTTGGAAGGGTCATTTGTTTTCTCCCTGCATTAACTTTTCAATATCGCTTGATAGGAAGAACACCCGCGACTTGATCTTATAAGACTTCAGAAGCCCCTCCTTTACCCACGCGTGCAGCGTCTGCCGTGATATTTGCATCATCTCGCAGACCTCGTGGGCCTTGAACAACGGCTTGGACACCAAACCTGACACTTGGTATTCAACCGGGGCCTTGCGTGATGCTTCCTGGTTGCGCAGTTCGTTGCGGACCAACTCTCTGAATTTCTCCCATACCTGCTCGATTGGCATGGGGAATAGTATAACTTGGTTATCGTCTTTCATACGGTTCATTTTTATAAGGTTAGGTTTATCTGTCGATATCGTAGGCATCATCTGCATGGTCGAAACTCCATTCGTCCGGCTGGTCCCTATCATCATCTTGCTCAATTTCCCGATCATCGTCTTCCTGTTCAATGTCGTTGTTGTCAATCTCCGCATCAGCAAAATCCGAAGGGCTAATGGCAGATTGCTCTCGTTCATTATCTTGTTCCTGTTCTCTTTCGATCATGTGTGCGTTTTCTACCATCGCTTTTTCTTCGGCTATTTCGTCCCGCTCATATTTATCCAACGGTCGGGCTTTGTCGGCTTGTTCCCTAGCTTTATCGAATGCCCGCATTCTATCCAGGGGCTGCTCTCTCCCACTCCGTAGCGACTGTAGTTCCTTCTTTTCGTCCACCTTTAAATCAAGGTCATTAAGTGCCTTGTCATCCAGCCCGAAGCGGGTTAGACGGTATTTGTCGTCACCATTGTACCGGATGCCGGCAATGCGGCCATTCCTTTCATATGGCTCATGTCCAAGCTGGCGCAGCTGGTCTAAGAATTCCGCCTTAGAGGAAGATGTTGCATAGGCCATTTTTAAAATTGAGGTCAAAGTCCGTTCGCCTTCCTGGCGTTCGTGCGTTTTTACATTTTTCGCCTCCATATTTTTCGATTTTTGCTGCCTGGACTTTCCGTGATCCACTATGCTTCGCACAGTCTCTCGATATTTGTCCTTTTGAAATTCTTGCAATGTCCTTTTGATTTCCAGAAACTCTTGTTTGGAAATTCTTGCAGATAATCCCGTTCCGACCTTTACACCACTTTGAATTAAATGCAGATGCGAGTGGTCACGGTCCGTATGAACCGCTGCCAAGAAAAGGCAATCAGGCCCACGAAGCGAAATATATTTTTGCGCAATGTCGCGGAGCATCTTCTCCGTGACATGCTGGTTATCCAATTTTGAAAAGCTGACGATGTGATGGTATGCCTTTATGCTGTCCTTACGGGCGTGCTGGCGAAGCTTCTCATTCTCTTGAAATTCCTTGATGTACCCCGGAACAGAGGAAGATCGCAAGCCGTTGGTTATGATAACTGGCTTCGACAAACGTTCGTTCAAATCGTTCTTGCCCCCAAGAATGTACTGTTGGACGAATGCCTGTATGTTTAGGTCTGGGTGCTTCCGCATCTCGGCAAGCAGTATCGCATCACTCCGTTCGGCCATCAGGTGGTCAATGTCCGACTTTGAGAGATGCACCGGCACATGCCGCCAGTCGGTGGGCTTTGGCTCACGCGCGGGTGTGACCTTATGCTCCGCCAGGATGTACCGGACCGCATTGCCAACGGCCGCAGAGGTCTTAATAGAAATAGTTTTCACAATCACAAACTATCTGTTTTTAGTTCCGATGGATTATTGAGCCTGCTTAAAATTTCGTGTTCCAGTTCGGCCATGCGAAATAATAAAAGCCGACCGTTCTCGGGGTTAACTTTGCCATCCATCAACAGGGTATTCAATGTTGCGTAACTCATGGTCAGCAACTGGCGAATAACCCCTACTTCCGCTTCGTTGGGCACCAGGTAGCGCTTGTCGGCATATGCAAAGGCGGCTTCCTTCAAATACTTTGTGACACTCCGTGTATGTGCCTTGGCAATCATGGCAATACGCTCCGCTTCTTTGGCTGTGAATGCCACTGTATATTGCTTGGTGCGCTTGCGCTGGCTCTTCCGCCACGCCAGTCGATAATTACGCCAGTAATCGCGCTTGGCCTGAGCCAACGCCTCGTTGCTTCCAGAAAGCACATTTGCATCTTTCAGGAAGGTATAGATACCACTTGATTTCTTCGTCGCGCGTTTCATCTATGTAAATTGAATTAGTGGCGGCATCCCGGTTACGATGCGGCGCTCCGGCACATATGGTGTAGTAGAAAGCATCTTGCGCAGCTTAGAGCGATAGTATGGATGGAGCGGCAGACGCATTGCGCGGTTCGCTCCACAGAATACGAGAGCATCCTTACACTCCTTAATCTCCGAAGCGGTCATAAGAGGCCGAGTGCGGCGCACCCCGTTTTCCTCGAACTCGAAAACGCCCAATTCATTTTGAACAGCGCTTGCTATATCCACTGGCGTACCCGGGAGCAGAATCCGCGTCCACATGTTGGCTTCGACAGCCTTCGCGTTTGTGGCAGACAGCTGCCCGACTAGCTGGTGATATGACTGATAAAAAAGCGCTAGGGAAAACCGGTATTTGCGGCAGTTGGCAGCCACAATAGGTAACGCATCGTACACAACACTGCTGCTCTCATCTATATTAAAAAATATTGGGTACGATCCTTCCGGTGGTAGTTCAGCCATAAGCTCATTAAAAAATTGCGTGAGCAAAATCCCCGTGAGGGAAGCGTAGTGCCCAGTATTGGCAATATTGTTGTTAATGAACAAAATTGTCTTTTCCCGCCGGAACGAGGAGAAATCAAGATCGTCAGCCGCTGTTACCTGTACTATCGATTCGACCTGAAACAATGTGAGCGCAGATTTGGCCGTTTGGAGGATTGAATTGGCTAGTTTCCGATCATTAGCTATGAAGCTGCGGTACGCTGACACCAACGGCTCATCGTTTTTTACTTTCACAAACAAACGATCAACCTTATCCCCACAAGACATCTCCTCTAAAATTTGTAACGCGTTCTGAACTGTACACAGTTCCTTCGGGCTATGGAACACAAGTAGGCGAAAGCAAATTGAGAGTATGTTCGCGGCACTGGTATGCCAGAATGGATCAGAACTTTTATTCTCATACCCCGCCAAAAACATCTTCGCCACCTTTTGGGCATCACCCACTGTTTTAATCCGCGCCAACGGATTGTATTGGCAGGAGATATCAAATTGCTCATAGTTAAGTACCATGCAACGGTAGTGGTACTGAGGCTGCTGTGCAATAGGAATTACGATTTTCGCGATTTCACCGCTAGGGTCATTGACCACCATACTTGCATGACCAAGAGAGTGCAACACTTGTGGAATTAAAATATTTGATGTCTTCCCAGCACCACTGCCACCATATGATATTTGATTTTTCATACTATTTTCTATGCTTAAAAATAGTGATCCGTTTGCTGTATAACCACGGTTGTTTTCCCGTACCAATTCAGATGGATTTTCCATAAATGAGGCATCCAGTTCCGTTTTTCTTTTGGGTGTGCAGAGGGCGAGAATAAAGTCGCCCCCTGCATCAAGAATGCCGCCCAAAATGCCTTCAATAAGTTCAAAGAGAAATT
>JABDBX010000133.1 GCA_013288445.1 Bacteroidota bacterium
CTATATTCAGTTGTGTACCAAGTGGTGGTATGGCGTTTATATGAGTTTCCAGTCTGAAATAAATGGTATCCTGTACAAAGTAGCTCTTCAGGTTCACATCAGCTTGTGTATTCAGGTTCAGCGTTGTTGATCCCTTGGGCACAATGTCCTGCGACGCAACTAATACCTCTGGCAACGTATTGGAAGATATATACACCTGCACATTATCTAAGAAGTCGAAGTTGTGATTGGGTGGCGATACTATCTGCAACGCCAGGCTTTTCAGGTCCACATCAAGTATCTTATCTGTACTTGTTTTGTATTCAGAAATATACTGTTGCGAATTGGTGACCACGGGCACAGGCGGCAATGATAGGGAAGCCCCTCCTGCTGGCAATACAAATCCCAGCGAATCATAAGTAGATGCTAGTATATTCACCTGTGAGCTATAGGGTATATCCACATTTATATCGGCTAACTGCTTTACTTTATTGCAACCGGCAGCCAATCCTGCAAGGGCAATTCCGGCCATTAATATCATCCTTTTCATATCGTTCACAGTTTAGTCTGGCAGGTATAGTTCAAAACGTGTGCCCCGGACGGGATTTTATCAGTAATTTCGCAGCCCCAAGCCTATTTTTAACATTAGGGGCCGGAAAATGAGCAAAACAGTTGCATTTCATACATTAGGTTGTAAACTCAACTATTCAGAGACATCCACCCTCAGCCGCACGCTGGAGGCAGATGGCTTTGTGAAGAAGGAATTTGAGGAAGATGCCGATGTGTATGTGATTAACACCTGCTCTGTAACAGAGAATGCCGACAAAGAATGCCGCATGATAGTGCGGCGCATTCAGAAGCGTGCGCCCCAGGCAATGGTGGTAATTACCGGATGCTACGCCCAGCTAAAACCACAGGATATAGCCCGGATACCCGGTGTGGACCTGGTGCTGGGCGCAGCAGAGAAATTTAACCTTGCCACCCACCTGAGAGAAATAGCAAAAGGCCCTGCTGATGGCGGCGGCGCTAAAATATGCTCTTGCGACATAGAAGAAGTAGCCGGGTTCCATAGCTCTTACTCCATCAATGACCGTACCCGCGCCTTCCTGAAGGTGCAGGATGGCTGCGACTATAATTGCAGCTTCTGCACCATACCTCTGGCACGTGGCCATAGCCGCAGCGACAGCATAGCAGGGGTGCTGAACAATATGCACGAACTCGCCGCAACCGGCACAAAAGAAATAGTGCTTACCGGCATCAACCTCGGCGACTTTGGCAAGGGCGCGGATGGCGGTAAAACCCGCGATAGCTCATTTTACGAGTTGGTACAGGAAATGGATAGGGTAGCGGGCATAGAGCGCATACGTATCTCGTCCATAGAGCCCAACCTGCTTACCGATGAGATCATAGGGTTTGTAGCCGGGTCTGCCCGGTTTATGCCGCATTTTCACATCCCGCTGCAAAGTGGCAGTAACAATGTGCTGGGCCTCATGCGGCGGCGGTATAAAAAGGAACTATACGAAGAGCGTGTAACCAAAATAAAGAAACTGATGCCGCATTGCTGCATAGGAGCAGATGTGATCGTAGGCTTCCCCGGCGAAACAGATGCCGACTTTAAAGAAACCTACGACTTCCTGCACCGGCTCGATGTGTCTTACCTGCATGTATTCACCTACTCAGAGCGGGCAAACACCCTGGCCGCTGAGTTGAAACCCATAGTGCCGGTGCATATTCGCAACGAGCGCAACAAAGCGTTGCGCAACCTCTCTTACCAGAAGATGCAATACTTCACAGAGCAGCACCGGGGTGCAACCCGTAAAGTGCTATTTGAGATAGCTAACAAAAACGGAATGATGGAAGGCTACAGCGACAACTACATAAAAGTGCAAACACCCTACCGGGCAGAATGGGAAAAGCAGATAGTGGAGTGGACATTATAGTTTGAAAATATTTTCCCGCAAATAGAGGTAGTAGGAACCAACTTTTTCTTTACCTTTGCAATCCAAAAAAGAAAACGGTCTTTTAGCTCAGTTGGTTAGAGCAGCTGACTCTTAATCAGCGGGTCCAGGGTTCGAGTCCCTGAGAGACCACCATTTTAAAGATAATACCCCTGTAAACATTGCGTTTCAGGGGTTTATTATTCTACGGGGTACACTGAGGGGGCGCAATCTGTGGGATAGATGACATGTGCTAATCCTTATCATTTTTGCGGTAGTTTGAAAAGCTATCTTTTGTGTTTTTATTCCATTCTCATCACCTGTCCTGTGCGAGCGTTGTTGGTCAGAAGATAAGACCAATAACGGCGGAAACATGCCTGATACTTTGAAATTAGAAGAAACTATTATTAATTTGATGAAGCATACCTTTTGTTTGATAATTTGTGGGTTCTACAAACTGATGATTTACTAGTTGAACTACTATAGCATTAGTGAAACATGATTCTTATTCTAATTTGTTGCCAGAGTCAAGAGTAAATCCTTCACAAAGGGAAGCAATCGATAGAAATTATTCGCCGGAAATTGTGACCAAGTATGGATTACCTTTTCTATAGGTGATCTTCCTATTCAATGGTTCCTGGCAGGCAAACAAAATATGAGTTCGTCAACAGTGATCGAGTAGGAAATAACATCCTGATTGATATTGAATACAGGTACTTAAAAATGGGTTGAAAAATGATAAAACCCTTAGTGAAAGCATTAATTTTTTACATAGAATATGTGGACTGTTGCACTCCTACTAGATAGTGGTCCCTTTCCAATGAATACCCGTAATTTATCATCCTTATTTAGTTGCGTGTGCGACCAGCCCGAAATTTTTACGGTTCCAGATGTAATGCTATTTATCACCTTTGGCCTATTCCCTCGCCCAATTATTGATTTGTTTCTGTACAAGACTTCAAAACTATCTACACCCTCCGGAAAACTCTCTACGTCCCATGCATACAACTTCAAACGACATGGCGCTAATAACACGACCGAAGAATCGCCTTCAGTTACGACTCCGCCAGCGCCATTGCAGTTAACAGTGAATTGGCCCGTATCGCTAAACGGGACGTTTTTTATAATAGTTATCCTACCAGTACTATCGATTTTTACCGCCAAATGATAGACGACTCTTAGTGTGCTATCAACATTGACAATAGATTTATTTGAGCTATCCAATGACTTCTGTAACGTCATCGATATTTTATGAAGGCTGTCGATTGTTCTAGAATTATTGTGGATAATTGCGGAATCATCACTAATAATTTTGGTGGTTTTCTTGGCCTGAAAACTATCCGTTACTACAGAAACTATTGAGGATATTAGGAAAAAAATGAAAATTAGGAGAAGGAATAGTTTAATTTTTTTTGCTATCTGCGGATCCTTGATTCTTTCATTCACATTTTTATTGTCGATACCAAAATAGGTTACTAAAATAGCGAGAAAAGTAACCAAAATACTTATCATAATATTGCGATTATTTATTGAACAAGTGGTATTTTATTCTCTGAATTCTTACACCGGAAATGGGCCACCTCTATAATATTGGGAAGTTTAACAAGGTATATTAAGATATTTCGCAATCAATTTTTCGCAATTTTTCTTATCGGATTTTACATAATACTCATCTAGTGGCGTCATGCCGTATTTGTCAACATAAATATGTTTCGTTGCCTTGGTATAGAAAATACCCATGTCCAATTTCGGCGATTTTTTAGTGATAAGGCAGGCATAGGCAATGAGACAGCCAGCCAAATAGTCAAACCTTTTGTTTGCGCCTCTATTTTCAATTGATAGTTCAATTTTCGTCAGTTCCTTTACGTTCACAAAAACGCTTTCAATTGAAAAATCCATTAAACCTAAAATGATACTGTCCTTCATAATTTTGAAAACTCCTGTATAGTTGGTTTTAAGTTCTTGCCATCTAAATGTATTGAACCTATCGTCAGTAATTTTATCAAAATCTTTTAATCTCACCTTTGTAATTGTTGCAGAACATAACCTTCCTGTGTTATTGTTGAGAATTTTGATTTTCATGTTGCGTAAGTTTAAACAAATAAGGCTGCAACCGCAGCCAGTATTCATTTTCGTTTAGTCTCCAATTTTTAGTAAAAAAAGAGATTGTTGGTCATTTTTTATCGTCGTACATCTGTTTTGAAATCTGAACAACGCCATCCGGAGCAACAACAAACTCAAAGATGTCGTTTGGGTATTTTTCATTAAATATTTTTCGCAAGGTGTTTTTGACACTACTTATTGCTCCTTGAGTACTCCCATTTTCGCCAACTGCATAATGAGTTTCAAAAGAATCGTGCTGTGAATTTTTAATAACCTCAATCGTGACGGAGTAGTAGTTCATAATTTTTTTATAAAGATAAAATAATCCAAGCTTCTATGTTACACTCTGGACACTAATCAGTTTTTCAGGTACTAACGACCAAGCTATATATGCGCCTGTTTTTCGTCTGCAAACTTCGATGAACAATATTTACTCGCTGTAGTCTGGCGGGTTATGTCCGGTGGAGAGGCCACCGGGATTTTACCTTTTAGCCCTGTAGCATTACGTTCCAGGGCGTTTCACTTTCAATTTTTAAATCGCCCGCATCCTATTGTTTTTTTCACATTGTGCTCTACCTCGGCAAGTCCCAATACCTCCAGCACTCCGGGTACATACATACCAAAACGGCCACGGAGGCCCTTCTTCAGGCCGTACCAGCCGCCCACGGGGTTATCGGCGCTGCGGCCCCAGGCTTCTACAGTGCCTTCGGTGGCAGGTTTTTGCTCGTCTGCGCTGCCCAGCAGCATCCAGTCGCCATGGGCTTTTAGCATTTGGTGCAGGTCTTCTATGCAACGCAGGTCGTAGCGCAATACTGTCGTACCTACCGTACACACCAATGCCGGCGGATCTAATGTTTCATCTCGGTACATGGTGTATTCCGATGTGCCTGGTGGTGTTTTCAGCGCCCAGGGGCTTTCCTTTGTCCCGTTTCCTTTTGTACTTTCTTTACTCATGGTGCAATAGTTGTAGGACATAAATATACATAATCCTGCAGAATAATTGCGTAAGGAAATATTAAGTTTGTGGTTAATCATAGCGCGTGAAACAAACAATTTTACTTTTTAGTTTTATTACTTTGGCTGGTATGAACCTGGTTGCGGCAAAGGGCACATCATCTGCCGATGTTGGCTTTAATGAGTATAAGGAGCGTTTCGTACTCCGGTTGTGGGAAATATACCCTGGCTGGGCCAGCAGCGTGGGTTACCATAAGTTTGATAGCGTGCTTGTGGTGCCCGATGAAAAGTCGAGGGAAAAAGAACTTGCTTTTTGCAGGGCCAACCTTGACTCGCTTAAAAAATTCCAGCTACAGGAATTGTCAGACGCCAATAAAACAGACTATCACCTCATAGAAAACCAACTGAACTATGCGATCTGGGGCATAAAGGAGCAACGATCATATGAGTGGGATCCATCGGGCTACAATGTGTCGGGCAGCTTTGCAGATATGCTGGGGAACGATTACGAAGCTTTAGATACCCGCATCCATAGCTTTTACGAGCGCATGGCCAATATACCGGCCTATTATGCAGCGGCAAAAAACAACATCAAAAACCCATCGAAAGAGCATACTGCCCTTGCCATAGAGCAAAACCTCGGCGGTATCTCGGTATTTGAGCAAGACCTGCCGGAAGCCTTGCAGAAGTCACATTTAAGCGCAGAAGAGCAGGGCAGGATAATGCACAGGGCCAAACTTGCCGTCGCTGTTATTAGGGGCTATGCCGAATGGCTCAAAGACCTGCCGAATGCTACGCCCAGGAGTTTCAGGCTGGGGAAAGAGCTTTACGCAAAGAAGTTTGAATATGAGATACAATCTGGTTTTACACCCGACGAGATTTATAATAAGGCGCTGAAGCATAAGATAGAACTGCACGGCAAAATGTATGGCATCACCAAAGACCTCTGGCCTAAATATTTTCCCGCGCAGCCCATGCCGGAAAACAGGCTTGCGGCCATAAAGCAGATGATAGACGCCATATCTGTGAAGCATGTGCAGCCAGATTCTTTCCAGGCGGCGATAGAGCATCAGTTGCCAGAACTGGTAGCGTTTATTAAGAACAAAGACCTGATCTACATAGACCCCTCAAAGCCGCTGGTGGTGCGCAAGGAGCCGGGTTATATGGCTGGCGTGGCGGGTGCCTCTATAAATGCGCCGGGCCCTTATGATAAGAACGGAAACACTTATTACAACGTTGGCAGCCTGGCGGGTTGGGATAAAGACAAGGCGGAAAGCTACCTGCGCGAATACAATCATTATATACTACAGATACTGAATATTCACGAGGCAATACCGGGGCATTATACGCAGTTGGTGTATGCCAACAGGTCGCCAAGCATTATTAAAGCAATATTGGGGAATAATGCCATGATAGAGGGCTGGGCGGTATATACAGAGCGTATGATGCTGGAGAGCGGCTACGATGGCGACAGGGGAGTGAACTCCACCGAGGCATCGCCCGAGATGTGGCTGATGTATTATAAATGGAACCTGCGCAGCACCTGCAACACTATTCTCGACTATAGTGTGCATACAAAGAACATGAGCAAGGAAGATGCAATGAGCCTGCTTACCCAACAGGCGTTTCAGCAGCAAGCCGAGGCAGAGGGAAAGTGGAAACGGGTATCTGTAACGCAGGTGCAGCTTTGCTGTTACTTTACAGGTTTTACCGAGATCTACGAGTTTCGGGAAAGCCTGAAGGAAAAGATGAAAGATAAATTCAACCTGAAGCAGTTCCACGAGCAGTTTTTAAGCTATGGCAGCGCACCTGTAAAGTACATAAAGCAACTCATGGACCAGGACAACAAAACGACCACAAAATAAACAAATTCTATGCCTCAATTTCACGGACTGAGAACAGTAGGTTACAAAGTAGCCGACATTACAAAAGCAAAGGAGTGGTACAGTCTTGCCCTCGGTATCAAGCCTTATTTCGATGAACCTTTCTATGTGGGGTTCAATGTAGTCGGTTATGAACTTGGCCTTCAACCGGAAGATGATCCGGCGGAAAGGGGCGCTGCAAATGTACTTGCGTATTGGGGCGTGGATGATGTAAAGGCAACCTACGAACAGTTGATAGAGCTGGGCGCAACACCATTTGAAGACCCTATGGATGTGGGCGAGGGGATAGTTGTTGCTGCCGTTAAAGACCCTTGGGGCAACGCCTTCGGGATGATATACAATCCGCATTTCCAAAGTGCTTAACATATTGGAAACATTTCCGAAATGCGGAAATAAATTCCGTTTTTTGGATATATTGTTAACGTAACAATTCGTAAGTGGCTAAATTGTAGCTTTTTAAAATTTGGTACGGTTGTTGGCATCCATCGGTGAACCAAATAAAATCAACCAAGATGAGAAAAATTACACAAGCGCTGCTTACGGCAGCGGTGGTACTTTGCTGTACCACCACCCATTCATTTGCGCAAGCATTGAATTTCGGGGCCTACAGTTACATAACTCTGGCCAACGATGCTTTAACGGATAACCAGTCTTACACCAAGGAGGCTTGGGTCCGTATTTACACCTATCATTCCGCTCATGGAAGCAATATCCTCAGCGCCTATGATTATCCATTTTGGTTAGAGAATGGCGTACTCTCCGCTGCAAATGGTTACGGCAATGGTTCCGTAATAACCGTGCAGGATGCAACTGGTATGCCTACAGGCGTATGGACACACGTAGCAGTGACTTATGATGCCGCAAGTACCACTATGAAGCTCTATAAGAATGGCGTACTGGTAGCTACCAATACCGCAGCCCCGGCCTATTATGTGAGCGTTCTGCAGATAGGTGCAACAAACTTTGGCGACTTCTTCGATGGCGGCGACATTGACGAGGTAAGATTGTGGAATGTAGCACGTACCCAATCCCAGATACAGGCAACCATGAATTCCGATGTTCCTGCTCAAACCGGCCTTATCGCCTATTACCGCTTCGACCAGGGAACCCCCGGCGCTGACAATACCGGCATTGTCTCAATTTATGATTATAGCGGCCATGCCAATTGTGGCACTATGGTTAATTTTAATCTCACCGGAAGCACTTCCAATTATATTGCAGGTGCAATAACCAGCACTAACCCAATCACTGTAAGCCTGTCTGCCCCTTCTGCTATCAGTGGGTCGGCTGGTGTTTGTACCGGTTCGGCTATCACATTGACCAACAGCGTATCTGGCGGTTTGTGGACGAGCGATGATCCGGATACGGCGGATGTTTCGGCAGCAGGCGTTGTTTTGGGCCAGTATGCAGGTGTTGTGAATATATCTTATACCACTTGTGGTGGGTCGGTTACCAAGGCAAT
>JABDBX010000134.1 GCA_013288445.1 Bacteroidota bacterium
CCCCCTTTAGGGGTCGGGGGTTTATTGTTTCTGCACTGGTATGCGGCTCCTTACATTGCCGTTGGCATCTGTTACCACAAGTATGTAAGCGCCTATCTGCAGGTTGCTTACAGAGAATGAGTTAATGCTGTGTGCGCTCACGGTCCAGTTTTGCGCTACTGTGCGGCCCATCATATCATACAACACAAGGTTGTCGGTAGTGTTCAGCCCGGTAACATTTAATACATTCTTAGATGGGTTAGGATATACGTTGATGTCGGCAACTGCATTTACATTGGTTACGGTCAATCTTGGGGCAGTAACAGACGAATAAGGCGACGTAGCCGCGATAGCAGAATCTATTGCCGATGCTGTGAACGCATAGAAATAAGTAAAGCTCGCAGTATTGGCAGGGTGCATAGTGGTAGTTGATGTAGTCCTTGCCACGCTATCTGCAGAACTGTCCACAGAGGCCAGGTGCGGCACTTTTATTACTATCCCAACAGCATAGTCGCCGTAATGGTTAGTAGTGTCGTACCATGCGCCGGTTGTGTATGAGTGGCTGTACAGACTTGAAAGGTCTTGATGAATATCAATCGGCCAGGTAGTATATACAATTGCCGTAGAGTTGCTGTCAGCCGTGCCCAGTGCCATTATAGAGGTAGGAGTAGAAACGCCGGTTGCCGTTACAACAGATGCATGCATAGTATCTGGCATCTGGTAGGTTATCTGGTTGTTGGTACTGAAGTTGCCGCCTGGCCATGTTTCGTCATTATCGGGGTCCAGCGTTCTTATATAGTAGATATTGTCGATCGGAGCCGACGACATATTGGTAAGCGTCACCTTAACGGTAAAGTAAAAGTCATTAGTGTCTAATGTTGTCACCTGTGTAACGCCTATGCTGTCCACGATTCCGTTCCATGTACCTATTACCTGGCTGCCGCTTGTTGTGTAAGATGTATTGCTACCTGTGGCAACGGATGATAACGATGGATCAGAGCAGGTAAAAGCGGTAGTACCACCGCTGTTGTAAGCATGGCAGCGAGTGCTATCAAATTGCAATTCCCAGCCCTCTACCGGAGCCCCTGGCAAAAAGTAATCGCCCATATAGTGCGTGATAGGCGATACGGTACTGGTATCCCAACCGGTCATATTAGGATCGGCCACAAAACCAAGCGGGGAGGTGCTTCCAACTAAATGCGGGTGATACCCTGCTGGGGCTGTGCCTGCGGAGCCATAAAAGCCTAAGTTGCCAATGCCTACTTCCACATAATGGCCTTTCAGGAAAACATCTGCGCCAACCATTTGCGCATTCGCGGTCACAGCACCAAGAAGTGCGCAACCAATTAAGGAAGATTTTAGTGCGTAAAGTTTATTCATAGTATTTTATTTTGGTACTAAGTTAACTGGTTTTTCTCAGATTTTAAGAATACCAGGTCAGCATTTTATATAACGCACATTATTATTAATTGATAGTTAAAAACGAGAGGGAAAATAACATCCAATTTGTGTTTTCATTGAGCAGCAGTATAGTATAAGACTTGACAATTGCGTGTAGTGAAAGTGAATACAAAGGAACTTTGTGGCCCTTGTGTATTTCTTCGTGTCCTTAGTGGCAAAAAAACAGGTACATGGATTGTTCAATAAAAGCCTTGCCCTGAAATAATCCGTCCTGGGATTTGGGATTTCAACTTTTTTTGGAATTTCCCCTATCAGGGACTTTTTATGATGACCTGGTGGGTGGTTATGTGGTTGCTTTGATGCCCCGCGCGGTCTGTTATATACAGCTCATAAGAAAGCGTATCCCGGTGGGCGTGGAAGGTATCAGATCGCGGCACGGGTTGGGGCACCGGATAAAATACGCAGGTACCCTGCAGTCCTTTTTTTGGGTCTTCAATAGTCGGGTCAATGTCGGGGAAAGGCGCTGTAAGAAAGCTGTCGGTTGCATACCTGCTGTCACGGTAGTAGATCACAGAAGTGGCGCTGTTGCCAATATCCCCGTCTCCGTCTGTAAGGGCAAACTCAACGTAAGTAGTGTCTATGTTCACGGTCATTGAGTCGGCAGGCCAAAAAACCATAAGGGATATAATCGGTATCTTTGACACCGAATTTTTCTGGCACGACACGAAAGCCATGGAAAGCAATAAGAATAAAATACACCCTATGCCCGTTTTCATATAATCAAAGTTAATAAAAGTGAGTTACAATACATCGTTAATAAATCCTCAAAACATTTTACAGGCGCACAAAGGCAATTTCGATAGCCTTGCGCTCGATGTGTTCCACTACCAATACAGCCATAGCCCGCTCTACAAGCTATACTGCGACACATTGCGCACGGACGTTGCCTCGGTAAAACGAATAACAGACATTCCTTTTTTGCCGGTCTCTTTTTTCAAAACCCATACTGTTGTCACAGGTACAACGGATGTACCGGCCCCTTTAGTATTTGAGAGCAGCGGCACTACTGGTGAGGCCACATCGCGCCATTATGTGGCGGATGCGGGTATCTATGAAAGCTCATTACTGCAAGGCTTTGAGCAGTATTACGGGCCTGTAGGTCAATATGCTATACTTGCCTTGCTGCCATCTTACTTAGAGCGCAAAAATGCCTCGTTGGTGTATATGGCAAAGACGCTTATGGAAAAGAGCGGCCACCCCGAAAATGGCTTTTACATAAACGAGTGGCAGCAACTGGCAAAAGTATTGACGCGGCTGGAAAATGCCGGGCAGAAAGTATTATTACTCGGTGTCACTTTCGCACTGCTCGATTTTGCGGCGGCCCACCCCATGCCGCTAAAACATACCATAGTAATGGAAACCGGCGGCATGAAAGGGCGTCGCCAGGAACTGACACGTAGCGAAGTACATGATATCCTTAAAACGCAATTCGGGCTTACGGATGTTCATTCGGAGTACGGCATGACAGAACTGCTTTCGCAAGCCTATGCAACCACCAACGGTATCTTCAGATGCACCAATACCATGCGGGTACTGGTGCGGGACATCAACGACCCGCTCGATGTAGCAGAAGCGGGTAGCGGTGTAATTAATGTAATAGACCTTGCCAACTTCCATTCCTGCTCATTTATAGCCACAGAGGACATAGGAAACCTGTTTGCCGATGGTAGTTTTGAGGTGCTGGGCCGCATGGATCATAGCGCGCTCAGGGGGTGCAGCCTGATGGCAGTTTAGTGGCTAAGAAATTACTCATTCCCGATTCCAAAAAATAATTATCTTTGCAGCCCTGAAAAGTTGAAGGTCTCAAGTAATTAGTGGATAAACGAATGTTCATGTACGCACGTGCGTAGCAGCTTTCTACTTTCTACTTTCTACTTACGACTTTAGACTAAGAAAGCCCGGGTGGCGAAATTGGTAGACGCACTGTGTTCAGGTCGCAGCGTTCGCAAGGATGTGCTGGTTCGAATCCAGTCCCGGGCACAAATAGGAGAGCGGGGAGCGGTAGAGCGAAGAGCGATGCCCTCCCCGCTTTCCAAATTTATTTAACTTTACACTCGAAAATATCTTAAACGGTGGACACGAAGGCTGAAAAACTGGAGTTAATGCAACTACTGCTAAACACAGACAGTGCGGACGTATTGAAAAAAGTAAAAGCATTATTGAAAAAGGCCGTTGCCCAAACAGATACTGACCATTTACTATCTACAAAAGCCAATAGGGAGCATCTTGCCACAAGCATTGAACAGTTAAACAAAGGGAAGGGTAAAGCAATTAAAACTGCTGATCTTTGGAAATGATATACTCTCCCAGGGCACAGGAAGATATTCAATTTCGCTTAAATCAATGTGTTTCGAAGCTATTCCATTTGCTTCTAAAATGGCATGCAACAAATACCTCGGCCATATAAAGAAGATAATCATCATTTATTTCTTTTATGGCAAATCTGGCGTTACGAATTTCATTCTGAAATCTTTCCCTATGGTTAGTGAAGTATTGCAAATCTTGTCGGTTGCGTGTGTATTGCGACTTCTCAATTTGCTCATATTCTGTTCTTGCCATTAGATACGCAAGAGTAGCTTGATTATGGCCTGTGCCAAAAACGTGTTGGCGAAGTCGGCGAATGATTGTTTGAGACATTCCTACATAATACGGGGTAACTATTCCATCCATATTTTCATTGGCAAGAACATAAACACCCTTTATTTCTTTTCCCGAATATTTTTTGTTTAAGGAATTCAATTCAAATTTTGAGCGAAGATCATTTCTGTAAGCTTTATTGCTTCCATCGGTTTGTTGATAAAAGTCTTTTAAATATAGTTTCTCTTTTGCGTTTGGACTGAACATTTTATCAAAGTCCGCAGCAATGGATTTGCAGGACTTTATTAAGAAATCAGTATTATCTGGGAAGGGTACATTCTTGTAATTCATAATTTCACTGTAGATTTAACTGCGTATCCCAATTGTATTCCTAAAGATAACTAACTTTTCAAAATCTCCGCTCTTATTCTCCCTACTCCCCCTTGCTCTGTTTCTTCGCTTCTTTTCCCTTCTTTTGGGCGACCAGTGCTTTGTTTGTTCTAATTATTAAAAAACCTCTTTATCTTCGTAATATGAATTGGATGTCAATATTAGGGCTGTGTTTAATTGTGCTCGGTACAGTCTTTTCATTTTTTGGAACTGTATTCAGTAGCAAACTTTCTCAGCAAGAGTTAACAGTAAAAATACAAGAGAAAAACAATACTATTGACAATATTAATACAAGCAACATCAAACTTATTGACCAGAATTCATCGTTGTTGTCTTCCACTAATGACGTATCAAATACGAATAAAAGTTTAATTGCACAGAACAATGGTATGTTGGATAGAATCAGTAAATATCAATCCGACATTGAAGAAAGAAATAAGAAAATTGACCAACTGAATTCGGAGATTGAAAATATTAAAGAATATAGTCTCTACGCAACTTTAGATATATACGGAAGAGATTTAACGCCCGGATACGGGATAAAATATACATCAGACCTTTCTGATAGGATGAATAAAATTTTGTTCGAGGATAACGGAAGAATATTTGTAAAAAACGATAAATCTATATTAAAGGATATTGACGAGGTAATCGCTAATTATCCTAATTTTCCTTTTGGATATTGGGCTAAGTATGATTTCCTAAAGAAATTAGGTAATATAAAATGGAGAGAATCTGCGGAGAAAGCAGTTTATATTTTTGAGATAACAACTTCTATAAAAGGACATCAGCCATCACAAGACGACGCTTTGAAATTCTTAAAAAAGGAATTGGCAACAAATTCATAGGAAACTGTAAAATTTGGTAGCGATTTATTTTGCCGCCATCGCTTACTTGTTGATTATTTGGATTACCACTAGAAAGGAAAATTTTATGCTGAAACGTTAAATGTCGCCGGTACATCCCGGTGAAATATTAAAAACCCTGTTCATGGACGCTTTGGGCATAGGAGTCAAGCAAATGGCCCAAGATCTCGATGTTACTCCTAAAACCGTTTCGGCGCTTGTGAACGGGCACCAGGGAATCAGTATTGAGATGGCATTGCGCTTGTCCAAAGCATTTGGCAACAGCAGCGATATTTGGATTAATTTGCAAAGGGATTACGATCTCTGGAAAGCTCGCGAATTTGTAAACCTTGACAAGGTTCGCGTAATTACTCCACGTAAGAAAAATGCTGCATAGTGGACGAAGATTTTAAACAGCTAAGAGCGATACAAAGCTGCATACCCCAATGCCATCAATAGTTCGTAATATTGTATCAAAGCTAAAAACATGAGAACGGTATGCCTGGTAGTTTTTATGCTGTTCCTGTTCGGGAGGGTGTCGGCACAAACCTGTAGCGGTGTGCCTGTTGCGGGTGTTGCCACAGCCGCATCGCTGACGCCATGCGGTTCGTTTACTGATACGTTGAAATTGGCAGGTTATAGCGCAACCGCGGGCATTCATTTGCAGTGGCAATATTCTGCCGATGCCGTAACCTGGCACGCAATTGCAGGTGCCACTAATGCCACATATCACTTCATACCTTCGGCTGCCGATTATTACCGTTCAAAGGTGACCTGCACAGCCAGCGGCGATTCTTCTTTCTCAGATACCATACAGGTTACTTACAGCGCTACCTGCCCGTGCATACCCAGTGACCTTTATGGTTATGCATCTGCCTACTCTATGTGGGCTTTCAATCTTGGCGGCTACGGCAGTTCGTATATCTCTGACATTGGCACATCGCCTGCCACTTACTACGAGCCACGCCCGGACACGATAGATTTGCGGCAGGGCGGCAGTTATGGTGGCGATATTGTTACTTCCATTTCGGGCTTCTTTCCGGGGTACTACTACGACAACGAGATATGGATAGACTTTAACGATAACGGTGTGTTTGAACCCTCTGAGTCGGTGACCGGTGTGTTTGTCGATTCTGTTACCTTAGACTCCTTTGTGCTGACTATACCGCTTACCGCAGCTACAGGAGTGCACAGAATGCGGGTGCGAAATGCATTTACCCTCAGCCCGTTATTTTCTACGGCTTTAGACCCTTGTTATTACAGCGACTATTCGCTGGGCGCGCCATTGTATTACCAGTATGGTTCCACCTGGGATTATTTTGCCCGCATCATTTACTTCCCTCCTTGCGTGGGTATGCCCATGGCAGGTGTGGCATCGTCAGGGTCGTGTACGGTGTGTGGCGCTGATTCTATAATGCTTTATAATTCTGGCGCGAGTACCGACTCGGCGGGATTGACCTACCAATGGCAGATCTCGCACGATAGCACCACCTGGGCCAACATAAGTGGCGCTACCAGCCTATCGTGCAAATACTACCCTACGGGTACGCTTGTGTACCGGTGCAAGGTGGGCTGCCATGTAAGCGGAGATTCTATTTATTCGAACCCGATAAGTGTTTACTACGAATCGTCGTGTCCATGCACTGCCGAGTACCTGGCGTTCCCCGACTTTTCTTTTTTGATGTCTTGCTTTGCCACTGATGCTTATGCAGGTACCCGCATCCACGACACCATAATTACGTTCTTTGGCTTGTATGGCGACGCCGACAGGTCGTGTGCAGTACCCACGTTAAAGTTCCAGCAGGGGAGCAGCTACAATGATACGGTGCTTACATTAGGCACTTCCTCCTCCTTTGATTACCAGACTGCGCAGGTTTGGATCGATTTTAATGATGATGGCGTATTTGCTACAGGCGAGGCAGTATCTGCCATATACGGCTGCCTGGGTTGCTGCAATCTGCACCCCATCATTAATATTCCTTATACTGCCACAGCTGGCGTGCACCGGATGCGGGTACGGTACGCACAAAGCTCTACATCTATAGGCTATCCGTCGCTCATGGACCCTTGTAATTACAACTACACCTTTGAAGATTATAGCTACGGCAATGCGTTTGATTATCTTGCTTTGATCGTGCATGCGCCTGCGCCTGGTATTACCGGCATAAAGCATGTATGTACCGGCGCTACAACCACACTATACTGTGCCGACACCGGCGGTACCTGGAGTTGCAGCCCGGCGGGCGTTGCAGCAATAGGCTCTGGCAGCGGTATTGTTACCGGGCTGGCTTCCGGCACTGCCATCATTACCTATGTGGCAGGCACATTAACAGACACAACGACTGTAATGGTTTTTCCGCCACCCGCTACGGGAGTTATATCTGGCAGCGATAGTGTGTGTATCGGAGACTCGGTTGCGCTCTTAGAAACCGTTACCGGTGGGGCTTGGAGCAGCAGTAACATGAGCTCTGCAAGTATAAATGCATCGGGCATGGCAGTTGGCATTACACCAGGGACAGACACTATAAAGTACACTGTTGTAAGCAGTGATTTCGGATGTGTTGCCTCGGCTATTTTTCCCTTCACGGTAAGCCTGTGTACTGAATCGGTGAGGGAACTGCTTAGTAGCCCAGGCAACATCAGCATTGCACCTAACCCGGCCCTGAATACGCTAACCGTTGCAAGCGACCGCCCCATAACCTCCATAACAATAACCAACCTGGTGGGGCAAACCGTGTATAGCCTTGCCTGCTTTACCAAT
>JABDBX010000135.1:0-592 GCA_013288445.1 Bacteroidota bacterium
TCTGTAAACCAAAATCAAGCAGGGTACCTGTTCCTGGCATACTTGCACCCGTTACTGGCGAACCGCCAAAGTTTAACTGGTAACGTACGTCGGTTGCAGAATTGCTCAATGTAAGGTGAACGCCCGAGCCGCCATTGCAGTAGCTGCCGCCACCACCAACGTGGTATGCAGTAGGTATTGGCAATATTGTAACGCTGATAGTACCGCTTCCGGTCATTGTATTAGTACAGAAGGTTGACAGATCCGTGGCTATTACTGAGAAGCTTCCAGATGCTGACTCAAGACCAAAATCAAGCGCACCAGAAACACCAGTTAAAGCAGACCCTGCCGCAGTAGTACCGTTGTACAACTGGTAGCTTACGCCTGCGTCAGAATTTGCAAGGCTTATGTCGAGGCCGGTACTGTTAGCGCAATAGGTACCACCGCCCATGATCGCGTAAGCGTTAGGCAATGGTAAAACATTAATAACAGGCATTCCAGACATATTTGTCGCGCAGAAACCACCCGAACTTGCTACTACTTTGTAGGTGCCAGCTGCTGATTGCAATCCGAAATCTATTCCACCACCAGAACCTGGAAGAATTTAGGCTTG
>JABDBX010000135.1:602-6780 GCA_013288445.1 Bacteroidota bacterium
GTTCAAATGGCTCATTAGCAACTGGAAAAATGTAACCGATAAGTATTTTGGTGGAAGCATTGGGGCGGTGGCCGTTGCGCAGAGCGATGAGTCGGTAGTATATGTAGGGGAAGGGGAGAATACACTGAGGGGAAATGTATCGGAAGGATTGCAAGGTATCTGGCGTAGTGATGATGCCGGCAGAACCTGGAAGAATTTAGGCTTGAAAGACGGTAGGCACATAGTGCGCATTGTTATCCACCCTAAAAATCCTGATGTGGTATGGGTTGCGGTGATGGGGCACCTCTTTGGCCCAAATGAGGAGCGCGGGGTATATAAGACGGTTGATGGCGGTAAAACATGGAAACAGGTTTTGTATGTAAACGGCCAGACGGGCTGCAGCGACCTGGTTATGGAGCCCGGTAACCCGACGGTGCTTTACGCCGGTATGTGGCATGTGATACGTACTCCGTACGGCATGGAAAGTGGCGGCGATGGCAGCGGCCTGTATAAGAGCACAGATGGTGGCGAGACGTGGGTGAATCTCTCCGCAAACAAGGGCTTGCCAAAAGGCATATGGGGTAATGTATCTATGGCAATAGCGCCATCGAATACTGATAAGGTTTATGCCATGGTAGAGAACGAAAAGGGCGGCTTGTTTGTGAGCAAGGACGCAGGGGAAACATGGTCACTGACATCTCAGGATAACGAAATACGCCAACGGTCGTGGTACTTCAATAAAATATTTGTGGACCCTAAGAATGAGAACCTGGTTTATTGCCCGAACGTGGAATTTATGAGAAGCGCCGATGGCGGTAAAACTTTTCATGCGATGGGAACCCCGCATGGCGACCACCATGATCTGTGGATAGACCCCGAAGACGGCAACCGAATGATAGTGGCCGATGATGGTGGTGCGCAAATAAGCTTTGATGCCGGCGGCAACTGGAGTACCTACCACAACCAGCCCACTGCTCAAATATACAGGGTGAGTACAGACAATGCCTTCCCGTATCACCTGCTAGGTGCACAGCAAGATAACTCGACTGTACGGATAAAAAGCCGCACCTATGGCGGAGGGGTAACGGAGCGGGATTGGGAAGGAACCGCTGGTTTTGAGAGTGGCTACGTGGTGGCCGATCCGCAGAACCCAGAGGTGGTATATGGTGGTAACTACGCTGGCTATATCTCTCGGCTGGATCATAAAACTGGGGAGAATCGTACGGTAAGCGTGTGGCCCGATGAGCCGATAGGCGTGGGCGCCGATGCACAGAAATACCGGTTCCAGTGGAATTTCCCAATTTTCTTTTCGCCCAATAACCCAAAGCGGCTGTATGCTGCCGGAAATCATTTATTTGTTTCTGAAAACGACGGGCAAAGCTGGGAAAAGATAAGCCCCGACCTTACAACTAACGATAAAAGCAAACAAGTGGCCAGCGGCGGCCCCATCACAAAGGACAATACATCGGCGGAGTATTACTGTACCATTTTTACGGCAGCCGAATCGGGTATAGAAAAAGACCTGTTGTGGACGGGAAGCGACGATGGGCTGGTGTATATAAGCAAGGATGCAGGAAAGAACTGGGACAACGTAACGCCACCGCAGGCCGGTAAGTGGATGATGTGGAACTGTGTGGAAACAGATCCTTTTCAAAAAGGAACGGCCTACATTGTGGGTACAAAGTACAAGCTGGATGATTACACGCCCTACATCTATAAAACAATTGATTATGGTAAAAGCTGGGAGCTTATAACCAATGGTATTGAAAAGATGCATTTTGCACGGGTGGTAAGGGCTGATAAAAAGCGCCGGGGCCTTCTCTATGCGGGTACAGAATATGGTATGTATATAAGCTACGACTACGGGGCAAACTGGAAGAAGTTCCAGCTAAACCTCCCTGTGGTACCCATTACCGATCTCACCATAAAGAACAATGACCTCGTTGTAGCTACACAGGGCCGGGCATTCTGGATACTTGACGACCTGGGCGTAGTGCAGGGAAACAAAGATGAATGTCTTGACAGACAGCTTTATGTATTTCCCGTAAACAAAGCTTACCGGATGCGCGGCTACGTGGACTCCAACATACACAATGGAGGCATGAACCCACCGAATGGTGTAGTGTTTAATTACTTTCTGAAAAATGCCACTGACTCCTCTGCCGTATCCGTTACCATCTTTGATAAGCTGCACAAGGTAATGAAGACATTTAACGGTAAAGGAAAAACCAAGGAAGACATGCTCACGTTTAAAGCAGGGATGAACCGACTGGTATGGGATATGCAGTACGAACCCGGCGAGAAAATAGACGGTATGGTGCTGTGGAATGGCAATGCCGGAGGCCCAAAAGCTGCGCCGGGTAAGTACTCAGCCCGTTTCAGGTATGGCAAGGATTCGGTGGATGTAGCATTTGTAGTAAAGGGCGACCCTAACTATAAAATAAGCGATGAGCAATATGAGGAGCAGGTGGATTTTCTATTGCAGGTGCGCGACAAATTCACAGAGATGCAAAAAGCGATTAAGAACATAAGGACCATTCGGGGGCAGATCTCGGAACTTATGGCAAGGGTAGATACTAATGATTCCAAAGATTTGAAGGCGATAGGGGATAGCATTAATAAAAAAATGACGGTTATAGAAGAGGCGCTTTACCAGACCAAAGCAAAGGCGGGTGAGGACATACTCAATTTCCCCATGCGGCTCAATGACCGTATGGCCGGGCTTTATAACGTAGCCGCAAGTGGCAATAACCCGCCCACTCAGCAAGTAAAAGACGCATTTGCCGAACTAAGTGCGGAAACTGATGTGCAGCTGAACAAACTAAAATCGATCATTGGTAACGATATCCAAGCTTTCAATAAAATGGTTAATGATAAGCATGTACAAGTAATAGGAATAAAGAAGGAGTGACTAAGATTTTTAGGATTATCAGGATTGCAGGATGTCTCATGCAACAACAAGTTGGTCACTACGCCTATCGCCGTTAGATTACGTCCTTTGAATGGGCTGGCCTTTGATAGTGTGCCATCCCTTTTTCCTCCGCTTTCTGCCCTGTTTCTTCGCTCTCAACATGTGCGTCCAGCACCTTTTTCTGTTGTGGCACACCTACACGAAATAGCTACGGGTGCAGCCCTGCAGGCCCCCAATCTATCATCGACAGATGTTGCCCATCGACCCTGTGTTCATATTAACAATACATTTTGTTATTATGAATTATTTTGCATCGTCAAAATATATCCCAAAATAAAGCGATGGTTTGTGGATTAATATTTATTTTATCATTATTGTAAATGATTTAAAATCAATGTTTTAACATCGATGTGGATAACTTTTTTATATAATGGACTTTAATAAGCCCTAATTTTATAGAAATCAACGATCACTTTATCTTTTATAAATATGAATAAACGTTCATTTTTATAGTTAATTGCTAATGTACTTATACTAAGTTGATGATTTTAAAAAATATTTTCTTCGTTTTATTTTTCCTTTTTGTACATAGCTGCCTCGCGCAAGAGTCGATGATGTCGGACATATCGCCGGAATTTATGGAAAAGCTGGTTGTGGCGGCTAAATCTAATTATCCAAAGGCAAAGACGTTCGACCATAGTATAAAAATTGCCAAAATGAATATCCAGAAGGCCCAGTTGGACTGGCTGAATATAGTGTCATTTATATACTTATACAGCCCCACTAATACTGCGGATCCGGGCGTAGCGAGAAATAGTATATTAAGTGGTTTCCAGGCAGGCTTTTCATTGAGCATCGGCACTATTCTGCAGAAACCTGGTATTGTAAAGGCATCACGGGAGGAGCTTGAAATTGTAAGACTGGGAAAGGACGAATATTTTCTGAATATTGAATCAACAGTTCAGCAGCGGTATTATTTATATATCCAGCAGCAATACCTGCTCAACTGGAAAGCAAAGGACTTACAAAACGCGGAGAATACGCTTAAAGATATAAAATACAAATTTGAGAAGGGAGAGGAGTCTTTTGAAAATTACAACAAGGCCCAATCAACTTATTCCAGCGCTGTGCAGGCGAAAATACAGGCGGAAAGTGCATTTTTAATTGCAAAATGCAACCTGGAAGAGATAATTGGTGAGAAGTTAGAACGTCTTCAATAATGGAAACTAAAAAGTTTTTCAGTTTAGTTAAAAGGCATAGGTATGCACTTATCATCTTTCCCATACTTGTTATGGGTATTACTTACTTCTTAGTGAGGAAGCTGCCGGATATTTATACTTCACAGTCAAGGTTATCTGCTGGCCTTACAGCCGGTTCGCAAACCATGCAGATCGCCCAGCAGTTGCTTAACGGGGAGAATAACATTGCGGATTCAAAGATCAACCAGACATTCAGTAACGTTACACAGACCATGCAGTTGAAGATAGTCTATGACCAGGTATCTTACCTGCTGATACTGCACGACCTTACGGCAAATGAAGCGCCGTTCAGAAAGCCCAGCAAGCTGCTTGGTTACCTGAATGAGGATTCGAAAAAGCACGCCGTAGATGTATTTACCCGCCTTTATAAAGAGAGAAAAGCCCTCTTACTTACCGACAAGGACCAAAAGGGGTTGAACGATGTGCTTATTTCAATGAAGTATAATTATGAAGCACTGAAGGATAAAGTAAAGATATTCAGGGTAGAGAACAGTGACTTCATTGATGTGGCCTATGAGTCGGAAAACCCTGCGATGTCTGCTTTTGTTGTAAACGCATTGTGTAATGAATTTATAGGTTACTATGCCTCCCTCAACCAGCAGAACAAATTAAAATCGGTCGATTATTTGTATGAACTGGTAAGTAATAAGAAAGACTCGCTGAATGTGAAATTAGATGAGCTAAGGAAATATAAAGCGCAGCATGAAGCATACAATATTACTGACCAGACAACCGGGTTGTATGGGCAAATATCTGAAATGGAAGGCCGGCTCAGGGACGCCGAGCGGGAAGTGGAGGCAAATACAGAAGCTATAAATGGTATCGACAACAAATTCAATGCTGAGGAAAAGGAGTACATGGAAAGTACGCTTACCTCAGTAAACCAGGATATAGTGGCCACGCAGGACAAGTTGAATAAGCTGAACGACCAATACGTAAAAAGCAATTTCGACCCAACTATAAAGGAGAACATTGATATACTGAAAGCTGTGCTTACGCAGAAGATCAATAAATCGACTGATAAGTATATCGTAAACCCGTTGGTGTCTAAAGAAAGCCTTATTGCCCAAAAACTAAAACTGGAGAACGATCGTTCATTGGCCCAGGGGAGTATTAGCTCCATCAAGTATTCTATTGCTATGCTCAATATGAAGATGCATTCATTAGCCCCTAATGAATCTGTGATACAGGCAATGCAGGCAGATATAGATGAGACGCAGAAAGAGTATATAGATCTGCTGAGCAGGTATAACTCCAGCGCAATGCAGCTTACGTCCACCGTGCCCATAAAGGTGATAGAAATGGCCTTGCCCGGTGGCAAGCAGCCCTCTAAGAAGGCTGTATCGGTAATTCTGAGCGGCGTACTGAGCTTTGTGGTGTACATGCTCATCTTGTTCATTCTTTTTTATCTCGATGATTCTGTCAGGGTTGCAGACGACCTCTCTAACAAAACAGATACCAGGGTACTCGGTGCTCTGCCTATGATAAAGACATCGTTCTTAGACATGCAAAAGCTCTGGGCCGTGGAGCCAATTGGTGTAGTGGGGCCAGAAGTGAAGAAGCTTATAGGGGCAGTTCGTAACGATATTAAGAAACTGCCTGGGAAGAACGGTAAAAGCCCGGTGAATACAGAGTTCAAGAAACTAATACGCTCCACCCGTTTCGAGATAAATATGGCGCTTATGGGTGGCCGCAACCTGGTAATAACGAGCCTGGTGGAGGAAGAAGGGAAAACGCTTATTTGCCTGAGCATGGTGAGTGCTTTCCAGATGATGAACAAAAAGGTATTGCTCATAGACGGCAACTTCCTTAATCCGGGCATTACCATGATGACCAAGCCCAAATATTTCATTGAAGACTACCTGAGAGGCAGGACCTCGTTGGATGAGGTAGTTGACGAAGGCAACATAACGGTACTGGGTAATAAGGGCATGGACGTATCGCTGTTCGAAATAAATACTGAGGAGCAGATAGAACAAAGGCTGTTGGAACTGAAAGACATCTTCGATATAATATTCATTGAAGCCTC
>JABDBX010000135.1:6790-8009 GCA_013288445.1 Bacteroidota bacterium
GAATGGATAGTTGTTGCTGATCGTGTGCTATGCGTTTTTGAAGCGAATGCTGTTATTACCCACGACATGAAAGAGCAGATATTGTACCTGAAAGGAATGGAAGGGAAGTTTATTGGTTGGATATTGAATAAAGTTACCACAAAATAGGCAGGGCCATGACCGCGCAAATCATTAATTGGCTCTGGATATTTTTACAAGCAATTATCGGGTACAATCTGGTACTGCCCGTTTTGCTCTACCTGCTCTACTTGATTGCCGGAAAGCGTAAGGTGGGGTTAAATGGACCAGGCCAGGAGTATGATTACGCCATCATCGTGACAGCCTATGAGCAAACTGATTCTTTACCTGCTGTAGTTGATTCTATATTGAAGCTAAGCTACAGTAATTACATCGTTTACATCGTCGCGGATAAATGCGATGTTTCCGGGCTGAAGTTTGCTGATAATCGGGTAGTTGTGTTGCGCCCGCCTGAGACGTTGGGAAGTAATACCAGGTCGCATTTTTATGCAATCAATAATTTTCAGCGAAGCCATGAGTTACTGGTCATTATTGATTCTGATAACCTTGTGCAGCCCGGCTGCCTTAATGAGCTTAATAAATACTTTGATGCGGGTTTCCCTGCTGTGCAGGGTATAAGAAAGGCCAAGAACCTTAATACCACTTACGCTTGCCTTGACGCCTGCCGCGATATTTACTATCATTTTTATGACGGCGAGGTATTGTTCAATATCGGTTCTTCGGCTACGCTGGCAGGCTCTGGAATGGCTTTCAGAACAAGCCTGTACCGCGAGTGCCTGGAACAGCAGGACATAACAGGTGCTGGTTTCGACAAAGTGCTGCAAAAGGAGATAGTGGGCAGGGGGTATAGAATAGCCTTCGCGGAAAACGCGGTCGTATATGACGAGAAAACATCGGGTACAGACCAACTGGTAAAGCAGCGCGCCCGCTGGATAAATACCTGGTTCCGGTATTTTAAATTCGGGTTTGCTATGGTTGGAAAGGGTATCGGGAAGCTGGATTGGAACAGGTTCTTATTTGGCATTGTTCTTTTGCGGCCGCCTCTTTTTATTTTCCTACTTCTTTCTGTTTTGTTTACCGTGGCGAACTGCCTGCTTAACCCGGCTGTTGCATTGGTTTGGTTTTCGGCGTTCACGCTTTTTGTTATTGGCTTTATTATATCCCTGGTACATGCAAAGCCCGACAAAGCAATTTACAGATC
>JABDBX010000136.1:0-7004 GCA_013288445.1 Bacteroidota bacterium
TCGCTCTAAATTAAATATAGGGTAGAAACGAAAAATGCGAAGATACAGTATGTGGTTGTATCTGCCATCAATGCCTTTATTATATTGTAATAACAAATTTTTAAGAAAAATCACAATTTCGTAACAAGTTATCCATAAATTTGTGCCTGCAAAGAGATTATTTTTGACTCATCATAAAGATACTCCCCTTGCACTGTGCAAACTACTTAGCCCCGAACCGGGGCTATTTTTTTGCTCACCCTCATTTCCAAAGGGCGACATATTCGTCAAAGCAACATGTCACCCTTTAGGGTCGGGGTTTACAAAAGAAAACACCCCCCGTATAAAAAATTATCGCGCCGAAAGTTATCTTTGGCGAAAGATTTAATATTTTAGCTGTTCTAAATTCCGTTTATGAAACCGATACGCAACATACTTCTTTCCGCTTGCATAGCCATTGTAGCCCTTTCTGCCGTTGTTTATACGGCCTGCAACAAGAACAAATGCGATAAAGTTGCCTGCCTCAACCTGGGCTCTTGCGACGGAGGAACCTGCTATTGCCTCACCGGTTTTGAAGGCCCGCGCTGCGAAACGCTGAGCCGCACCAAATTTATTTATACCTACAGTGGGGGCGATACCTGCGGCACAACTGGGTACAACCAATACCAAATATTTTTGCTTGCAAATCTGTACGACTCCACAGAAATGACCATGCACAACCTGCTTAATAACATGGACGACAGCGCGGTCTGCACCATTCAGTCCACCGACTCGTTTACCTTCATAGGCGCCAACAACAGTACCACCTTCACTGGTTGGGCCAAACTCAGCAACGACAGCCTATGGATGCATTACCATGTTGTGCATGATACCACTTCCTACGACTGCTCCTACTTCGGTCAGAGCCTGCGGCACTAAGATGAAGTTGGTTTTGTGTGTGTAAATAATCTCGGCGCTTCTGTGGCGAATTACCCACCTCGTTTTTTTTACGATAGGCCCGGCTCAATTGTGTGGGCGGCAGGATACTCCTTACGACTGGCTACAGACACGCACCAATGGATATCCTGTGGTGAAATTTAATCAATTGAATAATGTTACCAACTTGGTAACATTATTTGTATTTTTGCATTTTCAGCATGAGAATTATTGCCATTAAAACACTGAAAAGTTACTGGGATGAATTTCCACGGGCGAAGCAGGCATTGCTGGCATGGCATGATGAGACGGACGCTGCAAATTGGAACAATCCCCAGGAATTAAAATCGCAATACCGCAGCGCTTCGGTGATAACCGACAAACGGGTGGTATTTAATATTCACGGCAATACTTACAGGCTGGTTGTAGATATAGAATACAGGTTGAAAATAGTATTTGTTGTGTGGTTTGGGCCACATAAGGCATACGATAAATTGGACATAAAAAAATTGAATTATGCTAAGGCCGATAAAAAATGAGGCGCAATATGAAGATGCGCTGTCACGCGTATATTCATTGATGCAAAAAAATATAAAACCTGGTTCAGCAACTTCGGATGAATTGGAAGTTCTTTCTATTCTTATCAAAGAATATGAAAATGAACACTATCCGGTATCAAAGCCGGAGCCGCTGGAAGCAATTAAGTTCCGGTTGGAGCAGATGAATATGTCGGAGGCGGAATTATCAGAGATACTTGGATACCGCTCCCGGAAGTCGGAAATTCTATCTGGCAAGCGAAAGTTAAATCTTGCCATGATCCGCAAGCTTGTGGAGCAATTGCATATCCCTGCTGAGATTTTGATAAAGGCGTATTGATGTTTCAGTTATAAAATGCCAAGGGAAAATCTCGGAAATAATGAAAGAGATAAACATAATAATAATTTTATTGCTATCGGGTCTATTAGTTACAGCCCAAAAGAAAGACAATATTCTAATCGGAAGTTGGAAAATTGTCAAATTGGTTTCAACTGATATCCATAATCCTTTAACCAAAGAGGAAAGTAAGGAAGGCTTGGGAGATGTAATTATTTTTAAAAATGATGAGATTATCATTCCAAAAGGTAAATACGCTTCAAAAAGTTGTTCTTATCCTAATTACCAATTTAAAGTTGTGAATGCAATGAAATATTTCGAAAATGCCCGATGGTATCTAAAATTGATTGGTTGCAAAACAAAAAATATTCAAATAGCCGAAACATCTTGTGGCGTTCTTTTCTCTAACATAAAGATAACCAACAGAAATCTGATAGTCATTGGAATGGATAATATTACAATATTTCTAAAGAAAATGAAATAATTACCGCAGATGCCAATCTGATTTTCTGACAACCCTTATGCAAATCATTATGGCCAATTATTATTTTCAAATTTTTATTCTTCTTGCTGCCCAGATACTTGCTATACTCCGGCTCTTATGAATTATAGTTAGAACTGCAACATATTCATCTGTGATCCGGGATATGACAAGGTAGGGAGCAAAGTTGAACATCTGGTATTTTTTTTGACTTTGTGGGAAGAAACCGGCATTCTGCAGGTTTGTTATATGTATTGTACGAGGCGTCTAATTTTTGAATTAACCCTGAAACGAAGCTGGCGAAAATGTTTCGGCGCCATATTCATAAATTGCTTTGAGGCATTGTAAGGGATTAGCCGAAAATATTACCGGGAGTATTTTTGCTCCTTTTTTTAAGGGCTTGCTTTACCTCTGTGGAAGTGTAAAATGGCCCTTTTTCAGCTTCTTTTATCACCGTCGCCAATTCTTCATTCGTCATTGGTGCATCTGAAGGGAAAACCAGGTGTGCTTTTTTATGTTTAACCGAGGACATACTTCAAAGTTATTAAAAAATCAATTCAAACTAACTCACGCTCCCATTCTTTTACACCCATTTTGCTATTGCTGGGTGATAATCCGGGGTAATTTCCCGCTATTAACAAATTTTTTTGGCTTTATACCCAAGATTTCCCAAGCGTTTCTCGTCTATTATACCGAAGGGTTTATGTTTAGAATAGAAAAAGGCGCCTTTTTTTAAAATACTATCCCTTTAAAACCTTTAAATACTATCAGTGACAAGTATAAAAGCAGACGTTTATCATCCTTTTAGAAACTATCATTTTTGAAACCCAGGTGTGACGATGCACCAATAAAAATTGACGATATGAAAAATATGTAGTAATTTACTTTTATTAACGTCTGGCCATACTGTTTGGTATCGGCCTGTGACTTTCGACTTAGCATTTTTATGCCCGCATATTCTGAAGAAGAAATAATAGCAGGGTGCCGGAAAAAGAACCGGGCAATACAGGAGCACCTGTACAAAACGTACTATAGTATGTTTTTGAAGGTATGCGCCCGTTATGCTAAAAGTATGCAAGACGCCGAACAACTTCTTAACGACGGTTTCCTGAAAATATTTACACAGATAGATGGTTTCAAAAATGCAGGGTCCTTCCCCGGATGGATGCAGCGCATAATGGTAAACACATGCCTCGATTATTTGCGTGGCTCTGCCCTTAAAGAGGAGATGGTGATGCACATGAAGTCGATACCGGCGGAAGAGAGCAATATATCAGTAGGCAACGAGGCGATTGAAAATATAGAATTCAGAGAATTAGTAAAAATAATACAGCTGTTACCCGCTATGACCCGGACCGTCTTTAACCTTTATGTTTTTGATGGTTATAATCACAAGGAAATATCGGAGCAGCTTTCCATAAGCGAAGGCACTTCTCACTGGCATGTACACCAGGCGAGAACAACGCTCCAGAAGAAAATTATTAAAAGTGAACAACAAAAAGTGACGTATGAAGCCAAAAGAATTTGACGAACTGGTCAGACAGCGATTTGACCGGGACGACTTCGAGTACAACCCCCGAAACTGGGATAAGCTCGAAGAGCAGCTAGACGGCCGTGCGAAAAAACGCAGCATTATGATGTGGTGGCTGATGCCGGTTGCCGGTATCGCAGCATCCGTAGCCCTGGCTATGGGAGTACCCGCATTGTGGCAGCCAGCCCCTGTAAAGGAAGTGGTTGTAAACACAGAAATGCCACAGACCCACAATTATGGGCAACTGCGCCCGGTACAGGATATGCCTGTTGCCGTCTCCCCCGTTGTAACTAACAATAATACGAACACTAACAAAACAACAAAGCCGAATACTGTCCATTATAACGCACAAAAGGAAGTAGTAAAGGTGGAGACCTTCAGCATAAATATAGATAATGCTATCGTAAGCAACACAAGGGTAGCCCATAAAAAGGAGATCAATTTACTGACCCAAAAAGAGATTGTTGTAAAGGATAGAAACAATACGGTTGCGGCAAATGAGGCACATGGCACCTTTAAACCGACGGAAGAAGTGAAAAGGGAACCCAAGGTCTCTATTATCTTGTCTGGTGGCGTGAGCCATGGCAACCAGAATAGCGGCTATACTGCTGGCGCTACAATCCGGCGGATGCTGAATGACAAGGTGTATGTGGAAAGTGATGTGGCCTTTACCAGCAGCACCAATACGCAGACATCAGAATATTTGGATCAGCCCGGGTCAGGGAGCGTTGCGGGGAGTAGCTACCAGGGTATAGCCGCAAGAACATCTGCAGGCGCTGCCGCAGCGAGGACCACAGCAATAGAAAGCAATAAGCCAAGCGAAGTCGTTGCCCCTGTGGGAGTGATAAAAGATGCCAATCAGTCATACAATCTTTATTATGCCCAGGTAACGCCATCTATAGGCTATAAGCTGATAAAAAGAATGTCTATAGGTGTAGGCCCTGATTTTCAGCAGATGCTGGTGGACAACAGGCCAACACAATCAACTGTGGATAAAAGGAATATAGAAGTGGCCCCAACCTTTGATGTGGGCCTGATAGGTAAAACAGAATACTCGCTTACTAAGAAAGTGAAAGCGGCAGTTAGCTACCGCAAGGGCATTAACAACGTGCTTACGCCTATGGATAAGTACATAGACCGTGACTATCTCCAATTCCAGGTGAAGTGTACAGTGTTTAACAGGTAGCTTCGTTTACATATTGTTGTGGTTTGGCAGGGGGCAGTTGCCCCCTGTTTTTGTGTAGGTTAGCGTATCAGGTTTGACAACTTTCAAAAAGTTGTCAAACCTTGTTTCGTAGTTTTGCGGTCTTGAAACGCAACTATGATACTATAGCATGGTTTTATGACCGCCTTGCGGGGCTGGTATTCGGGCGTACGCTTGTGAATGCACAGCTATACCTTGTATCATCAATACCAGCAGGCTCGCGAATACTCATTGTTGGCGGCGGCACTGGTTGGATATTGGAGAAGATAGCCGCACAGCACCCCTCCGGTTTAAAGATCACTTACATAGATGCTTCGGCTAAAATGATAGCTCTTGCTGTGAAGCGTAAATGCGGGGACAACCATGTGCTCTTTATTGCCCAGGGCATAGAAACCGTAATGCTTGCGGGGGCATTTGATGTAGTAATAACACCCTTCCTTTTTGATAATTTCACTGACAACAGCCTGCGAAAGATTTTCGCTGATATCGACAGCCTGTTAAAAACAAAGGGCTTATGGCTATACTGTGATTTTCAAAACACCACCGTTCTTTGGCAAAGAGCGGTGCTTAGGGTAATGTATTGGTTCTTCAGGGGGTCATGTGGTATTGAAGCTACACACCTGCCGGATGCGAAGGCTTGCTTTGCTGAGCATGGGTACATAGTCATGAGCCGCAGGGACTTTATGAATGGGTTTGTAACGGCTGTAATGTATAATAAGTGACGTTGGCGAAATAAATACCACTATATGACGAAGTTATTTTTCTTTTATTAACTGCCATAGCTTTAGCGAAGGCATGTTATGCGAGGCGCAAAATCCGCGAATAGTGAGCTATTTATCCCGATTAGTCCCGATAGCCATCGGGAGGATTGAGACGAAGCAGAAATGGAAAAGAACAAGTCAGATGGTGGTATTTATTTTGTCATCGTCACTAAAAGCCGGGGCAATTAATATCTTTTCGTCAAGTGCATTGTGGCATACTGTGATCACATAAGTTATCACGCGTACTTCTTCCGCCAGATAAAGCCATCAAGTACGTAGTGGGTGGACTGCGGCAGCGATAGCAGCGGCACAGTGAGCGCAAGGAGTATATCGCTATCTATGCGGGGCAGACAGCCGAACCACCTGAATACACCCATATGCTCCCGCCATATGAACCCATCCCAAAGGCCCTCTTCCAGGTAGGCGAATAGCACCAGGGAGCCAAGAAACAGAAACACCCCATACCAGCGGCGGGATAGCACTTGTTTTCGGGGCAGCTTTGCGGTTTGTCCTTGCCCCTGCTTTCGTAACCCAGACCATACCAGCGCCATGTAGGGTACGCCATGAGAAACCACATTGAGCAGCGTAAACGCCATGTCTCCATTAAAATAGACGATACCGAAATACCACGATATGCAGGTGCCGCAGATCACCAGGTTCTTGGGTATATTCATGTGCCGCTGCCTTGCGAATAGAGCCAGTTCTTTAGTGGCATATGCAGCCAGTATAAGCAGGTATGCCGCGAGGGCTATTTGCTTTACGTTGCCTGCCTCGTGAATAATAAAGTCATCGCTCACAAACCAGTTGAAATTTCTGGAGGGCGTGCAGTGCCAGTAGATGAGCGGGTAAATAGTAGCGGAATAGATGGCCAGCGTATCTATTACTGACGACCATTTGCCGCCGCCATCGGAGCGGGCATACAGCCGCATAAACCCATATTGCTGCCGTATAAAATGAAACACGGCCACATAGGCCAGCGCTCGCCAAAACACAATGCCACCTGCCAGGTACAGCAGCAGGCCCGCAACGTAGCAAGCCACAGGAGTTATAATAAACAACATCCGCTGCCGGGCAAACCGTTGTTTATCGAAGTAGGTGTTGTATAGTGTGCTATACACATGCGCCACGTCCACAAACAAAATCAGAATCACCCAGCCCGCAATGGGCATACCTGCCGTGTGCTTATAACTATCCGGCAGCAGGGCCACGATGAGCAGTGACAAAAATGGCGGCAGCAAAATAAATACGCTGTCAAACCGG
>JABDBX010000136.1:7019-7962 GCA_013288445.1 Bacteroidota bacterium
ATGTGATGGCGGGCGTCATGCAGTTTGCATTATTTGTTTGGCAGCTTTTATACCCTGGTAAAAAGCCTCCTCAAAAATAGAAATTCCGCTAAGATCCGAGTGGGCAAAAAATATTTTATTGGCAATGTTCTCCGCTGCATTCTTCCGGCTGTCGCCCCATACAAAGCCGGGGCGCGGAGCAATCATGCCATGCCCCCATATCCACACATCGGCAGCTTCTATGCGCTCGGTAATGCCGGGGTGCGCATATTCCAGTTCGCCTGTGATTGTTTCCAGCCAGTGCCTGTGGTCAAGCGGCTGTATCTTTCTGCGGGCAGTGTCTGGCTCGTCGTCCACAATGGGCATGTAGAAGGTGATCACCTTTTTATTGCTGCGGCCCAGGTCCTGGTGGTTGGCATTTACATAGCCCACAGATGGCTTGTTGTAGATCACATTGTCCCAGCATAGTGGCAGGCCGCGCTGCTGCGGGAAGTTATTTACCGTCAGGTTGGCTATCACCCACGGCGCATAATGAAAGTCGTTGTAGGCCTTCATTTTTCCCGCGTCCGCAACACCGGCGAGCAGGTGCTTGTTCACAAACTGTGGCGCTGATAACAGTACTTTTTTTGCGTCCACACAATAGCTTTCCGTCCTTGCTACATCATACATATATACTTCCACACCATCATCATGCAGTTGTATCTTATAAGCAAGCTGTCCACTGTATATTCCCGAACCAGCCACCTGCTTTTTCAGGTTTTCCATCAGAAAACCATTGCCCTGCGGCCAGGTGAGCACGGTTGATGCTGTAGCATTTGCGCCAGTCCCCTTCCGCGACGCAAAATAGTGTATGCCCGCCCATGCCGATGTGTTTTGCAGGTTGCAGGCATAGTCGTCTTTACAGCCATACTCCAGGTACCAGAGCAGGTATTTCGAGGTGTATCCTTCATCGGCCAGGTATTGG
>JABDBX010000137.1 GCA_013288445.1 Bacteroidota bacterium
AAAGGCTAATACTGCTTCTCTAACTTTATCACCTGTTGCTGCGTAGCCGAAACGGCTCTTAGTATATATATGCCGGCAGGCAGATCCTCAGTACCTATGGCGAAAGGCGTGTTGTAACTCTTGTACATATACGTGTGCAATGAAACCACTTTTTTGCCTGTGATATCCATCAGCACAAAGTCCACATACTGGCTGGCATTCGGCGAAACAGAAAGCTTTATCTCGTTGTAGAATGGATCCGGTGTAGCAATGACCCAATTAGACGGAGTGAACGGCGGTGGGGTATCCTTTACATTCAAGGTATAGCTTGTGCATTCAAAATCGGGTATTCCGTAACCCATTTGCGGACCAGGTGCGCTGTACTGGCTGGCACATTTTATAATAGCCTGCCGTATTTGGTAAGGCGAAGCATGTGGATTGGCTTGCCATAGACATGCTGCCCATCCTGCTATCTGCGGCGTGGAGAAAGAAGTGCCATCACCGCTATTATAGCCGGTTGCATCAAAAATAGCTGTCCCTGCCCCCTGGGCGACAACATCGGGTTTAACAACAAAGTCAGCATTCGGGCCATATCCACTTTGGTCCCAAATAATTCCGTTGTCCTGCACTGCCCCGATAGTAAGCGCGCTATCGGCATCTCCGGGGGTCACAATGTGTGTTCCCCAATCAACGCCATTGAGCGTATATCCCAGGCCATCATTGCCCGCAGTTGCCACAAAAAGCATTCCTTTTTTTGTAGCAATGTTAGCGGCCATTGCACCGACCGTAGTTTTCCCGTCCAGGCTGTCAAAACTCTGGCCCGCGCCGGGTGGGTTAGCAAACAGGTCATAACCTAATGACTCTGTAATAACATCTGCCCCCAGGCTATCTGCGCGTTCTGCGCCGCAAAGCAGGTTGTCCAATTCTAATGGCTGGTCATCAGGGTTGTATTCGGTTACGTAAAGGGCGTAAGAGGCCAGTGGTGCTGTTCCAACAAACGAACCAGGCACATAGCCGGCCATAGTGGAAAGCACTTCTTCGCCGTGTACATCCTGCAGGAAAATATTTGTATTTGCAAATGTGAAATCATATTCGTCGAGTACCCTGCCTGCCATCCATAGGCTATCAAATCCGGGATGGGTGTCAGCATTTACAAAACCCGCATCCAACACCGCAATAAGCTTGCCCTGGCCTTTGTAGCCATTGTCGTGAAGGAAGTTGCCATTCACCATCTGTGTCTGGTTCCAGGTGGCGCCATAATAAGAAAGCCCGGAGCTTGTCGTTTTCTGGCCAGTGGTACTTGTAGGCGTACTTGTGATCTGCGAACTCCTGTGGTGCAGGTCGGTGCCGTAAATGCCCACCAGTTTTACGTTGCGGATATATGGTTTGCCATTCAGGTGCAGTATCTGTAATGTATCGGTATCAGGGAGCAATATCATGCACATATTCAGCCAGCGCGATGTCTCATGGAGTATGCCCCCGGTAAGGGTAAGTACGCTGTCCACGTAAGCGGGGTTAACGGGTAGGTCGGTGCTATCCACAGCTATACCCTGTGTAGCACGGCGGGCCAAGGCTCTTGCCGACAAATAAACAAGCGGGCTGCTAAGGCTGTAAGGAGTGTTATTCTTATCGGTGAAAGTGACTTGGTAGGCATGTTGCTGTGCCACTGCTGATTTACCAAGCAAAAAGGCAATGAGCAGCCATACCCCGATAACTTTCCTGCACATAAAAATTAGTTGTAGTCAATAGCCCTCATGGTTACGCTATAGCCGTTCTTGTTCTGAACGGTATCTGGCGGGCCAAAGGTGTAGTGCGTCCATTCTTTATAGATCATACCCACCCCGTATGCGTAAACTTCTTTTGCATAGGTGCGGTAACCTGCCACAGCAGAGTCCACGTTTTGGTAATCTACATTTTCATCGTCTTCCAGCAAGCTTACTGTATGGTCGAAATTAACCCTGCCATTGAAATAAGAAAGCCCAAAGTTCGCATAGGTATAATCCCAGTTATACAGATAACTATAGAGGGAATCAGGAGTTACTGCATATTGGTTGCCCTTCCAGGTAGTTCCGTTTGCAATGGGGAATATCATTTTAATATAGTTCACATTATTCTCCGCATACAACAGGCTAGTGGGTGTCGGTGTGATAATGATCTCTCCGCAAGCAGTCCAAATGCCGCCTACGTACGGAGTGGAATAAATATCCATCAGGTAGGCAGTCTTTTTATTATAGGTGACGGTGTCGGAGATCGTGTATCTAAACAGCATGGAAACGTGCCGCGTAGTGCCGGGAGGTCCATAATATAGGGTAGAATCAACGGCATAAGTAACAGACTTACCAAGCGTTAATGGGAAGTAACCACGTGTGGCATCCGCAGTGCTGAGCGTATCCTTCCTGCACGAAAAAAAGGACACTAAACATAGAGCCACCAACAAAAAAATAGGTAAAATCTTTTTCCTCATAAGATTCCGACTGCCGTTATTTCACGTAAATATAATTAAAGAAATGAAAATAGCTAAAATAACTTGTAAAAGCATATTTTATTTTCTAAATGTCTGGTAAAAACAGTAATCGCTGAGTCCGCTTACCACTATCCGCAAATCAATTGTGGCGAAAGTCTTACTCGCAAATAAGAAGTTACTGCGATAGCTCGCGTTTTGCGTAACATCTCCCTTTGAGGCCGGGGTTTTCTCTCGAATAGACCCACAAAATACCATGTACCACTCTCCGCTCTGTTTCTTCGCTCTCAACAGGTGTCCCACACCTTTTCCTGGTGTGGGACACCTATCGCAACACATACTATTTCTGTATGACACCCCCTGCTATCACATCATCACCCTCATAAAATACTGCCGATTGCCCCGGGGCAACACTGCTCACTGCATGTTGGAAGCTAACGTGAACCCCGCCTGGTGCGGCAGTAAGCACGCTGGTCATACCTGGGTCGCGATACCTGATCTTGGTCACTGCCTCCATACCATCGGGTATGTGGTCATACTTTACCATGTTCAGGCCCCGCACCACCATTTCATTCTGCTGTAGTTCGTGTGCCTCCCCCAAAACCACTGTATTGCTTTCCGGCAATATGTTGGTTACAAACATAGGCTTGCCAAACGCTATATCCAGCCCTTTGCGCTGCCCTATGGTATAAAAAGGGTAGCCGCTGTGCTTACCCACCACCTGTCCGTCCGCAAGCACGAAATCACCACCATTGACCCGGTCTTCGAGCCCGGCCACATTCCTTTTCAGGAAGCCGCGGTAGTCATTGTCCGGCACAAAACAGATCTCATAACTTTCCGACTTGGTTGAAAGCTCCTTATAGCCCATATCCCAGGCTATCTGCCTTACCTCAGTTTTCAGATAGTCTCCCAGCGGGTATATGCTGCGCGAAAGGCACTCCTGCCCCAGGCCCCACAGCACATAGCTCTGGTCCTTGGTCAGGTCCCTGGCCTTAGAAAGCACGAAACGGTTGTTTTCTTCCCGCACTTTCACATAGTGCCCCGTGGCTATATAGTCGCACCCCAGTGCATTTGCTCGCTTCAGCAGCGCAGCCCATTTTATATGTGTATTGCACAGCACGCAAGGGTTTGGCGTGCGGCCGGCAATATATTCTTCCACAAAATTATTGATCACATGGTCCCCGAATTCTTCCCTTATATCCAGCACATAATGCGGGAAGCCATGCTCTACAGCAGCAGCACGCGCGTCATTGAATGAGTCGAGATTGCAGCAGCCGGTTTCTTTCTTTCCACCGCCTGCGGATGCATAATCCCATGTTTTCATAGTGATACCCACCACGTCATAACCCTGGTCGTGAAGCATGAGGGCGCTCACCGTACTGTCTATGCCGCCGCTCATTGCCACTAATACCTTTCCTTTCTTGCTCATAATTATTGCGCAAATATACGAATAACCGCGCGAACGGCGATTTTGCCATCCTTCGGAAAGACATCTTCCCACAAAAAGCATTAATTTTACTACTTGTTGTAACCTGGAAAGCGAGAGCAATAAACAGACCGGTGAAAATAAGGCTAATAGGGTTGACCTGCTAGTGCAAAATTCAAAAGGTGAATTGCTGATTATTGAGATTCAGAACAACTACATGCAAAACTATCTTTTGCGCATGTTATTTGGCACGGCGAAGCTGGTGGTGGATAATATGGACAAAGGGATGGAGTATGGCAAGGTTAAAAAAATAATATCCGTAAATATTGTTTACTTCGATCTTGGGCATGGCGAAGATTATATTTATCACGGCACAACTTCTTACAGGGGAATAAATAAAAATGACGTACTCACGCTTTCAAAGCAGGAAGAGGCGATCTACCACACAGAGCAAATTGCAAAGATCTACCCCGAATACTACATAATTAAAGTGGACCAGTTTGATGATATTGCTAAAAACACTTTAGACGAATGGGTGCACTTTTTCAAGACGCAGGAAGTAAGGGAAAACACTAAAGCTAAGGGGCTGAAAGAGGCAAAAGAGAAGCTCGATGTGCTGCACCTTAGTGAGGCGGAAAGAAGAGAGTATGAACGCTACATTACCGATTGGAGAGACAATGAGGGCGTTATTGTAGGTAATTATGAAAAAGGCAAATTTGAGGGCAGGCACGAAGAGCAGGTGCAGATAGCAAAGAAATGCCTGCAAAAGGGAATGGAGATAGTCGAAGTTGCAGAACTGACGGGGCTTCCAGAAAAAGAAGTAAAGGAGATCAAAATGGGTTTATAAAACAGGTTTGTTATCGTCTCTAACCACTAACTTCACCCATTATCATGCAACAATCAATTACATTTCCATCCGGCCAGGTCAGCTACTTATTCCAAAGCCAATTTGAAGAGCTTTGGAATACCTACGATAAGCAACATACCATAATCGTTACCAACGAGCATATAGCCAAGTTGTACGGCCATTTATTTAAGGGCCTGAAAATGCTGGTTTTGCCGCCAATGGAAAGTAGCAAAGACCTTACGACCATAGGGTCGCTGGCCAAACAACTTGTGCAGATGGAGGCCACACGCCAAACCCTGCTTGTAGGTGTGGGCGGCGGGGTGATCACGGATATTACCGGCTTCCTTGCCTCGGTGTATATGCGCGGCGTTTCTTTCGGGTTTGTGCCTACAACATTGTTGGGAATGGTGGATGCCGCAATTGGTGGAAAGAACGGTGTGAACCTCGGCATGAATAAAAATATGCTGGGCACTATTACGCAGCCGCAGTTCATTTTATTCGACACACGTTTTCTCAATTCCTTGCCCGATGATGAAATGAGCAATGGCTTTGCAGAGATCATTAAATACGCCTGTATTTTTGATGCAGAAATGTTTGATGAACTCAGCAAGCACAATATTTCTTTTTACCGGGATGAGGATGATTCGGCCCTAAACGACCTGATAGCAAAATGCGTGGCGTGGAAGAACAAAACGGTTATAGAAGACGAAAAGGAAAAGGGGCTAAGGAAGCTGCTCAACTTCGGGCATACAGCCGCCCATGCCATTGAGAACCTGTATGAATTGCCGCATGGTAAAGCTGTAGGAATCGGCATGGTAATAGCCGCAATGATCTCCGTGCAGGTGGCAGGGCTGGATAAAGATGTGACCGAAAAACTTAAAACATTATTGGGGCAATACCACCTCCCGGTGAAGATAAAGATCAGCGCCTCAAAGGCGATTGAAATACTAAAAATGGATAAGAAGCGCCACGATGATCTTATTGATTACATAGTGCTGGAAAAGATAGGCAAGGCAGCCATCCATACGCTGCCACTCACAGTTATAGAAAATGCCCTGACCGTATATGAAAGCAATAATTCAGCCGTGTAGCCTGCATGGTGTTATTGCCGCGCCACCATCCAAGAGTGTTACCCAGCGGGCTTATGCAGCAGCCTTACTGCATACGGGCAAAACAATAATTCATAATGCAGGAAACTCTGACGATGAAAATGCGGCCTTGGATATTATACAGCAGCTTGGTGCAAATGTTACACATGGATCTTCAGTTGTTACAGTGGAAAGCAAGGGTTTGAAACCTGTTTCCGGGTTCATAAATTGCGGCGAAAGCGGACTTGCAGCGCGCCTGTTTGCGCCTATTGCAGCCATCAGCAACAGCGAAATAAAAATAGAGGGCAAAGGCAGTTTATTAAAGCGACCCATGGATGGTTTTCGGGATGCATTTACCGCATTGGGGGTAGCGCTCCCCGGTTTTAATGGCCATGTTCCCTTTGCAATTCAGGGTCCCTTACGTGCAAGGTCGGTAAGACTAAATGCATCAGGTGGTTCGCAGTTATTAAGCGGGCTATTATTCGCGTTGAGCAGTTGCGCAAAACAGCCAATTACAATAAACGTAACTGGCCTTAAAAGCAGGCCATACATAGATCTTACACTTGAGGTCTTGGCCCATTTTGGCAGGCCGGTCACGCATAAATTCTATCGCGAATTTTATATCGATCCGGCCTTGTTTGCCTATAACGAAACCATAGAAATAAATATCGAAGCAGACTGGAGTAGTGCGGCATATATGCTCGTAGCGGGGGCATTGGCAGGAAGTGTCACCGTACAAAATCTTAACCTCATCTCTAAACAGGCAGACAGAGCCATACTGGAACTGCTAAAAAATGCGGGAGTGGATATGATCATCAATGATGATAGCATCACCACAAAAACTTCCATTTTGCAAGCCTTTGAATTTGATGCGACCCATTGCCCCGACCTCTTCCCGATAGTGAGCGTGCTTGCCGCTTGTTGTAGCGGGGAAAGCAATATAAAAGGCGTGCATCGCCTGTTCAATAAAGAGAGCAACAGGGTAGAGAGTATAGCAGACATGCTGTGGGATTTCCAGGTGCCTTTTCTGTGGAGGATGATATACTCAGCATTACTGGCTCAGGCTATTTTCAAGGCACCTGTATAGATACGTTTGGTGACCATAGAATTGTAATGGCCGCAGCCATCGGTGCGCTAAGGGCCAATGGCCCGGTAGAGATTGCGGGGGCCGAAGCGGTCAATAAATCTTATCCCAGCTTCTTTAATGATTTACTTTTGTGCGGTGCAAATTGTATTTTTATAAGCGATAGCAATGAATAGTTTCGGCAACATATTCCGGGTAAGCATCTTTGGCGAATCTCATGGCAAATGGGTGGGTGTAACTATTGACGGCTGCCCGCCTGGCTTAGAGATCACAGAGGCTGACCTGCTCCCTGACCTGGAACGGCGAAAAGCAGGCGCCGCAGGCACTACGCCCCGCAAGGAGGACGACATGCCGATCTTTGTAAGCGGTATATTTAACAACAAAACCACTGGCGCCCCATTAAATATCATTTTTGAAAATAACAATACCCGCCCGGCAGATTATGATGCTATAAAAGCCACGCCACGCCCAGGTCACGCCGATTTTGTGCTTGATAAAAAATACAATGGTTTTAACGATCACCGGGGCGGTGGCCATTCATCCGGAAGGCTTACTGTGGCGCTTGTGGCGGCAGGGGCAATAGCGAAGAAAATGCTCGCAGGTATTACCATTCAGGCTGAATTAATTGAGGCAGGTGGTAATACGGATATTGGTGAAGCGATAAAAAAAGCGATAGAAGAGCAAGATAGTATAGGCGGTATTGTGGCTTGTTCGGTATCTGGCTTGCCTGTCGGTATCGGCGAACCTTTTTTTAACTCTATAGAATCCGTAATCAGCCATGCAGTTTTTTCTATTCCAGCCATAAAAGGGATAGAGTTTGGTAGCGGCTTTGCAGCGGCAAAAATGAAAGGCAGCCAACATA
>JABDBX010000138.1:0-325 GCA_013288445.1 Bacteroidota bacterium
TACAGTTTACCGGCACATAACTATGCACTAAAAATTCTGCCTGGTAACGGCGCAACCTATCGGGGTCTGTATTACTTTTAGTAAAATCACCGGATCTAACTACTGACCAATCCACCTCGGCCAAATCTGCCAACTCTATGTAATGATTGGTAATGTATGTATTCGCCTGTCCATTGGTAAAGAAATACCTGTTACCACAACCAACCAATACATCTACTGAGGTTACAATACAAACGATAAGATTCGGTGCGATCCTGGGAACGCCATAACCTGTTAGAATATTATAAAGCATTACAGACAATGGGGAATAATAAAAAGGTACATA
>JABDBX010000138.1:335-7607 GCA_013288445.1 Bacteroidota bacterium
ATTTGGCCGAGGTGGATTGGTCAGTAGTTAGATCCGGTGATTTTACTAAAAGTAATACAGACAATGGGGAATAATAAAAAGGTACATAATCGCCAATATTGCCATACCCCGGAATTTTCACCAAATGCTCCACACGCCGCCGGATAATATCGTTACTGCCAATTGGCACAAAGTCAAGATTGGCATCACGGTGATTTTTATTACAAATACCATATTGCAGTATATGAGCAAGGTTATCTCTATGCGTTATTCTGAATAACCTCACCGGGTTAGGAATTGTACCTGGCATGTTTTTATTTCGCTAGTTCTTTTGTAGTATGCATCAATGTCTCAAAACTTTATTCTTAACAAGTTATTTTCTCTCATTGGCCGATTCCGTTTTCCACAGCAATTTACGCATTTTACTTTGCGGCTCTTTCTTTATCAATGGCTTTTGCCAATACCCAATCTATATAGCCGCTATATGTCTTAAAGCGTAGCGTACCAATTTTGTTGTCTTTGTCCAGCGATATGCCCATGCAGTGAACAGACTTATCACAGGCTATTTTAAAAAGCGCCACATCTTCGCTTTTGTTATCTGCCTCTAAACCCAGGTATATAAAAGACTGCATATGGCCATACTCATCAACAAGGTCAGTGAGACTTTTATCCGTTAACCATCCTTTAGATTCCGCCATCATAATGTTGTCGATACATCCGCCGGATGTTTTGTTATAACAATCTTTAAATTTCGCCATTACCTGCTCATACTCTGCCTGTGTATGCCCACCATCTGCTTTTACTACAATGTTGGCATCAGCAGGCGCGGCCCAGAAGCCTTTCGGATCATTTGTGAAGTACGATTCGTATGTGTCGAGGCCATGGTCTCCCTTCCCAATGTTGGGTTTGGGGTGAGTGGCTCCGGGCAGCAGTGTAATGTACTTCTTTGTCTTCCCGGTGCCGTGTGTTTCATAGTTATATTCACTGGAAACCGGGCACTCCAGTTTGTACAGGTTTTTGGCCATGTAGTTTTCCAGGTAGTATTTTTTTGTTTGGTTGTAGTTGTGGTTATGATTGGCATCAGGGTTCAGTATCAGCGGCTTGTCATGTATCAACCTGTCTCGCACTTCTTCAATGCTTAACGGTGCCCCGTTTTCATCCATTACATAGGCCATAAAAGTGGGGTCCATCCACAGCCATTTTTTCAGCGACCTCGACCATACCATATCTATCACATGGCAGTCATTGTCGGCGGTATCTTTGGGAAGACACGTTACAAACCTAGACCGAAAGCCCTCTGCCAGGTAAACTTCATTCAGCAGAATAACCATCCCCCGGCAATTCAGTGTTTTTTTTGTCCCGCTTACACTCCGTAATAAGGCTCATGGCATTTTTTATAGCAGGGTTGCCCTTTGAGCCATCATGTGGAATAAGGCCATGTACCCACTCCATAAGGTTTATGATCCGGGCCACATCATCGCCATACCCGGCTATTGAATCAAGATTGAACGCCGTTTTTAAAGCCGCGAGGTTGGTGTCTGCTGTCGACTGGTATGTAAATGCAGGCAGGTTGTCCTTTTCGGCGGTATTATATGCTACTGCATTTTGCAAGGTCAGTTGGTACTTGTTTTTCTGATGCTTTGCAATATTCATGTATGCTATGAACCGCGGCTCCTGGCGCAGATTGTCCATATCTTCATCTTTACGCAAGTGCTCATAATCGTAGAATTTTGAAAGATACAAGTAGTCAAGTGCATCTTTCTTGTCGCCTGCCTTTGCATAAGCACATGCCAGGTTATAGTTTTTATCCTGAAGGTCTCCTTTGAAGTCGTTTTTATCCTTCGCGCTTAGTTTATTATAGGCAGCAATATATTCATTCACCTGCTGCTTACATGCCGCAGTGTTTTTGTCATACGAAGCAATATTCATCAGGCTGTCTGTCGTCCTTGAAAATGCCGCGAATGCTTTGTTGTCCTGCCCCTGGCATAGCGACAGGGACGACATACACACCAAAATCGTTGCAATAACATGTTCTTTCATATCAGGTTTGTTTTTATTTAGACGATTACGAAGATAATTAAAATATATTACCACTGTTTGCGAGATAACAAAATACGCCAGTAAAGAATAATTTTTTTTGATAAAATAATGCAGTTTAACTTTGCACCCCAAATACCAATTACGGGAAGCCAATGGATTCAGGCCATATTAAGAAAGTAACTTTCGCAGGGCTATTAATTACTTTAGGGATCATTTTTGGCGACATAGGCACCTCCCCGCTATACACCTTTCAAACAATACTCAAGGAAGGCGGCGCAGCAACCGAAGAGCTAGTGCTTGGCGCTATTTCCTGCGTGTTCTGGACACTCACACTGCAAACCACCTTCAAGTACATTCTCATAACCTTACAGGCCGATAATAAGGGCGAGGGCGGTATATTCTCCCTTTATGCGCTTGTGCGGCGATATGGAAAGAAACTCATGTTCCCTGCAATGATAGGCGCAGGCACCTTGCTGGCAGATGGTATTATTACGCCGCCAATATCGGTAACATCCGCGATTGAAGGTTTAAATGGCGTGAAGGGCCTTGAAGGTTCTATTGTTCCGGGGAATCACCTTGTAATGGGGTTAGTGCTTACAATCTTAGTGCTGCTGTTTATTTTTCAGCGGTTTGGCGCTAAGGTAGTAGGCGGTGCATTCGGGCCTATTATGTTTCTATGGTTTATGATGTTGGGCGTTTTAGGACTGAACCAGATCGTCCATTATCCACAGATATTCATAGCATTGAACCCGGTCTATGGCTTCAAATTACTGACCGTACACCCAAAAGGCTTTTGGCTGCTTGGGGCGGTTTTCCTCTGCACTACAGGAGCAGAGGCACTATACTCTGACCTCGGCCACTGCGGCCGCAGGAATATACAGGTAAGTTGGATATTTGTAAAAGTAACCCTGGTACTCAACTACCTGGGACAGGGTGCCTGGGTGCTACTGCAACACAAACAAGACCTGGGCGATGTAAACCCATTCTTCGCGATAGTGCCGCATGGCTACCTGCTGCCGTCTATAATAGTGGCTACGGCTGCTACCATTATTGCCAGCCAGGCATTGATCAGCGGGTCGTTTACACTCATCAGTGAGGCGATAAGTCTTAATTTCTGGCCAAAGGTGCGCGTGAAGTTCCCCACCACTGTACGTGGGCAGATATATATACCCAGCATAAACTGGATACTCTGTGTAGGGTGCATATTGGTGGTACTTTATTTCAAAACATCGGAAGCGATGACCGCTGCATATGGTTTCTCTATTACCATAGCCATGCTTATGACCACTGTGCTGGTTTACTACTTCCTCCGGTATGTAAAACACTATCCGCTATGGATAGTGGTAATCATCCTTATTTTGTTTGTTTCGGTGGAGTCCTCGTTCTTTGTGGCCAACGCTGTGAAGATCGTAAAACGGCTGTTCTTCCTTGTATTTGAGATAGGGCTTATCTTTACCATGTATGTATGGTACCGCGCCCGCAAGATCACCAACCGCTTTCTCACCTTTGGGAATATGAAGGAGTACCTGCCCCTGCTCGATGATCTGAGCAAGGATGAAAGCATCCCTAAATTTGCCACGCACGCTATATTCCTTACAAAGGCAAACAATACATTCCAGGTGGAGGATCGAGTTATATATTCCATCTTCAGCCGCAAGCCTAAGCGCGCCGATATATACTGGTTTGTGCATGTGGAGCGCACTGACGAGCCATATACAATGGAGTACAGTGTGGAAGAACTGAAAAAGGATAAAGTGATACGAGTAGAATTCAGGCTTGGCTTCCGCATACAGCCGCGTATAAACCTGATGATGCGGAAAGTAGTAAAGGAAATGGTGATCAACAATGAATTAGACATTACCAGTCCCTACCCTTCTCTTTCCAAGCACAACCTCGCGGCAGATTTTGTATTTGTAATATTAGAGAACTTCCTTTCATCCGATAATGAATTCAAGGCCGGGGATGGCTTTATACTCAACAGTTATTTCTTCCTCAAGCATCTTTCTTTATCTGACGACAAATCTTTTGGCTTGGATACCAGCGAGACACGGACAGAGAAAATACCAATGGTAGTAACGCCCTTTACAAAAATGGAATTAAAGCGGACTTGTTTTAAGATCTATGAGTAGCCTGTAAACACCACATCTGCCGTTCATGCTATCAGTAACCTACTTCTACAGGGAGCCAAGAAAAACCGGAGTTTCCATAGAGGGGATATTCAGACTGGTGCGGGAGTGTTTGAAAAACGACGTGGAAATAAAGGAATTCTATTGCGATGCCCGGCTATCGCGATTACAAAATACACTGCAGGCCGGGAAGTATGCCGGGGCAATAAACCATATTACCGGCGATGTTAATTTCCTTGCCCTGGGGTTGAAAGGCAAAAAGAATATCCTCACCATCCACGACCTGGGGCATTGCGACACTCTAAAAAAAAGAAGCTGGCTGCAGTTCCTTGTCTATAAACTATTTTGGTTCCAGCTACCGCTAAGGTACATTGACACTGTCACAGTGGTATCTCAATTCACCAAGAGTAAACTTATAGGGTATTTTCGTTTCCCAGAGCAGAAAATAAGGGTGATACCAGACCCCGTAAAACCAATATTTGAATACAATAGAAAGGAAAGCATAAACAGCCGGCCAGGAATATTAATGATGGGCACCGGCAAGCACAAAAACCTGAATAACCTTATTGAAGCTGTAAAAGGCACCGGCTTTCATTTAGATATTATTGGCTGGCCGACACAAGATGACCTGGATAAATTAGACAGCTATGGTGTCTCTCACAAAGTTTACAATAACCTTACCGACGAGGAAGTGTATAAAAGATATGTAGCTTGCGATGTGCTTTATAATGCCTCATTTTATGAAGGGTTCGGGATGCCGGTGATTGAAGCGCAGTCGGTGGGACGGCCTGTTATAACCAGCGATTTTGGGGCTATGAAGGAGGTAGCAGGCGATTCTGCTGTTTTGGTGGACCCTTATAAACCACAGCAAATACGTGATGCAATAGTGCAGTTGGTAACAGACAAGGCATTTTATGATAAGATGGTATCTTTAGGCAGGGAAAATACCAGGGCCTACAATTACGAACTAATAGCGCAACAGTATTTAGACCTGTACCGCGAAATGGCTTTGTGACGTTGATAAAATGATCCAACATTATCATAAACAATATTGAAAGAAACAAAAAACATAGTCTATTTATACTCCGAGGTGATGCCTTATGCGATAGCTGTGATGCGGGCTTTGGTAAAGGATCACGGCATGTTAGTGGACTGCATCTACTGGGATACCAACAAGCGCACCCCCTTTGTTCCGGCCAATGAAAACGGCATAACATTTCATCCGCGTTCGGCTTTTGGCAAAGGTTCTATCCTACAGTTTATTGATGCCAGAAGCCCTTCAATAATTTATGTTGCCGGCAGGATGGATAGGCTGTACCTGCAAGCCGCACTGCGCTGTAAAAATAAGTCAATCATTGTCACCGGTTGTGACAACCAATGGACGGGCAGCATAAAACAACGAATAGCAGCACTACTCAGCCTGCTACTTTATAAGAGGTACTTTGATTATTTCTGGGTGCCTGGGAAGCGGCAATATAAGTTTGCAAAAAGGATGGGATATACCGACAAAAACATAATTCCTCACCTGCTCACTGCTGACTCAGCGGTTTATGGAAAGGTATGGGCAGAAAGCAAAGCACAGAAGAAAAAAAGCTACCCCCACACACTTGTGTATGTGGGACGTTTCGCCGAAGAAAAAGGATTAGATATTTTGATTTCAGCTTTTACTGAATTGAAAAGAGAAATGGCTAATGACTGGGAATTAACACTTGTGGGATCAGGAAATTTGCCTGTTTCCGGGAATGACTTTATAACGGTAAAAGGGTTTATGACGGCTACAGAACTTGCAGAAGAAGCGAAGCTATGGGGCGCATTTTGCCTTCCGAGCCGACATGAGCCATGGGGCGTGGTGATACATGAGTTTGCGATGGCTGGACTGCCTATTGTTTGTTCAGATAGCGCAGGAGCGGGCGATGACCTGGTACAGCATAACGTAAATGGCTTTATCTTTAAAAACGGGGATAAGGATGATCTGAAAAGAGCTTTGACAGCGTTGATGAGTAAGACTGACGATGAGTTGATTGGAATGGGGATTGTGAGTTATGAGTTGTCTAAGATGCAAAGCCCGGAGATTGCGGCAAACAGCCTGATAAACCTCTCCCCATCCCTCTCCAAAGGGAGAGGGTGAAGTTACGAATGCGCGAGTAACAATATCGACCTTATCAAGTGAAATGAAAAAACGATGGTTTTAGTTGATGCACTATTTATTAATAAAGGCGGAGGGGCAGTGCTCCTTGACTACCTTATTGGGCAGATATTAACGCGTCCGGCAAAAGACGATTTCTTTTTCGTACTTGATCCGCGATTTGATAAACCAGCTGCCCTCACCAAAAATTATGTGGTTATCAATAACAAAATTCGCGACAGAATAAAGTTCTACAAGCAAAATAAGGACAGGTTTTCAAAGGTGCTTTGCTTCGCTAACACCCCGCCGCCGATACGACTAAAAGTTGAGGTATATACCTACTTCCAAAACCAGAAATTGCTGGAAGCCCCACGGCAGAAATTCAACCCGAGATATTTTAAGATACTCCTGAAATACCTGTTTGTAAAACGGTATAACAAAAACACAGACTACTACATAGTGCAGACGCCGCACATGGCACACGAACTTACCTCACTCGGGCTTAAAGATGCTGGCCACTGCCTTACCATACCCTTTTATGACAATAGCAAGTACAAGGTGCCACACCCTGATTTTAGTGCGCGGGTAAAGGATGAGTTTGTTTTCATCAGCAACCCATCGCCGCAAAAGAATTACCCTACCCTGCTGGATGCATGGGAGCACCTGTTACAACAGGAACATACCCCAATGCTGCATGTAACGATCGATGATACAGCACCACACCTCATAGCCCGTATGGAAGGGCTTGTTGCAAAAGGCGCGCGTATTACCAACCATGTTTACCTCGACCCCCGCGAACTTTATTTCAATTGTCCCTACCTCATCTTTCCATCAGTTATGGAGAGCTTTGGTCTGCCGCTTGTAGAAGCCGTGGACAGCGGCATGAAAGTACTCGCCTCTGAACTGCCTTATGTGCATGATGTAATTGTCCCAAGCCTTACCTTCAACCCTTATGATAAGATTTCAATTGCCAGGGCCGTGGTTAGCGCATTACAGGATGAA
>JABDBX010000139.1 GCA_013288445.1 Bacteroidota bacterium
GTTTATCAATGTAAATGAGTTTGCCCTGATAATAGGAGCCCTCTCAGCTATATCTAATAATCTCCGAAAGAGGTTGCAGGCAATTGGTTCAGCGCATCTTCAAGCTGTTTGTCGTTTGGCTGTATCCCGTGCCATTCGTGCGAGCCTTCCATGTAGTTTACTCCCTTGCCCATACCGGTGCGCATGATTATGCATATTGGTTTGCCGTTTCCGGTCGCGGCTTTCGCCTTAGCAAGACCTTCCAGCACAGCATCCATGTCATTTCCTTCCATGTCCATCACCTGCCAGCCAAAGGCTTCAAACTTGTCCTTTAAGGAACCAAGGTCCATTACCAGCTTTGTAGGGCCGTCTATCTGTTGCCCGTTGTAGTCAATAGTAGCAATAAGGTTATCTATCTTATGGTGCGCCGCAAACATGATCGCTTCCCAGTTCTGCCCTTCCTGTAGCTCGCCATCGCCATGCAGCGAATAAACGATGTGGTTATCATTATTCATTTTCTTGGCAAGCGCTGCACCGCAGGCCACGCTCATGCCCTGCCCCAGCGAGCCGCTGGCTATGCGCACGCCTGGCAGATGCTCATGCGTAGCAGGATGCCCCTGCAAACGGGAATTGATAAACCGGAATGTGTTAAGCTCACTCACCGGGAAATAGCCGGAACGGGCCAGCACACTATAAAACACCGGGGATATATGCCCGTTCGATAAAAAGAAAATATCCTCGCCGATGCCATCCATATCGAAGCCCGGTTTGCGGTCCATGACCTTAAAGTACAATGCCGTAAAAAAATCTGCGCATCCCAAAGAGCCGCCAGGGTGGCCGCTCTGCACTTTATGTACCATGCGCACTATATCGCGGCGCACCTGTGTGGCCATTTCTTTCAGGTTATTTGTATCCATTTGTAGTTGGGGAATTGTGTGCAAAAGTAGCGGATTAAGGGGATTTTGAAAACATTTAGTCTTTTAAGTATTGAGACCACTCTTCATCACTTTCATATTTCCATATTTCGCTAAGAACGGGTTCTGAAATAAGCATACCATCTATCGTTAGTGAATGAGCGGATGAATACTCAATTTCTGGTTGTAAGTTCACAATTGCAAAATTAATATTTTATAACAATGTAGTTGACCAATTTTCTCAAAGATGTAAATATCAACATCGAAAGTACGCTGGAAACTGGATTTATTTTCTTATATTTGTATAAACTTTACACGATGCTCACAAAAAAGGAAGTGTTGGAGTCTTTTGATACATTGCCGCATAAATTTGAGGCCGAAGATGCTATTGAAAAGATTATTCTGCTGGAAAAAATACGTATTGGTCTTGAGCAATCTAAAGCCGGGAAAGTTGTTTCCACCGCTGATGCAAAATTAAGATTGGAGAAATGGCTGAAGTAGTTTTCACTGAGCAGGCGTTATCAGATATACACGACATCGCTACGTACATTGGAAAAGATTCCATGCATTATGCGTTCCTCCAGGTTGAGAAATTTTTTAGAAAAACAGAAACATTAAGTTCCTTCCCGTTAGCAGGAAGAGTTGTACCTGAACTGAATATAAGAAGCGTCAGGGAATTGATAGAAGGTAACTACCGGATCATATACAAAGTGGTGAACAAAAATACTATTCACATCTTAACGGTTCACCACAGCAGTAAACTATTAAAACGAACGGTGTTAAAGCGTGCCTCACGGCGCAAAGGCTAACATGTTTCATACCGACATTTCGCAATACCTTTGAGCCAGATGAATACTTCCGCCGACGAGCATTTTTTTACTACCCGGCTCCTAACCTGGCATAACGAGGAAAACAACCGCAGCCTGCCATGGAAAAGTGAGAAGGATCCATATAAGATATGGTTGTCTGAGGTGATATTGCAGCAAACGCGGGCCTTGCAGGGTTTGCCTTATTATATGCGTTTTACGAAGGCTTATCCCACGGTTGAGGATATGGCCGGGGCAAATGATGAAGAGGCATTCAGGCTATGGCAGGGGTTGGGGTACTATAACCGGTGCAAAAATATGCTTGCCACGGCCCGGTATATAGCTAAGGAACTTGACGGGCATTTTCCCGAAACATACGATGGGTTGCTGAAACTAAAAGGGATAGGCCCATATACGGCTGCTGCGATAGCATCGTTCGCTTTTGGGCTTCCACATGCGGTTGTTGATGGAAATGTAAATAGGGTATTGGCCCGTTATTTTGGAATAGAGACTCCTTTTGATACGACCGAAGGGAAAAAATTATTTTCGGCACTCGCACAAGAACTGTTGGACGAGCAAAACAGCGCTGCCTACAACCAGGCTATTATGGATCTGGGCGCAACAGTTTGCACTCCACGAAGTCCGCTGTGCGACCAATGCCCATTGCAAAAAAAGTGCTTCGCACACGCCAATGCGCTTATCGATGTGTTACCGGTGCGGAGCAAAAAACTGTCTGTCCGCAGGCGCTACTTTCATTATCTGTTGCTGGAATGGAAGAACACAATATGGATACACAAGCGCACCGGCAGCGATATATGGGAAAACCTGCACGAGCCTTACCTGATAGAATGTGACACGCCGCTTGATATAAACGAGCTTTTGAAAAATGAACAATTTATAAAAGAGGGATTTGAATATAGCGCGATTGCCTGTTCAGGGATGGCTACCCAGCGGCTTACCCACCAAATTATAGAAACCCGTTTTTATAGTCTTGCGCTGACAAAAAAGGCAAAGTTCACGTCTAAAAACGGCAACTGGATACCCGTAAATGAACTGGGTAAAACCGCTTTTCCCAAAACACTTGTTTCTTTTTTAGAAAAAAATTTATACTTTTAGGAACGCTGGCCAAATATATCTTTCTAATTTTATTCATTATTTTGCCATCGTTCCTTAGCATTCATTAGGTTATGGTTTTTATTATCTGAAAATTGGAACTATTATGAGAGGCGTAAACAAAGTTGTATTGATAGGAAATCTTGGCCGGGAGCCGGATTTGCAGCACCTGGAAGGAAATATAGCGGTTGCCAAGTTTCCATTAGCCACTACGGAGACCTATAAGGATAAAACCGGTACCCTGGTTTCGCAAACAGAATGGCATACGGTGGTACTCTGGCGCGGGCTCGCAGAACTTGCCCAGAAGTACCTGCACAAAGGCAGCCTGGTGTATATAGAAGGCCGCATCAGGACCAGGAACTGGGAAGATAAGGATAAAAACAAAAGGTTCAGCACAGAAATAGTTGCTGATAACATGGTAATGCTGGATAAGAGAAAAGAACATAGCGACATGCCGGGGGCAGAAAGCCCGTTACAGGATGCCGCAATTGTTCCGGATATGAATTTTGACAACGGGGGAATTGTAAGTAATATTGCCAAAGATGACCTGCCGTTTTGATGGTATAGTTTTTTATTCATTAATAATCGGGCAGAAGTGTGTTCATTTCTATCCTTTTTTTAATTTTGACCCAATCACCAAATTATAACAGAACTTGGAAAGTACCGAAGGCGATACGAGTCCCTCAACAATTTTACTGCAAATATCCACGGGGAGCTTTTCACCGTCGAACGCCACCATACTCATTATTGCTATACTTGTACTGCTACTCATGTCCGCAATTATTGCAGGAGCGGAGACCGCTTATTTCTCACTTTCGGGGAAAGATATAAACTACCTGAAAACAAAAGAGAAGGCCAGTGCACGTATAGCCTCCCAGCTATTGGAACACCCCAAAATGCTCCTGGCTACCATTCTTGTAGCTAATAATTTCATTAACATTGCTATTGTTATATCTACCAATTTCTTAGTCACGTCGCTGCTGTCCCCAGACATAAACAGGATAGTGGCCTTCCTGATACAGGTAGTGAGCGTTACATTTTTGTTAGTTCTTTTTGGCGAGGTATTGCCTAAGGTCTATGCTACCCAGAACAACCTGAGAATGGCCTTGTTCTCCGCTGGGTTTATCAGGGGGCTCATGGGGATTTTCAGACCCATAAGCCGCACACTCGTAAACTCAACTAATTTTATTGAAAGCAGGATGGGCCCCAAAAGCAACAAGAACATCAGCAACGAAGATTTTGAACATGCTATTGAGCTTACCGTTGGGCATACTGCAACCCGCGAAGAGGTGAATATTTTTAAAGGTATCCTTAAGTTCGGTAACATTTCGGCCAAGCAAGTGATGCGCACCCGTATGGACGTGAGTGCATTAGACTATGACCTTACTTTTGCCGAAGTGCGTACCTATTGCTTAGATGCAGGCTATTCACGGCTGCCGGTGTATAAAGAGAGCATGGATAAGGTGGCCGGCGTGATTCACACAAAGGATTTTCTTCCGCATATTGATAAGGAAATATTTGACTGGCATACACTGATACGCCCTGCATACTTTGTACATGAAAGCAAGTTGATAGAAGACCTGCTTAAAGAATTCCAGCAAAAACGGATTCACTTCGCTATTGTGGTCGATGAGTTTGGTGGCACGTCAGGTATTATCACGCTCGAGGATATTATGGAAGAGATCATCGGCGATATCAAGGATGAGTTTGACGAAGAGGACCTCAACTACAAAAAGATCGATGACAATAATTTCATCTTTGAAGGCAAGACCCTGATAAATGATGTATGCCGTGTTTTAGGCGTACCCTCTGATACCTTTGATGCGGTGCGTGGCGAAAGTGATTCCCTGGCGGGGCTTATCATAGAAATTTCCGGAAAATTTGCCGCTGTAAATGAAACCGTGAAATTTCAAGAATATGAGTTTACAGCTGTAGCTATTGAGAAGATGCGGATACAGCGTGTGAAGGTAACGATACACCCTGCGACAGAGGAAGAGGAGGAGTAAGGCCAACCGGCGCTTTACAGTACAATATTCCTTATCTCATTTTCAGTAAGTCCGGTCAAATATGCTACATCTGCTAATGGTATTCCTCTTTTCAGGCACTTCGATGCCATTTCTATCGCTCTTTTCAATTCACCTTCATCTGTCGCTTTTTTCAAACCTTCCTTTAATGCATAATTAAACGTATTTATATTGTCCCTGTACGCTTTAAGGCTTGCATTATACCTTGCAATTTCTATGTCGTTCATCTTCGATAGTTCCGCCTTTTCTATCGCTTCTTTAAACACCACTTCATTCTTAAATATTTCTGGGATAGCCTGGAAGTCTTCTAAATTCTTAATAAAAAATAACCATTTATCTAGCCGGGTTTCCAGCTCATTTTCCGTCCAACAGTTCTTGTGCGAGTGCCGAAAATAATTTTTTCCCTTCGGTCGTATCAAAAGGAGTCTCTATTCCAAAATAACGGGCCAATACCCTATTTACATTTCCATCAACAACCGCATGTGGAAGCCCAAAAGCGAACGATGCTATCGCAGCAGCCGTATATGGGCCTATCCCTTTTAGTTTCAGCAACCCATCGTATGTTTCGGGAAAATGCCCGTCAAGTTCCTTAGCTATATACCGGGCCGTGGCAAGCATATTTTTGCACCGGTTATAGTACCCCAACCCCTGCCATAGCCTGAATGCCTCTTCATCATTTGCCCCGGCCATATCCTCAACCGTGGGATAAGCCTTCGTAAAACGCATATAATAAGGCAAACCCTGCAAGGCCCGCGTTTGCTGCAATATCACCTCAGACAACCATATCTTATATGGATCCTTCTCACTTTTCCATGGCAGGCTGCGGTTGTTTTCCTCGTTATGCCAGGTTAGGAGCCGGGTAGTAAAAAAATGCTCGTCGGCGGAAGTATTCATCTGGCTCAAAGGTATTGCGAAATGTCGGTATGAAACATGTTAGCCTTTGCGCCGTGAGGCACGCTTTAACACCGTTCGTTTTAATAGTTTACTGCTGTGGTGAACCGTTAAGATGTGAATAGTATTTTTGTTCACCACTTTGTATATGATCCGGTAGTTACCTTCTATCAATTCCCTGACGCTTCTTATATTCAGTTCAGGTACAACTCTTCCTGCTAACGGGAAGGAACTTAATGTTTCTGTTTTTCTAAAAAATTTCTCAACCTGGAGGAACGCATAATGCATGGAATCTTTTCCAATGTACGTAGCGATGTCGTGTATATCTGATAACGCCTGCTCAGTGAAAACTACTTCAGCCATTTCTCCAATCTTAATTTTGCATCAGCGGTGGAAACAACTTTCCCGGCTTTAGATTGCTCAAGACCAATACGTATTTTTTCCAGCAGAATAATCTTTTCAATAGCATCTTCGGCCTCAAATTTATGCGGCAATGTATCAAAAGACTCCAACACTTCCTTTTTTGTGAGCATCGTGTAAAGTTTATACAAATATAAGAAAATAAATCCAGTTTCCAGCGTACTTTCGATGTTGATATTTACATCTTTGAGAAAATTGGTCAACTACATTGTTATAAAATATTAATTTTGCAATTGTGAACTTACAACCAGAAATTGAGTATTCATCCGCTCATTCACTAACGATAGATGGTATGCTTATTTCAGAACCCGTTCTTAGCGAAATATGGAAATATGAAAGTGATGAAGAGTGGTCTCAATACTTAAAAGACTAAATGTTTTCAAAATCCCCTTAATCCGCTACTTTTGCACACAATTCCCCAACTACAAATGGATACAAATAACCTGAAAGAAATGGCCACACAGGTGCGCCGCGATATAGTGCGCATGGTACATAAAGTGCAGAGCGGCCACCCTGGCGGCTCTTTGGGATGCGCAGATTTTTTTACGGCATTGTACTTTAAGGTCATGGACCGCAAACCGGGCTTCGATATGGATGGCATCGGCGAGGATATTTTCTTTTTATCGAACGGGCATATATCCCCGGTGTTTTATAGTGTGCTGGCCCGTTCCGGCTATTTCCCGGTGAGTGAGCTTAACACATTCCGGTTTATCAATTCCCGTTTGCAGGGGCATCCTGCTACGCATGAGCATCTGCCAGGCGTGCGCATAGCCAGCGGCTCGCTGGGGCAGGGCATGAGCGTGGCCTGCGGTGCAGCGCTTGCCAAGAAAATGAATAATGATAACCACATCGTTTATTCGCTGCATGGCGATGGCGAGCTACAGGAAGGGCAGAACTGGGAAGCGATCATGTTTGCGGCGCACCATAAGATAGATAACCTTATTGCTACTATTGACTACAACGGGCAACAGATAGACGGCCCTACAAAGCTGGTAATGGACCTTGGTTCCTTAAAGGACAAGTTTGAAGCCTTTGGCTGGCAGGTGATGGACATGGAAGGAAATGACATGGATGCTGTGCTGGAAGGTCTTGCTAAGGCGAAAGCCGCGACCGGAAACGGCAAACCAATATGCATAATCATGCGCACCGGTATGGGCAAGGGAGTAAACTACATGGAAGGCTCGCACGAATGGCACGGGATACAGCCAAACGACAAACAGCTTGAAGATGCGCTGAACCAATTGCCTGCAACCTCTTTCGGAGATTATTAGATATAGCTGAGAGGGCTCCTATTATCAGGGCAAACTCATTTACATTGATAAAC
>JABDBX010000140.1 GCA_013288445.1 Bacteroidota bacterium
CATGCCAAAATACCCATATTGGCGCTACATGAATTTAATGGCTGAATTGCTTAATGGCTCAATAGCTGAATGCAATTATATTAATTTAAACAACAGCTTTAGACTTACTACTTTAGACTTTAGACTTACCACGGCCACGCGAATTCATCACGCGCTTTATCCCTTTGTAAGATAGTTCCACGGCTTTCCATTTGAGGTAGCCCCCAATAAATTCGACAGCTATTTTTCTCAGAATATTTTTGTTACCTTTTTCGGGCGGGCATTCTTCAGCAGGAGCTGAGGTTGTGGCTCTCTTGGACAATTGCTTGACCGCGAGACCAACCAGTTTACTCACTATAGGATTAGACACAGGCAACAAACCCAACAGTGTCTCTGCTACCCCGCCTCCGCCGTCTTGCGATTTACCGCCTGCGAGCAAACTTTCAAAAGACAAAAACTCTTCTTTATCCAATTTGCGGCTCTGCCGGAGCAGGAGTTGTTTCTCCCGTTCCAGGTCTTCTATATTTCGCAGCTTTTTTGGGTAAAGTCTCATCATAAAAAGCTATAAAACGGTAGCAAATCGAGTAACAGGTTAATTGGTTTCTTCCTTTTCTTCTTCATCACCCTCAGTCATTACCCTAATAATGCCGCTGGCAAAAAACCGGGTGATCTTCCCACGAAAACCAACAATGACGAGCAGCGATAAAAAATAAATACCAATGGTAATAAAGAAAGAGGCCACTTTGGTAAGCCCGAGCAGGATAAATGATTCAACAAGGCCAAAACCCAGGAAAAGAATAATGCAAAACGCAACCAGCATAGCTATGAGTGCAAACATAAAGTAACTCAATAGATTGGCTGTTCGCCCTATAAAATTGATCTTGAACAATTTTACATTGACGTCAATATATTGAGTTACCTTATTTTTAAGCTCGCTGAATACGCTCATTAATACCCCGGATTAAGAATGGTAAATTTCTTCTTCAAGGTCTGCACCTTTCTTTGCAAATTTGCCCTTCAGGCCATTCAGGCTTTTCTTTATCTTGTCCATGTCCTGTTCGCGGGTTTCTTTGTCAGTTGCCAATACATAGCCTATCGCAACGCCGGCTGCGGCGCCAATCAACAATGTAGCAATGGTATTACCTATCTTTGCCATACAATTTAGTTTTTTGAGTTATTAATATCGGTTTGATTAAAAACCTTAAATATCGTGCCAAAGTTACGGCATCTACTAAACAATTATATGACCAAAATCAGCCAACCTGTTAAATTGGTTACAAAATAAGGAACGTTGACAAAATAAGTTCTACAAGTTGACACAGTTATTTTTCTTTTTTTCAAGGCGTAAAATCTGCGAACAGTGAGCTGTTTTAAGACTTTTACAACGAAGAAAAAATGGGAAAGAACAAGTCAGGCTGTGGAAGTTATTTTGTCATCGTTCCTAAGCCTATTCACCATCAACTTTCTCCATTGCCTGGGCGTATTCCAGGTGGCCGTGTATATGTTCCTGGCCGTTGTGTTCATGCTTATATGCAAGGCTTATTCCGCCTGCCAACTTCCATCCCTGTTCAAGCAGTTCATTTACCTGTTTTTCCACCTCTGACAAATCGGGGCCGGATATGATCTTATATTTTCCCATTGTACTTTTTCGTTTGAAACATAAAAATAATAATTAGGCCGTAACAAACCGGTTAAATTATTTATCTGGTCACTAAACCTTCTTTTGTTTGTATGGTCAAAGTACCGAATGAAGAATGAAATAAGCTTGATCTTTTCATGTTCCTAACACTATGAAAGCTCAAAGCCCTGTATATCGCAGGGCTTTTTGTTTGCCCCTATATCACAATCTTTGACTTAGCAAGAAAGTCGCGCTGGGCGATGCTGAAGGCATCAAACGTTTATAGAAACAAATACAAAATGATTGACGATGCCGAAGGTATCGAACTTGCGTTTGCATGGTTTTTGTTAAGTCAATGACGTTGCCCTCATATCAGTACAGCAATAATTGTAAACACGGCAAACAATACACTGGCAGCACCGTTGGTATTTGCGAAGGCGATATTTACCTTACTCAAGTCTGTGGGTTTTACCAGCAAATGCTGGTAAGTAAGCATAGCCATATAAAACGCAGTTCCGGTCCAGTATATCCAGTTGAAGTGGCCATATATCCCTGCTGCGATCACAAAGGTTGCCGAACAAATATGCAGCAGCGTGGAAAGAATAAGCGAATTGCGTGTGCCAATTGCCGCAGGTATGGAATGTAACTGCTGGCTGCGGTCAAACTCCTCATCCTGCAGGGCGTATATTATATCGAACCCTGCCACCCACGTAAGTACAGAAAAGGAAAAAAACAACGGTAGCCAGGCGAAGTACCCGGTAACTGCGAGGTAGGCCCCTATCGGTGAAAGAGACAGGCCCACGCCCAGCACTATGTGGCACAAAGCCGTGAACCGCTTAGTGTAGCTATAGAAAAGTATAACGAACAAGGCGACGAACGAAAGGTAAAAACAAGCGCTGTTAATAAACCAGGTCGTTGCAACAAACAAAATGGAGTTGACAATGGTAAACACCAGCGCATGTTGCGGTGGTATTATCCCAGCCGGTATTTCGCGCTTTGCGGTTCGGGGATTAAGGGCATCGTACCGACGGTCAAGATACCGGTTGAACGACATGGCTGCACTACGTGCAAAAACCATGCACAACAACATTTTCAGCAGTGATGTCCATTGGAACGGATTTGGAGCATTGTGGCTACGAAGTTCCAGGAAACCAAGCGTAAACCCAATAAAAGCGAAAGGCAAAGCAAATACCGTGTGGCTGAATTTTACCAGGGAAAGGTAATTGCGAAACCTGGTCACAAAAGAGATGCTGGTACTGCTCATATTATTTTACATCGGCCTCTATACCCAGGGAAACAGCCTCGGGAATTGAGTTCGAATGTACGACAATACTTTTTTGCTGCAAACCATACTTCCCCGTTGTATTAAATTCCACACCTATTTCCCCCTCGGCGCCCGGCGGTACAGCTTCCTGCGGGAAGTTAGAAACCGTGCAACCACAGGTTACGTCAGTTTTAGCGATCATCAGCGGGTTGGTGCCTGTATTCTTAAAACGGAAAGAATGTTTTACTACTATACCCTGCGACACACTTCTGAAATTATACTTCGTTTCGTAAAACTGCATGGTGGTTTTGGGCATATCATGCACTATTTGGTCGCGGGTGCGCCTGGCATCAGGTATTATTTCGCCATGATAGGTTTGCCCGTCCCTGCTGTAAAAATAGCCTTCGTTCTCATGGTTCCTGTAAAAAAGTGCGTTTTTACTTACACCAGATAACTCTATAATTACCAATGTAACAACAGACAAAGTTAGAATTGTGAGTAAGACAACTAATAATCTTTTCATTACGTTAATGGTGTTTCCACAAATATAGTATTAATAGATAACCGCATAGGCTTTTTGTGGTGGAAACAAACCAATTTGTTGTCGGGACAGCATTTATTGTAGGTAACTGCACAAAATAAACAGGTGAAGCCACGCATCATACCCCATACTACACCGGATATATCTGAAAGTAATTTTATCACGCGGCACTATTATTGTATTACCTAACGTTGTTACATTTGAACAATAAATTGAAGCCGGAATATATGCAGCTATCCTTGCAGGGAATAATACCAGTACCATTGGCAGAAAAAGTGAACGCATACCAAAGCGGTATGTGGAAAAACAACCGGACTTTTAATAAAGGGGAGTATGTATTTATTCAGGCGCCATCAGGAACGGGTAAAACAACCCTCATCCACATACTTTACGGATTGCGCAAAGATTATACCGGTGATGCAAAATGGAATAATATCAGCTTAGCCAACACGGACAATGAAACGCTTGCCGGGCTGCGTACCAATAGTGTCAGTGTTATTTTCCAGGATCTTCGACTGTTCCCTGAACTTACTGCATGGGAAAACGTGGATCTGAAACGTCGGCTCACCAATACAGTGTCAGAACAGCAGGCCAATGAATGGCTAACCCGCCTGGGGTTGAATGAAAAAAAGAACTCTATGGGCGCTACCCTATCATACGGCGAACAGCAGCGTGTAGCCATAGTGCGCGCGCTGGTGCAGCCGTTTGAATGGCTGCTTATGGACGAGCCGTTTAGCCACCTGGACCATGCCAATACCCAAAAAGCCATAAACCTCATAGGCGAAGTGGTGAAACAACATGGTGCAGGAATGATACTTGCCGACCTGGATGAGAATAATTTTTTCGCATACACCCAAACTGTAATACTGTGAGTGATAAAATACAAATAAGCCTGCTACGTACATTGCTCCTGCGCACTCAGCATAAGTCGCGGCTGTGGGCGGCACTTGCAGCGCTCACAATAGGCACTACCCTGCTGTTGCTCTCTGTGATGATCTGGTGGAGTTTTAGCGAGCTACTGTATGGCAAGAAGCAAAACGATGCTATGGGCAGCACTTACCTGGTAGTGGGCAAGCGGGTGACCGAACAAAACATGGGCCAGAAAAACGCCACCATCTTCACCGCGCAGGATATAGACTCGCTTGGCCATGCCGCCCAGGTGCAGGATGTAGGCGTGATCACGTCAAACCACTTCCCGGTATATGCTATGATGGGTGGCAGACTGGCTTTTGCCACCGACCTGCCGCTGGAATGTGTACCAGACAACTTCATAGACAAAATGCCCGCCGAGTGGAAGTGGGAGCCCGGCAACCTGAACCTGCCTATAATTGTATCATCACAGTTCTTAGACATTTACAACTATGTTTTTGCCCCAAGCCAGGGGTTGCCACAACTATCTGAAGGATCGGTGAAATCGCTGGCGCTCAACCTGAAGGTGGGTGAAGGAGATAGAGCCGAAACTTTCTCTGCCCATGTTGTTGGCTTTTCAGATCGCATAGGGTCAGTGCTTGCACCAAAGTCGTTCATTGATTACGGAAACCAAAAGTTTGGGAAAGCTGGAGTAGCAGAAGCCCCATCTCAACTGATTATTAAAGCAAAAGACCCATCCGACACAAAATTTGGCGACTACCTGGTGCGCCACGACTATACTACTAACTCACAAAACCTGCGATGGAGTAAGATACGTGCTATAGTGGAAGTGGTAACAACAGCTACTGGGATATTAGCCTTGCTGCTAATGGGTATCGGCACCTTGGTTTTCATCCTGTTCATAGAACTCACAATAGCAAGGGCGCAACACGCCCTGACTTTATTACTACAGATAGGCTATGGCCCGCATTATCTGAGCCGGTTTATGATACAGCGCTTTCTGCCCATAGTGCTTGGCACAGTGATCTTTTCTATGGCAATTACAATTGCCGGGCAGGCGGCGGCATCGATCGCAGCACAAGGCCAAGGGCTGGTTTTGCCGATGTTTCCCGGCTGGCCGGTATGGGCCGCATTGGTTATCAGCACAGGTATATTGGTATTGCTGGTCACCAAATCCATTAGTGGCGCGATAAAAAAGTGACTATGTTGATTGGGTAAATGGTTAATAAGGTAATTGGTTAACACGGCGCGAGTACATTTTTTCAAGAAATGTAATTTGCTCATGAAAATGAGCGCTATTCCTACTCTCTGTGAACTACTGCATATGTTGTGAACCCAAACCACATTTTACCGTTGTCTGCGTACCCCGTTAACCGATTAACCCATTAACCTTTTAACCTTTTAACCTTTTAACCAATTAACCAATTAACCTTTTAACCAATTACCCTATTAACCTATTAACTGCCCATACCCTACCTTTGCGCCATGCAACAACAACCAGCTACAGCCGACATACTCGCCCGTTTCAATATAGAAGCCCTCAACGATATGCAGCTCGCGGCAAGTAGCGCCATTCCTAAAGAACAGGACGTTCTGCTCCTGGCCCCGACCGGCTCTGGCAAAACCCTTGGTTTTCTGTTGCCCGTTTTGAAAACACTTAAGCCCAACATCAGACGGCCACAGTGCCTCATTCTGCTCCCTTCGCGTGAACTGGCTTTGCAAACACAAGCTGTATGGAAGCAGATGGGTACAGGTTATAGTTCTGTGGTAAGCTATGGTGGTCACCTTTTACAAACAGAGCTCAATAACTTTAGCGACCCACCTGCCCTTATCATTGGTACTCCGGGCCGTGTCATGGACCATATTGTTCGTGGTTCGTTTGAGCTGGACGGCATCACTACCTTGGTTTTAGATGAATTTGATAAATCGCTGGCGCTTGGCTTTGCCGATGAGATGTCGTTTGTTGTAGGCAAGCTCACCAAACTGCGCAGGGCGTGTGCTGGTATCTGCCACTGCGGCCGCCGAGATACCCGATTTTGCAGGTGTAAAAAACCTTACCACGCTCGATTTCATTTCGGACACTAATGCGCCTGACCGGCTGGAAATGAAAATGGTTATATCTCCGGTTAAGGATAAGGTGGATACGCTTTTCCAGCTTTTGTGCTACATAGGCGCTGAGCCAACACTCATATTCTGCAATCACCGCGAGGCCGCAGAGCGCACCAGTCAAGGGCTTGCAGAGCTGGGCCTGGAAAGTGCATTCTTCCACGGTGGGCTTGAACAATTAGAAAGGGAACAAACATTGGTACGCTTTCGCAATGGGAGTGTAAATTTTCTCGTAGCTACAGACCTTGCTGCCCGCGGGCTGGACATACCCAGTGTGCAGCATATAGTACACTACCACCTGCCTTCGACGCTTGAAGAATTTATTCATCGCAATGGCCGCACAGCAAGAGTGAATGCCACCGGTACCGCCTGGTTGCTACTGCACCGCGAAGAGGAAGTTCCTACATGGATACCCGAAGCCCCGGTTGAATTGCAGTTGCCCGCAGACAGCCCGTTACCACCCCACCCACATTGGACCACTTTATACATAAGCGGCGGTAAAAAAGACAAACTCAACAAGACCGACATTGCTGGTTTTTTCTTTAAAATAGGTAATCTTGAAAAAGGGGACTTGGGTATGATAGAGGTAAAAGATCATGTATCATTTGCCGCTGTAAAGAGAAATAAAGTGAAAGGATTTCTGCACACCATAGGCGAACAGAAAATGAAAGGGAAGAAATACAAGATCGCCGTGGCGAAGTGATAGAAAATATTGCAAGTCTAAAGCATATTTTGCTACACGATCTCTATTCCCGTTTTTAATATTTCATCTAAAAAAAGGATCCCTGCCCACCAGAAAGTCCTTGGTGTTATATGTTTTGGGTTGAATAATGCAAAACGGCTTTTGTATATGTATTTTTGCAAATTGGTCAATATCATAAAATCCAACACCCATAAAGCTATCCGAAACTAACGCAACATCTATATCACTCCACTTGTGCTGGGCATTTTTTGCGTAAGACCCGTAAAGGATTACGT
>JABDBX010000141.1 GCA_013288445.1 Bacteroidota bacterium
CTATCTTTCTTCCTTTATAAATGTCAATAGCTACAAGCAGCACCGGGAGCGTTACAGCGGCAGATTTTGACAATAGCGAAGCCACGAACATTAGGAGCGCACCTGCATAATATTTGCGCCCGGAAGAAAGATATTCCAGGTATAGTATCAGTGCCGACAGGTAAAACGCTGTATATAGCACATCCTTCAATTCAGAGATCCACGCCACAGATTCCACGTGCATAGGGTGTATGGCAAAGAGGAGGCACACAATAAGGGCGGTGGGTCTTTTACCACTTAGCTTTTCGGTAAACATAAAAACAAGCCAGGTATTGAGTAGGTGCAATGCCACATTTACTAAGTGGTATGGCAGGGGATTTAGCTTGAAGCACGACCAGGTGAGCAGCCAGGTGAGTGTGGTAAGCGGGTGATAGTTGCTGGAATAAAAGGAGGTAAAAATAGCCTTTATGCCATGCCAGCTAAGATCCCTTATAAAAGGGTTCCTGAGTATATAATCATCATCATCTAAGGAAGTAATGCCATTGAAGGGCGCCTTGCAATATACCAAAGCAGTAAGTGCCAAGACGGCATATACCGCCCATTGCGGTATTGCGCCTACTGTGGCATTCACCGGTTGCGCTATCTGTGGCTGCTCAGGTGTTACCTTTTTTATTTTCTGTTGTTTCCCTGTCATTGCGTTACTTGTAAACGTTGTATGGCATAGTTTTGTGCATTCATGAAAGTGTCCCGAACCTTCGATGCATTGGGCATCGCTATATGGTCAAGCCCTGAAAGGGCGAAATCTAATAGCGATGGGCATCGCCCATCGAATTTGCGCAGGACAGATACATACCTGCCGAAATGCACGAAATTATCCCATTTGCAGCCCTATTTCATCAATGGCAGTACTGGTCTATCATTTTGGAAGCCTCATCGCTGCCAAGGTCTGCTGCCCGCTGCCAGTCATTGCAGGCGCCGTTTTTGTCTTTCATATCATACCGAACCGCCCCACGGTTGTAGTAGGCCACCCTGTCTTTAGGGTGCATACTTATCAGCGCGTTATAATTGTCTATCGCCCCGGCAAGATCCCCGGTTCTTATTTTTATTGTCGCCCTGTTATAGTAGGGCTTATCAAAGCCGGGAGCTATAGCTATCGCTTTGTTGTAGTCGTCCATTGCAGATTTCATATCACCTGATTGAAAATAGGCCCAACCCCTGTTGTTGTAGCATTCAGGATAGTCTGGTTTAAGTGCAATTGCTTTATTAAAATCTGCTATGGCCGACTTGCTGTCATGTGCCTGAAAATAAGCCCAGCCCCGGTAGTTATACATGCGCGATTGCTTAGGGTCCAGGAAAATGGCTTTGCTGTAATCTGCAATAGCAGACCTCATGTCCCCAAGCTGCTCATACGCCTGTCCGCGCTTGCCCAATACTTTTGCTATCTGGGGATGCAGGCTCAGCGACTTATTATAATCGTCCAAAGCGCCGCTGGCGTCGTTGTTATCCCGTTTATAGTCGCCCCAGTATTCATAGACAAAGCTGTTGTGCCAATTGCCGGGGTTCTTTTCTACCAGGTCGGTAAAAAGCGTATTCGTATCCTTCCAGACCCCGATACGCGCCCAGGACTGTATCGAAAAAAATACCAGGAATACCGACATCACCCAAAGCGCAGCTTTCTGCCCTTTTTTTTGCTCCACCATGTAGGTGATCCATTGCCCGGCTATATAAAATAGCCCGATATAAGAGACGTAAGTGTATCGTTCTGCAATGAGGTTCGACCCTACAGTAATGATCTGCAGCATCACCGAAATGGCGATCAGAAAAAACCACAGCCCGAAAACTACTTCCTTTTTCATTGCACTGTTTTTCCTGGCAAAATATACCGCCCCAGCGCCGAGCAGGAATAGAAAAGGCAACGACAAATAATAAAGCCAGGGCAAAGTATTGGTGTTGGGGTAATAATATAGAGCGCACAGATTGAACGGGGCTACAAGCTTTATAAAGTACGTGGCCAAGCTGGTGGTAAATAAAAACAGGCGGCTCACAATGCTGTATGATGCCGAAAGGTCTGTCATTGCCCCATCGGCCCGCTGCGACAATATAGCCAGGATGCCGAAAAGGATGGACAACAAAAAGAAGGGGGCTTTTTCTACGATCGTAGCTGCTGTTATCTTCCTGCCTTTGTAAACATCAATAGCCAAAAGCAGTAACGGTAGCGTCACAGCCGCCGACTTGGCAAAAAGAGACAACAGGAACAATAATAATACAGCCACATAATGTTTCGCACTATGGTTGGTTTCTATGTACCGGAGATACACAAGTAGTGCGAGCAAATAAAAGGCAGTGTACAATACATCTTTCAGTTCAGATAGCCAGGCCACAGACTCTACATGCATAGGGTGTACCGCAAACAAAACCGAGACTACTATAGCCGTAATGCTTTTGCCGCTCAGCCGCGCAGCCAGCTTATATACCAGCCAGGTATTAAGCAGGTGCAGCGCCACATTCAGCAAATGATAAGGCAGTGGCGACAGGTCAAAAAGTTTATATTCAATCAGCCACACCAGCGTAGTGAGCGGATGGTAATTGTAAGAATAAAATGAGGAAAAGATCGCTTTTACCCCGTGCCAGCTAAAATCGCGGATGTATGCATTATGCAATATGTAAAAATCGTCATCGTCATAAGTAATGCCATTGAATAGCGCCCTGCAATATATTAGTGCCGTAAATACTAATATCGCCACAATAGCCCATTTCTGACTGGCTTCGGGCGCAGGCTTTGGCTTACTAGCAGGTTTTACTTGCACAGGTATCTGAACCGTCTTTTTATGTTGTGTACCTGCCATGTTTTTTTGGAGCCGTTTCGTAATGCAAACGCATTCTGCATCTAATGTAGTGATTTTTAGATTTGGCAACTTTGAAAAGTTGTCGAAGTGGCAGCGGTGAAAATTGGCGATTATTAAGTATGCTATGCGGGAACATACTTTAGTAGTTCAGTAAGTTCTGCGTCAGTAAGTGTTTGTTTTTCTGATTTGTCGTAGATAGCGAGCATGTAAACAGAATTATCCGTTATAACAATATTGGTAATGACCCTCGCTCCGCCAGATTTGCCCCGGCTTTTAGACGTGATGGCAACACGGATTTTGTAGCAGTTTTTCCCGATAGGCGAACCCTGTTCGGGGGCCTGCCGCAGCGATTGGATAAACAGGATAAAATCTTCCTTGAAAGAAGGGTACTTTTTGATTAAGCGCTTCAGTTGCTTATCAAATTGGGGAATAGTCTTAATGCTATAGTTCATTCAATAAATCTTCTATTGGCCTTGCTTTTAATTTCCCCGCCCTTACGAGTTTCATTTCCTCAACGGCTTGTTTTATTTCTTCTATGAGTTTGGCTTTAGGGTTCGCAATTGGTTGCGCTTTTTTTATAAAAGAAAGACTTCGGAATACTTCCATTGCAAAATCAGCTTGTTTGTCAGGTATGTCGAGCAATACTTTCATCGTAATTTTATTTAGTTGTTTTTTAAGGTTCCGGCACTCCGCAACGCCACTAAAAGAATCCAGGCAAATTTAAACAAAAAACATGTGACGCTAAATATATCTTCCAAATAAAAAAGCATCGCAACGCCTCCAAACAGAGACGCTTGAAATCGCGGCCCTCTTTTTCCTGAACTTACCATAAATTTGCAATTGTTTAATCAACCCCCTCCTTATGAAATTTACTTTTTACGGGCACGCCTGTTTTGCTATTGAAACGGGCGGAAAAAAACTATTGTTTGACCCATTTATTACGGGCAATGAACTGGCAAAAGACATAGACATTAACAAAATTGAGGCCGACTATATTCTCGTTTCTCATGGTCATGGCGACCATGTCGGCGACCTTATAGCCATAGCCAATAATACCGGCGCCACTGTTGTTGCAGCGTATGAGGTTGTTGGCTGGGCGCAGCAGAATGGCGTAAAAAATGTGCATCCCATGAATTTCGGTTCTGCTCACTTTGAATTTGGGAAGTTGCACTTTCTGCCTGCATGGCACAGCAGTGCAATGCCTGGCGGCGAGTACGGTGGCAATCCCGGCGGCTTCCTGGTACATGCCGAAGAGCATAAGTTTTACTATAGCGGCGATACCTGCCTGATGATGGATATGCAGCTTGTGCCCAGGTATGCAAAACTCGATTTCGCCATATTACCGGTTGGTGGTAACTTTACCATGGATGCAGATGATGCCGTTATAGCTGCTGATTTTATACAATGCGATAAGATAATAGGTGTACATTTTGATACTTTTGGGTATATAAAGATTGACCATAATGCAGCAAAGGAAAAATTTAAAGCTGCCGGTAAAGAATTAATATTGCCAATGATTGGTGAAACCATTATCTTGTGAGTGTATAATGGCTCAATGGCTGAATGGCTCAATTAATGTGACAATTCGACAATTTGGCAATGTGACAATGTGATGGAATAGGACGATGTGGTGAATGTGGCAATAAGGTGGTAGTGTATGGAATGGAGGACATCGAAACAGCTTTAGACTTTCTACTTTAGACTTTCTACTAACTACTTTCGACTATTTACTATCTACTAACGACTATCTACTAAGAAAAAAGGAACGGGATTTATGGCTAAAGTAATAGCAATTGCGAATCAAAAAGGCGGCGTGGGGAAAACCACTACTGCCATTAACCTCGCGGCAAGCCTTGCCGTGCTGGAATATAAAACTTTGCTTGTGGACGCGGATCCGCAGGCCAACAGCACTACAGGCAACGGCTTTGACCTTAAAAATATCCAGATAAGCCTTTACGATTGTATGGTGAACGACACGCCTGCGTCTGCGGTGGTGCTGGAGACACAAACGCCAAACCTGAACCTGCTGCCCAGCCACCTTGACCTGGTGGGTGCGGAAATCGAGCTGATAAACCACCCCAACAGGGAGTACGTACTCCGCAAGGCGCTGGAGCCGGAACTGGCCAATTATGATTTTATTATCATTGATTGCTCGCCTTCCCTTGGGCTGATTACTGTAAATGCATTGGCTGCTTCAGATAGTGTGGTTATCCCCGTGCAGTGCGAATATTTTGCTCTTGAGGGCCTGGGTAAGTTGCTGAATACCATAAAAATAGTGCAGACCCGAATCAATGCCAACCTGAAAATAGAAGGCATACTGATGACGATGTATGATGGCCGACTGCGCCTGTCGAACCAGGTGGTGGAAGAGATAAAGAACCATTTCGGCGACCTGGTGTTCAATACCATCCTGCACCGCAATACCCGCCTGGGCGAGGCGCCAAGCTTTGGTATGCCGGCCCTGCTGTATGATGCCGAAAGCACAGGGGCGATCAACTACCTGAACCTGGCAAAGGAAATACTCCAGAAAAATAACATGACAAAAATTAAGAACGAGGACAAAATTTTCGAAGCAGATGAGCATGGCGCAGCTTAATAAGAAACAGGGTTTGGGCAAGGGTATCCGCGCTTTGTTAGACAACATTGACGAGGAGATCCAGGCTCCCCGGGAGGGTGTGCCGGCAGTATCGGGACAGAATTCCACCACTACAGCACGAATCCCTTTAGACCAGATAGAAGTAAACCCCAAGCAGCCCCGCCGCGATTTCGATGCAACTGCACTAAGGGAACTCTCTGAAAGCATAAAGCTGCACGACATTATACAACCCGTAACGGTTATTAAGGTCGGGCAAAATAAATACCAGCTTATTTCGGGTGAGCGGCGCCTCCGGGCGGCTGCCATGGCCGGCCTGGAAGACATCCCCGCCTATGTGCGCACCGCCGACAGCCAGGGGATGCTGGAAATGGCCCTGCTGGAAAACCTGCAGCGCGAAAATCTCAATGCAATAGAAATAGCCCTTAGCTACCGTCAACTGATGGATGAATGCGGGCTCACACAGGAGATGGTATCCGAAAGGATGAAGAAAGAGCGTAGCACCGTAGCCAATTACCTACGCTTACTAAAGCTACCCCCCGATATACAGAAAGCGGTACGCGATGGGTTGCTGAGCATGGGTCATGCCCGCGCTATCATTGGGCTGGAACACGTGGATCAGCAATTGCATGTATATCATGAGGCCATGCAGCGCGGCCTGTCCGTGCGCCAGGTAGAGCAGATGGTGAAGGACATGGCCACAGAAAGAGCGCCACAGGCTCCCAAAGCCCCGCCTATGAAATTACCCATAGCCTATAAACGCATAGAAGATAACATGGCCTCCCATTTTTCAACAAAAGTGAAGCTGGACAGGAAAAAAAGCGGAAAGGGCACAGTACTCATAGAGTTCTACAATGATGAAGACCTGGAACGGATAATGGATAAGATGAGCCTTTGAATAATGGCTGAATTGCGCAATGGCTTAATGGCTTAATGACATGGGAATGTGGGAATAATGTGGAATTAATGTGATAATGTGAATGGTGCCACAAAACAGCTTTCGACTCACGACTATCTACTAACTACCATGGACTATCGACCTTATACTCGACAAGGCAATGTCATTAAGTTAAGAAAAAAAGTGGAATAGAATGATGCAGTTGATAATATATTCGGGTGTATTCCCCCTTGCGCGTAGGCGATGTGCGCCAGCGAAGGGGGAAAGGGGGATGTTTATTGCAAAATGGCTTTCTACTTAAACCTTCAATTTTAACTTTTTACGACCACCTACTAACTACTAAAGACTCTCCACCTTACAAAACAGCTTTCTACTTTCTACTTTCTACTTACGACTTTCTACTAAAACAATGATCTACGACCCCCTTCTCAAAGAAGCAAAAGAACACCAGAAAGAGTATAAATACTTGCTGGAGAAGGGGAATTTTAATAAGATGCTCCGGGCGCTGCCTGAACTTGATGAAGAAGCTTTTACCAAGATAGATTGCCTGCAATGTGCCAATTGCTGCAAGAATCACTCCCCTCGTTTTAAGCAGCCCGATATAAAGCGCATAGCCAAAAGCCTGGGTATGAAAGAAGGGGAACTGGTAGCCCGATACCTGAAACTGGATGAAGAAGGCGACTATGTGGCCCGCCAGAAACCCTGCCCATTCCTCGCTACAGACAATACCTGCAATATCTACGAAGATCGCCCCAGCGACTGCCGCCGCTACCCCTACACCGATGAAGATGTGCTGCTGAAGCGCGTGCAGCTAACCCTGAAAAACACCCTGGTATGCCCAATAGCTTTTACCGTATTAGAGGGGTTACGCAAGATGGAAGGAAAGGGGTGAGATTTATTTGGGG
>JABDBX010000142.1 GCA_013288445.1 Bacteroidota bacterium
TTTCTTGCCCCCGCTTCTATGGCCGCTGTTGCTCCATATATTCCTTCAACTGCTCAAGCGACTCGAACTGGATCTTGTCTTTTCCATAGCCTGACTTCCAGAACCTGCCTTCAGGCGTTGGGTTGAACATACCTTTCCACAGCACAATGCCCAAGTCTTTATGCTCATAGTGCATTGATTTTGTGTTAGTTGTTTCCATTGGCTCAAATCCGAGGTCGAATAGATCGTCTTGTGTAATTTCCGGGTAATTCATAACTCAAAAATATGGTAGCAGATGTAGCCCCAGAAACGGCGGTACCGTTTACGAACCATTGGTAAGTATAACTTGCCGGAGTGCCTGACGCTACTGCGACCAATGTGTCCGCTTCCCCTATGCCAACGGACGTACCCTGGCTAGAGGTTATGGAAGCTAAAACGAAGGGCACGGCCTCTACCGTCATAGTAACATGGTTGCTGAAAACAGAATCCTTACTACGGCAAGCCGAATTGCTGGCCAGCATTGCATAAACGATATCCCCGTTACTAGGAACATAGCTATAGGTCGGCCCGGTAGCTACGTTCACGCTGTTCTGTGTCCACCGGTAAAAAGGCGTTAAGCCGCCATAAACGGAATGTACTGAAAATGTAGCTGGCGAACCCGCACAAACCGGGTTGCCCGGACTGACGGTGACAATCACCTCGGGCAATTGTGTAGTGTTTACCGTCATTGTAACTGTATTGCTTGTAACGATGGCCGGTGAAGGACATTGGTAGCTGCTGGTGAGCGAGCAACTGACCACATCGGCGCTATCGGGTATGTATGTATATGCTGCGCCAGTGGCGACGGCCACCCCATTAATGTGCCATTGAAAAACAGGGGACGTACCACCGTTTAAAGAAGTTGTAGAGAATGTGGTGGGGGTGCCGATGCAAACTGTATCGCCCAAAATGCCTGTGGATATATGGACGTAAGGAACGAGGGTGGGCTTGACCACTACTGTTACCGTATCAGTTGCGAGAGCTGTTGAAATACAGTCGGCATCGCTGGTCATTTTACAGATGATAACATCCCCGTTTGCAGGCGTATGCCCAAAAGTGGCCGTAGCACCCAGAACAAATGCATTTACCCTCCACTGGTAAACGGGAGCCGGGCCGCCATTTACCGGTGTGGCCGTGTAAATTACGGGTTGCCCGGGACAAGTGGTAAAACCGATATCGCCAGTGAAGGTGACAGATGGCGTGACTATGGGGTTTACGGTAACGGGAAATGTGGCCGCTACTGTGCCGCAGTCATTCGTGAGGCTATACGAAATGGTAACAACGCCCGCAGTTGCGCCGAGTACAAGCCCGGCGGAAGAAACGGAAGCGGCAGGATTGCTGCTACTCCAAGCTCCACCAGGAGAGCCATCGGACAATAATACGGAGGACCCGGCGCAGACACTTGAAAGACCAGAAACAGGTAAGGGAGCAGGCAACGGATTAATGGTTACCGGGAAAGTTGTGGTAGCTGAACCACAGGCATACGACACCGTATAAGAAATAAGTGCAGTGCCCACTGAAACGCCGGAAACAGTGCCACCAGAAACACCCGCAGATGCACTGCTACTGGTCCAGGAGCCACCAGTAATTGCATCGGACAATACGGTCGTTGCCCCGAAACAAACGTTTGAGGAACCGGTAATGATGCCTGCATCGGGTATGCCGGTAACGGTAACATTGAAGGTTGCCGTAATGGTGCCGCAGCCGTTCGTAACGCTATAGCTTATCAAATCACTTCCTGCCGAAACCGCATTCACTATACCGCCCGAAACTGTGGCATTACCATTGCTGGCGTTCCAAAGCCCCCCTGTAGCCGTCTCCAGTAGCGTAATCGGAGCTCCGCCAATGCAAACGCCCGACGGGCCTGAAATAGTACCCGCCACGGCAAGGGGATTGACTGTTACGGTTTGTGTTCCTATTGCGCTGCCACATGCATTAGCTGCTGTAAAACTGATGACATCGGTACCGGCAGACATGCCTGTTACCGTTCCTCCGGACACCGATGCGTTAAGATTTGCTGCATTCCAGGTTCCGGCAGAAGAAGCCGGCAATAACGTGATCGTAGCGCCCACACACACACTGGCCGGGCCCGATAGCGTAGCATCGGGAGTAGTAACAACCGTTACCGGGTAAAGTGCATTTACTGATCCACAGGAATTTGCTACCGTATAGCTGATAACATCAGACCCAACCGTCATGCCCGTCATGGTGCCGGAAACAACCGAGGCATTACCTACAGAGGAACTCCATGTTCCCCCTGACGATGTTTCCGCCAAAACAACGGAAGCAGATGTGCATACACTTGAAGATCCGGAAATGGTTCCTGCATCAGGCAGCGGGTTAATGGTAACCGTGTATAGCTGGTTTGACGTACCACATAAATTACCGATGGTGTAAGAGATGATGTCTGTACCCGCTGCGCTGCCCGTAACCAAGCCGGAAGAAGATACAGATGCGTTGGCATTGGCAACCGACCATGTTCCACCTGTAGAATCTTCTGTCAAGTGGATTGATGCTAACTGGCAAACAGTGGTGGGGCCGGTTATCGGCGCGATAACCGGGATAGGCGTAACCATCACAGTGATCGTGTCATAAGCAAACGAAATGCCGTCTGAAATTTTCACGATAAACGAGTCTAATCCACTAAAGCCGGAAGCTACTGTATAACTACCTCCGGGAGGAGATAATAAACCGCCGTTGGAGGTGGCGTAAAAACTGCTTATTACCGAGCCATTGGGCGGAGGTGAGAACAAGCTCCATGTTTCCATTTGCCTGGCGTCTGAATCCACGATGGCCAATAACGAAGTCAATGAAACTGCCGGGGCGTTTTCACAAATAGTGAGCATTTGCCTTGAGCCACCGGAAAAATAGGGCGCGCGGTCAGGATATACATATCGCACGAGGTTATTGCTCATGTCTGAAACGTAGAAATTACCTGATGGAAGAATTGCAATTGATGTTGGATACTTCATCTCACCGGCAGTGGCGGCAACGGCATCAACAAGCCCGGCAGCACCATTACCTGCAATGGAGGTAATTATGCCGGACGGGCTTATGCGGCGAACTTTATTATTAAGTTGATCTACTACGAGCAGGTTCCCGGAATAGTCGAATTTCATATCTGATGGCCAATAGAGTTTTGCGGCCGTAGCGGCGAATCCATCGCCCGAGGAGCCGGAGGAGCCAGTGCCTGCTATAGTGGTAATTATACCGGTAACTGCGTCCACCCGGCGGATGCGGTTATTGTAATAGTCGGCAATGAACAGGTTGCCGGCTCCATCCACAGTTACCCCCGTTGGTTCGTCTAATCTACAGGCAGTACCAATGGCGAGGCCGCCATCGCCGCCATAGGCCCCGCTGCCGGCATTACCGGCCACCGTAGTAATGATGCCGGTCACGCCATCGATCCTGCGTACACGATGGCTTTGCGTTCCGAATGAGGAGTTTTCGGAAAAATATATATTGTAGTGCCCGTCCACAAATATACCCTCCGGACGATTCACGGTTACAGTTGCCGCTGTTGCCGGGCCACCATCACCGGTTGTGGTTGCCGTGCCATTTCCGGCGAGGGTAGTTATTATGCCTGTTGTCATGTCCACCATCCTGATCTTGTTATTTCCGTTATCCGCTATGTACACAAATTTTCCACCAGAGTCAACGGCAACGCCTGCCGGGCCACCTAACTCTGCGATGGTTGCCGGTCCGCCATCACCGCTGGAACCAAATGTGGAAGTGCCTGCTATTGTTGTAATGATCCCTGTACTTTTACTAATCATCCTTACGCGGCCATTGCTCTGATCGCCAATGTATATATTGCCCATGGTGTCAACGTCAATACCATTATTTGCATTAAATTTCGACAGGGTTGCCGGGCCGCCATCACCTAATGTGGGCCCTCCTCCGGCAATTGTTTCAATGATAAGACCCTGGGAATATGCTGGCGTCAGGCAGGAAAAAAATAGCATAGCGCTGCCAGCAAGAAATAGAAAATATTTCATGTAAAATGATTTTAATAAAATTGTTGTATCGGTATCATGTAAGACACCATTAGGCCGTGTTTGGTTGGCTAATACAATATAAAAATGTCTGAAAACATGCGGTGGGAGCCTGTTTGCTGCACGTTAAGCGGCATGAGATCAAATAGTTAGCAGAAGGGATGCGGCAGAAAAATATATTTAGTTGCCGAAATGCAGCAATGTACAGTGGGCAAGGTCAAGTGTTGGAAAGGCTTTTAGCGACGATGACAGCTATGGAGGGCGACCCAAAAGTAGTGTAGTGAAAACCAAATGCAATGTCATCGGAGCCACGCAGCCGCGAGCCAGCCACCGCATCCATCGAGGTCGCTAATAATTATGTGTTTTGCAATTTATTGATTATCGGAGTTTTAGATTTGACACCTTTTGAAACGTCGTCAAATCTGTACCGCACACGTTACGAAGTGAGCCGTATAACTATTTGGAAATCGTCACCTTTTCTGAAACAAGTGTACCGTCAATATCTATATTGGCGATGTATGTTCCTGCAGGTAAATTTTTGGTTTCGATGGAAATGCTGTTGCTTCCACCCACCGTAAACCGGTTGTCATAGACCAGTTTCCCTTCTAAATTCAGCAGCTTAACCGAAACACTTCCGGCAACCGGGCTACTGAATACCAAATCGAACAAACCATTATTAGGGTTAGGGACGATGGTAACCCGTTCGTTGCTTTCCTGCACCGAATTTAAACCAACGATATTACGGACCAGCACACTGTCAATTAAAGTAGAAGTACAACCGGTAGGTGAGGTTACAGTTAGTTTTATTGCCTTGGTTCCGTAAGACGACCATTTAACCTCTATGGGGCCCGGAGACGAAGAAGTAGCTGGTGTGGCACCTGTACCAAAGTTCCATGAATATGTAGTACCTGCGGGAGCGCTACCCGTGAAGGTAAAAGTGTCTAACGTGTTATTCTCAATCAAATGTTTTTCTACATTGAAGATGGAATAGGAGGGGCAAAGGGGTATGTACGCCCACCAGGTATCCCATATATTTAAAGCATGTACGCTCTCTCCCGTCACCCAGAAATCATTATTGTTCTTTGGGTCTGTACAAGCGGCAGAGTAGTCTCCCCACCTGTTTTGGGTACCGCCAAAATCTTCGTAATAGGTGGCCTTGCCATGCCTGAAAACATGAGCGGGCCGAATGGAATCAGCAGGGTCGGTATGCATATGTAATGCGTAGCCCGCACTGGGGTGCATATTACTATTGCAATAAGAGAAACCCACCATTGCATCATCATTGGCATTCACAGCTATAGAAGTATATGCGAAAAACGAAGGGGTGGTTGCATCGTCAACCAATCCGTTTTGCAGGGCATTGGCCAGGGTGTCCATTTGCCACCACATCGCCGAACACCGGGTAGCAGTGCCAGGATAAGGCAGGAAAACAGTATGTGCGCACCATAATTTGTTGTTACGATACACCAACCTTGTGATACGGTCGTCACCTGCCTGCACAAGGTTTGATGTACCTTCCTGTTGCACGAAATCGCCACTGCCGCCATTATTCCAATGCTGGGTAGTGGTGGGATAGCCCACGCTGGCCATCGTAGGGGCCGCCGTAGTGCCTGAAATTTTCCATAGTTGTAGCTGGCCCGTGTTGTTTTTATACACGTCAACAACAAACATATTAGATTCAGTGGCATCGTAGGTAAGGGCCGGGCAAAGCGAAAATGATGTGGATTTGCTGATAGTAGTATATGGCGCGCCTGTACCAGCCATTATGCTAGCGTAATCGAAAACATAGAGTACGCCACCTTTCACGCCAGATCCGGTAACATTCTGGTAGAAATTACCACTGACGGTTATCCACCTATTATTAAAGCCAACATTCGGGAAGTCGAGCCAGGATTTCCCAGAATCATTTGTCGGGATCTCATACAAATGCCACGTACCAGTTGGATCAGAAGTTGCCGAAACCCCAACCATGATCTGGGAAAAGGTCATTTGCCCATAAGCGTCGCACACCATGATCCATCGTTTATAATTGGGATCATAATAAACTCGGGGGTCAAAAGAGCCATTGCCGTGCCCCAGCATACTATTCCAGAAGCCATCAAGGCTATTGCCAGTTACCCACGCGCCTGACCTTTTCCGAATTACAATAGAGTCATTTACGGTTGTAACACAGTAGGTCGTATCGATATCACCGTGTGTGTCGGGCGGAATAGTGGTTGAGTTGGATACTGTTGACAAAAAAGTATCTAATGGCCAGGGAGATTGCGGGAGCGTACTCGGGCTGGTTGTCCTGTCCACATTCCTGTGTATCATGTGTACCTGACTAGGGTCGGGATTGGGCAATTTGTTGCGGTTCTCCTCCTCGCCCTCTTCACTTTCGTCAAACACGGGTTTGCGCATCAAGGGCGCAGGATGTTGTTGATTCGCAAGCTCAGTAAAGTTCACATCTGCCTTTGCAGCTTCGCGGCCATGAGTGACCTCCTGGCCGTAAGAAAAGAACGAAAAAAAGAAAACGCCAATACCTAAAAATAAAAACTTACTCCGCATGAAAAGATATTTAACAACCCGACAAAAATAAAAAATATTAATCACTTTTAACGCCTGTTTTTCTGAAACCGTAAATAACGGGGGTAGAGAGGGACTTTATTGTGGTGAAACAACCACAATATATGTGCCAAATATGTGAACTACAGATCCAGCACCTTATTTATCGTAGCCCAGTTGCGCATGGTTCCGGTGACCTTTAGCTTTTTCTCTATAAAGGAATTGGAAAGTTTTGTCTTAGCACCGCTTGACAGGAGCAGATAAACTTCAGAACCCAAAACCGTTGCCTCTTCCAGATCATTTCCGTATTCATCCAGCGCAGAATGAAGAAGTATGTCGGGGACAGCAGACAAAAGACATACGTAGAGTTTACGCTCGTCTCCGGGTATGCGGGTATGGTAAGGATTATTTTGTATTACCCGCTTTATATCTGATAGTGGCCGCACTATGGTGGGTACTGCGTAGCCCAGCTTTTTCTCTAATTGCTTTTCTATTTTTGCGCAAAGTAACGAGGGCTCTGTTTCCTTAGTATCGAAAAGCACGTTGCCACTTTGTATGTAAGTGGCGATATTCTTAAACCCGGGCAACTCAAAGTGCTTCCGCAGATCCTCCATTTTGATGAGTTTCTGCCCAC
>JABDBX010000143.1 GCA_013288445.1 Bacteroidota bacterium
TTTGGTGAAGCCCACAAGGCCATGCTTTGCGGCAACGTAAGCGCTCTTGAACTCAGATGCACGCAATCCATGCGCAGAAGCTATATTGATGATGCGCCCAAAATTGTTCGCCTTCATATTGCCCCATACCGCCTTCGTAACATGAAACGAGGCAGTAAGGTTGACGGCGATAATAGCATCCCACTTTTCTTCGGGGAACTCGTCTATCGGCGCCACGTACTGTATGCCTGCATTGTTCACCAGCACATCTATGGTCCCGAACGTTTTGATCGCATCAGCGACCATATCACGAATGGCGGCGGGCTGCATGAGGTTGGCAGGGGAGAATGTATGGCTTATCTTGAATTCATCTGCTACCTGCTGTGCTATTTCTGCCCCATTGGCCTCCAGGCCATTAAAGGCTATCTTGTAGCCCTGTGCGGCAAATGCCCTTGCTATTCCGAGGCCGATACCGCTCGTACTCCCGGTTATTAATATTGTTTTCGACACAATGAAGAATTTTAGGCAAACTTAGGGCTTTCTTATGCGATAATAAGAGTTGACGACACAAAAGGTTATGCCAAAATTACTTCTAGAGGAAGTTCCTATTGCGGCTTTCGGGTAACGCCGCTGGCGTCCCAAGTATAACGACCAGGGGTGATCAGGCCGGAGTCAATCAACGCGCAGCATTTGAATATAGAATTAAAATATGCAATTATTTCACTAACATTATGCCAGTTTTTTACGCCTTATTTATAGAGCAAATATTTTTCTTTCTTATTAAAATTTATTTGTACTATTGTAAGGTAAACTCCAAAAAATAAATTCCAAATTCCAGGTATTAGATTCAAAAAAAAATTCCAAATTCCAAAACGCCAATATCAAAATCCCAAAAATAAAACACCAAAAATAAACACCAAAACAAAAACCTTATGAAACACATCTATTTATCTCTTCTGGCCATATTGCTTTGTGCCACATCTAATGCCCAAACACCGGCCCCCATCGTTCCCGGCCCGGCAGACACCATATGCATTGGCACGGCTCTTACGCTGACCGATGCTACCTCTGGTGGCACCTGGTCAACGAGTGCCCCCGGTCTCCTCACCATAACCGCAGGCGGTGTTATTACCGCTGTAGCTGCGGGCATTGCAGACGTAACCTACACCACAGGCGGCGGCGGTTTTGCTACCGCTACCATCACTATACTCTCCCTGCCGCCTGGGGGTATAAGCGGCAGTTCTACGGTTTGCGCCGGATCCACAGTTACTGAAAGCGCCCCCGGTGGCGGGGTTTGGTCGAGCGCTACACCATCGGTAGCCACTGTTGGCGCCACCGGCATTGTCACCGGCGTATCAGTTGGCACCACCACGATCTTATATTCATATACGTCATCTTGCTTTTTTACACATTCCCTCACCGTTGCAGCAATGCCTACCGTACTTGCCGTTACCGGCGGCGGCAGTTACTGTGCCGGTGGCCCGGGCGTTCACATAGGGCTTGTTGCCTCATTTCCGGGGGTTGTGTATCAATTATTTAACGGATCTGCCGCTGTGGGCACGCCGGTAGCAGGTTCGGGTGCTGCTCTTGACTTTGGTGTCATAACCACTCCGGGTACTTATACTATTGTCGCCACGAACGTTGCCACCGGTTGTTCTGTTAACATGTCCGGCACCGCTGTTGTAACTGTTGCACCTGTACCTACAGCCTACACCCTTACAGGGGGCGGCGGCTATTGTGCAGGCGGGTCTGGCGCACCGGTTGGTCTTTCTTCATCAGACCTGGGTATTAATTACCAATTATTTATGGCAGGGAGCGCTATGGGTTCACCTGTAGCAGGTACCGGCAGCGCAATTTCATTTGGCTCTATGACCGCTTCGGGTTCTTATACCGTAGTGGCTACCGATGCGGCAAGTGGCTGTACCCTCAGCTCATCAAGCTCGGTATCTATAACTGCCAGTGCCGCACCTACGGCCTACACAGTTTCGGTAACAGGTACTGGCAGCTACTGCTCAGGTGGCGCTGGTGTTGACGTTACGCTCAGCGGATCTAATGCAGGAATTAGTTACCAGTTATACAGTGGCGGTGTGCCAGTAGGCACTGCGGTTGCCGGTACGGGTATGCCCCTTGATTTTGGGCCTATGACAACCGCAGGCACTTATACGGTTATAGCTATGGATGCAGTTACCGGTTGCACTACTACCATGGCCAGCGGCGCTACAATAACTATTACACCCCTTACTACGCCTGCGGTAAGCATCTCAGCGACTCCTGGCACAACGGTATGCGCAGGCACAACCACTACATTCAATGCTGCCGCTACAGGCGGTGGCACATCGCCTTCTTATGTTTGGCGGGTGAATGGACTTATCGTTCCTGGTGCTACAACGTCGAGTTATAGTCGTATACCCGTATCTGGGGAAATTGTGAGTGTGACGTTGACCAGTAGCGATCCATGCGCTACACCAACAACGGCGACAACTGGTGTAACTATGACAGTTGATGCCGCTACGGTTACCGCTTCATCTTCCTCTGCGTGTGGCGGAGTGGTAACTCTTAGCGGCAGCGGCGCTACCACTTACTCCTGGTCCCCAACAACGGGCCTCTCCTGCCCTACCTGCTCATCGGCTACACTTACGCCATCGGGTACTATTACTTATACAGTAACCGGAACTGATGCAGCGGGCTGCACTGCCACCGCAACAGTTACAGTTACCGGGAACACCATTTCCGGCGGCATTACCTATTCCGGTGGCTCTTCAACAGATGTTTTCAAAGTATGGCTCATCGAATACAACCCAGCCGATAGCACAGTAACCGCCGAAGATTCTACTACTACCTGCATGGCCAGCGGTACACCATACTACGAATTCAGCGGCGAGCCAGCAGGCAGCTACATGGCTAAGGCAGCGCTTATTGGCTCGGTAGCAGGCACAAGCGGTTACATTCCCACTTACAGCCTTTCTACTCCTCATTGGGATTCTGCGGCAACAGTTACGCATACAAGCAGCGCTGATCTGCTGGATATAACAATGGTTTATGGTACCGTTCCTGCCGGGCCTGGTTTCATAGGTGGCAATGTTTTCTCGGGTGCTGGCAGGGGTACTTCTGATGCACCAGCAGTGGGTATGCTCATTTATCTTAAAAATACCGCGGGCCATATCATCACCTATACTTATACCGATGCCACAGGCGCATATTCCTTTGGCCCACTTGCAAATGGCACTTACATGATCTACCCTGAAACTTATAAATATTACACTACTTCTGAGACCGTTACACTAAGCCCAGGGACTGAAGTGGTGTCTGCTATCGATTTCAAACAACATACGTCCAATGGCACTATTACGCCAACGACCGTCGCGCCTTCAGGCAACCCGGTAATGAGTGCAAGCGATGTCGTTTCTGTTTATCCTAACCCTGCCGTGAATACCCTGAGCATTGAATGGGGCAACCAGCCTACTAGTAATGCCGATGTAGCGATAACTGACATCGCAGGCCGCATTGTATATTCGGCAAACGTTGACCTTAATACTGCATCCGGCTTGTCTAATATAGATATTTCTGCCTTGCAGAACGGATTGTACTTAATATCTGTTAAGTCTGGCAGTATTAATTACAATGGCAAAATAGCGGTACAGAAGTAAACAGAATCTATATAGTTGTCCCACACCAGAAAAAGGTGTGGTACAACCTTCTAACGAACCCCGTTGCCTAATCAGGTGGCGGGGTTTTTCGTGAGTTGTAGTTTTGACAACCTTTGAAAAGTTGTCAAAACTGATACCGCAGGGCTTTTACAATCAGTTATTTTATATTTAAACTGACAATATAAATATGTAACCCGGATACTAACATTGAATCGCTTTTTTACGCCTTTCTTAATAGGGGAAATATTTTTCTTACTTATTAGATATTTTATGTACTATTGTAAGGGTAAATTCCAAATGAATAAATTCCAAATTCCATTGTAAATCCCAAGTAGTAAATTCAAAATTCCAAAAAACAAATTCCAAAGAAACAAACCCCAGAAACCAAGCAGCACATTCCAAATCATAAAACATAACCTTCCAAAAACCTAAAAAAAACAAACCAAACCGTATGAAACACATCTATCTATCAATTCTTGCCTTATTGCTGTGCGCCACGAGCAAGGCGCAAACCCCGGCTCCCATTACTCCTGGGCCCGCAGACACCATCTGCATAGGCTCCTCCATTGTGCTGACAGACGCCACCTTTGGTGGAACCTGGACAACCAGCGCATCCGGTATCATAACCATAAGCGCCGGCGGCGTAGTTACCCCGGTAACCTCCGGCATGGCAGTGATTACCTATACAAGTACTGGCGGTAGTTATGTAACCGCAACAGTAACCGTATTATCTGCTCCTCCGGGCATCACGGGTAGTTCTACAGTTTGCGCGGGGTCTTCCGTTACAGAAGCCGATACCTGGCCCAGCGGAGTATGGACGAGCGCTACTCCATCGATAGCGGTGGTTGGCGCTACCAGCGGCGTGGTGACGGGTCTGTCTTATGGTACTACTACTATTATTTATAATATTACCAGCGGCTGCTCTGTCAGCAAAACGGTTACCGTTAGCCCAATGCCAATGCCATATTCGCTTGTTGGTGGCGGCAGCCTTTGCGCTGGTAGTTCGGGATCTGCGCTTACCCTAAGCGGTTCTGATGCTGGCATAAGTTACCAGTTGTATAATGCATCGAGTACTGTGGGCGCACCTATTTCAGGTACCGGTACCGCGCTTTCTTTTGGCTCTTTTTCCACTCCCGGCGTTTATACAGCAGTTGCAACAAGTGCGGGCGGCTGCACTACTACTATGACTGGCAGCGCTACAATAACTGTTAGCCCATTACCTACAGCCTATGCCGTTACTGGCGGTGGCAGCTATTGCTCAGGAGGAACAGGACTTCCTATCGGTATCACTGCGTCAAGCACTGGTATAGCTTACCAGCTATACATTGCCGGCGTTCCAATGGGTACTCCTATATATGGAACCGGCTTGCCAATTAGTTTTGGCACTATGACTATGGCTGGTACATATTCTGTAATGGCGTCTGACCCTGCTACCGGCTGCACGGCCAGCATGTCTGGCAGTGCCACTGTTACGGTGGTTACCGGCGCCACGCCTGCGGTGAGCATCACAGCAACCCCTGGTACAACCGTGTGTGCGGGCTCTACTGTTTCTTACACCGCTACACCAACAAGCGGGGGTACGTCGCCTACTTACAGTTGGACCGTTGGCGGACTTGTAGTGGGCACGTCATCCACTTACAGTTATGTGCCTGCGTCTGGCGATGTGGTATCTGTTACCATGGCCAGCAGTTTGGCTTGCGCTACCCCATCATCAGCTTCGAGTTCTGTTACTATGACCACTGACGCTGCTACCGTTACCGCATCATCGTCGGCAGCTTGCGGTGGCGTTGTAACGCTTACCGGCAGCGGTGCGATCAGCTATTCATGGTCGCCAACAACGGGCCTCTCCTGCCCTACCTGCTCATCGGCTACACTTACGCCATCAGGCACCACTACTTATTCTGTTATAGGCACTGACGCAGCGGGCTGCACAGGCACTGCTACTGTTACCGTAACCGGGAACACAATTTCCGGCAGCATTACCTATTCCGGTGGCTCTTCAACAGATGTTTTCAAGGTGTGGCTCATCCAGTATAACCCAGCTGATAGCTCGGTAACTGCTGAAGACTCTACAACTACCTGCATGGCAAGTGGCACCCCATATTACGAATTTAGTGGCGAGCCAGCAGGCAGCTACATGGCTAAGGCAGCACTTGTAGGTTCAGTAGCAGGTGCAAGCGGATACATACCTACATACAGCCTCTCTACCCCTCATTGGGATTCTGCTGCTACAGTAACCCATGCAAGTGGCGCTGATGTGCTGAATATTACTATGGTTTATGGCACAGTTCCGGCTGGCCCTGGTTTTATAGGCGGCAATGTATTTTCCGGCGCAGGCAGGGGAACTTCCCCCGATGCACCTGCCGTGGGTATGCTCATTTACCTTAAAAATACCGCTGGCAACATCATCACCTATACCTATACCGATGCTACAGGCGCTTATTCCTTCGGGCCGATTGCTAATGGTACTTATGTAATATACCCTGAGACTTATAAGTATTACACTACATCTGCAACCGTTACGCTAAGCGCAGGGGCTGAAATAGTAGCTGCAGTTGACTTCAAACAACATACATCGAATGGTACTATTACACCAACTACGGTTACACCTTCGAGCAACCCGGTACTGAATACAAACGATGCAGTTTCGGTTTATCCTAACCCGGCAGTGAACACCCTGAACATCGAATGGGGCAACCAGGCTACCGGCAATGCTGCTGTAACCATAACCGACATCACAGGCCGTAATGTATATTCGGCAAATGTTGACCTTAATACCGCATCTGGATTATCTAAAATAGATATTTCCAGCCTTCAGAATGGTCTATATTTAATATCCGTTAAGTCTGGCAGCGTTAGCTACAATGGCAAAATAGCTGTGCAGAAGTAATCTAATTCCGATACACCGTGCCGCTTGAAAAACACGACTCGCGTCACTGCGAGGAACGAAGCAGCCTCACGAAATCAGTAAATGTTCCGTAAAAAAACTCCCGGCGTTGCCGGGAGTTTTTTTATGCCCATATGTTGCCTTGGAGCAGGCGG